>NZ_JAELTX010000068.1 GCF_016429065.1 Pedobacter sp. ASV17
CCTCCCCGTCCGCCAGTCTTAATGTTCTGGCATCCGCTTCCGCTGTTTCAATCTTTTTTTTATTCGCCTCCGAACTCCGTTCGTTGGCTCCCGTTTCGTTTGGGACTGCAAAGGTAGGAAACTTTTTCTTTTCCGCAAATAAAAAATGAAATATTTTTTATTTGCCTTTCTCCATCTTTTCCCTCTCTTCCCTTCCTCTTTTCAATCTTCCCTTCTTCCTCCGAAGCGGAGTGCAAAGGTAGAAAAACTTTTCCCTTTCGCAAGAAAAAAATAAAACTTTTTTTCTTCCCGTTTGTTCTGGCTTTTCATTGTCCCCTCTTCCTCCGAAGCGGAGTGCAAAGGTAGGAAAATATATCCCCTGTGCAATACATGAGCCGTTTTTTATTGAAGGAACATGCGTAAGACTCTGGGGAACAGCAAGAAAAAAATCACAAAACCATGATCAGGAACTTAAAACGGCCCAAAACTCTTAAAATTGGACTATTTCGAGAGCGCCAACATCATATAGATGGATGAGGCGACAGCTTACCTATATATACTATACATATATATAAATAGCGGCCCCACTCATATCTATATACACAACTAAACCTTTGCGTCTAAAGCACACCGTCGATTTGCAAGGAAATGATTTACCAGTTTGTACCCGTTAGAGGACAGAACGAGTAGCCGCTTTTTATTATATCAATGCTATCCTATTACATATACGACCTTCAACCACCTATTATATATTATAGTAGTAATTAAGATTACCTAGTAAAGGTGCAGTTATATAGCCCCTCTGAATAACTTCCCGCTAAACAAAAACATTCGTCATCGCCTATCCAATACTCCCATATTTAAATTGACTACCTATTATATTATATATACGAATAATGAAGTGGACAGTATCATCATCAACCAGTCAACCCACCTGTCTCAATCCGCTTTTCTATCTTTTTCTTTTCTAACATCCAATTTAAAGTCATTATAGCCATATAAAACTCTCAGATTTTAGAATTAAAAAATAAATTTTGGAATCAAAAAACGCACTGCCATAGGGTTGTCAGTAGCAGGTAGCAACTTTGTTTTAACAAAACAATTTAGACATGAATACGATCAATCAATTAAAAGAAGAGTTGGCAAACGAGACTGCAACCACCCTTAAATTTTTAGCTTTAGTTCCTTTCGGAAAATCAGATTGGGCGCCTCATGAGAAAAGCATGAAAATGATAGACCTTGTCACTCACATTGCTGATTTGGGCAGCTGGCCGAAGTTAGGTATTGAAACCGAAGAGCTTGATTTCGCTGCCGCTCCTTACAATCCAGCAAAGGCCGACAATAATGACCAATTGGTTGCCTTGATGGAGAAAAACACCAAAGAAAGCTTGGAAAGCCTTTCAACCTTAAGCGAGGCAGACTTGGACAAACCTTGGGTATTGCGCACAGGCGAGCAAATTCATGCCGAGATGACCAAATATGGTATTATTAGGGTATCCCTTAACCAAATCACGCACCACAGGGCACAATTAGGGGTATATCTACGTTTATTGGACATTCCAATCCCAGGCTCTTACGGCCCAAGTGCAGATGAGTTAGGCCTTTAATGAATCGACCAAAATAATGACTTGCGAAGTTTATAATTGAACTTCGCAAGTCTATTTATGAGCATATCCCGATTAGAATTGGTTAATTTGCATCTTAATACCAATACTAATCATGGATCTTACTACACGTTTAAATAAATACATCAGTGAAAGCGGGCTTTGCTCAAGACGGGAAGCCGATAGGTTCATTGAACTAGGGCAAGTATTTATTAACGGTAAAAGAGCCAAGGTTGGCGATAAAGTATCACCTGGTGACGCTGTAAGTGTTAACGGCCAGACCATTGCTGCACGAGAAGCAGAAAACATCATCATTATTGCCTACAACAAACCTGTAGGCGTAACCAGCACTACCGAAGTTGGCGTTAAAGACAACATTGTTGAACATGTTAACTATAGCGAACGGGTTTTTCCGATTGGCAGGCTAGATAAGGATTCGCAAGGCCTAATTTTTTTAACCAACAATGGCGACTTGGTCAACAAAATTCTCAGGGCCGGTAACAACCACGAGAAGGAATATTTGGTTACGGTAAACAAACCTGTTACCGAGCAATTTGTGCAGGACATGAGCAGTGGCGTTCCTATTTTGGGGGTAATGACCAAAAAATGCAAGGTCAAAAAAGAAGGCAACAACATCTTTAGGATTACCCTTATCCAAGGCCTTAACAGACAGATCCGCCGCATGTGCGAATATTTCGGTTACGAAGTGACTAGGCTAGAGCGTGTACGGATCATGAACATTTCTCTTAAGGGCTTGCCTGTTGGCGATTGGCGTGAGCTTGAAGAAAAGGAACAAACAGATCTTTACAAATTATTAGCAAGCTCAAGTTCCGAAACCACTAAACAACCTAAACCATCAGGGACAAAACCGCCCAAGAATTTCAGTAAACCAAAGCCGAATAATGCAGGTTCCAATGTGGACAGAAGATCAAGACCTAGCTCGAAACCCGGCAACAAGTCTAACAACAAAAATACTAAAGGAGGCCACTCCAAATCAAAGCCCAGCAACTTTAGTTCAAAAGGAAAAAGAAGGTAAAAAACATCATTTTCAGGCGTTATTTCCCTAAATTGCTTTTAAAAATCGGCTATTTTCATTATATTAGCCAGAAACCACAACAAGCAATCTATGGACGCACTAAACAATCTAGAACCCTTATTGAGGGTATTTTGGTATTTAGCAATACCCGTAAGCTTTGTCTTTCTCATTCAAACTATCATGACTTTTATAGGTGCCGATTCGGGAGACGGCATCGATGCTGATTTTGACGGAGATTTAGACCACGCTCACGCACCTTTCCAACTTTTTTCCTTCAGGAACCTGATTAACTTTTTATTGGGATTTAGCTGGACTGGTATTTCATTTTATGGCTTAATTACCAACAAGCCTTTACTCATTATCCTTTCCGTAGTGATAGGTATTGCTTTTATCCTCATCTTTTTTGCCATTATTAGGCAAATACAGAAACTGGCCGAAGACAACTCTTTCAAAATCGAGTCGCTATTGCACAGAAGCGGTTCAGTTTATCTTCGCATCCCCGAAAAAAGAACTGGAATGGGAAAAATTCAGGTAAGCATTAACGGCTCATTCAGGGAAGTTGATGCCATTACCAATGATGATCAGATAGCCAGCGGCGCTGCCATCAAAATCGTAAAAATAGAAAGCAACAATTTAGTACTCGTAGAAAAAATATAACATGGAAAACCTCTTACAATCGCCTATTACCATTATTTTAATTGCCGTTATCGTCGTATTTGTAACGCTATCAGCGTTACTGGCCAGATACAAACGCTGCCCATCTGACAAAATTTTAGTTATTTATGGAAAAACTGGTGGTACTTCTGCCAAATGTATCCACGGCGGTGGTGCATTTATCTGGCCAGTGATCCAAGACTTTGCCTATTTAGATTTAAAACCGATTTCCATCGAAGCTAACTTGGTAAATGCATTAAGTAGACAGAATATCCGTGTAGATGTTCCTTGTCGATTTACGATTGCTATCTCTACCGAAGCGGACAGCATGAACAATGCTGCCGAACGTTTATTAGGCTTAGCTCCTGCCGATATACAAGAGCTTTCAAAAGATATTTTGTTTGGTCAATTACGCTTAGTGATTGCCACCATGACCATTGAAGAAATCAATTCAGATCGTGACAAGTTCTTAGATAACATCTCTAAAAACGTAGATACAGAGTTGAAAAAAATCGGCTTGAAACTCATCAACGTAAACGTAACCGATATTAAGGACGAATCTGGCTATATTGAAGCGTTGGGTAAAGAAGCCGCTGCAAAAGCAATTAACGAAGCCATCATTAGCGTTGCCGAACAAACCAAAATTGGGGAAACGGGCAAAGCCATTGCTGATAGAGAAAAGGATGTTCAAATTGCAGAAACACAACGCGAACGTGACGTAAAAATCGCCATCACCCAAAAAGATAGGGAAATCAGCATTGCGTCTGCCTTTAAAGATGAGGCCATTGGTAAAGCAGAAGCCGAAAGGGATACCCGTATTAAAACTTCGGAAGCTAACGCTATTGCCGTAAAAGGAGAAAACGAGGCCAAAATAGAAATTGCAAGTTCTGACGCATTGCGTAGAGAAAAAGAAGCTGAAGCATTGAAAATTGCGGTAGCTGCAGAAAAAGTACAACAAGCAAAAGCATTGGAAGCTTCTTATTTAGCGGAACAAAAGGCTGAGGAAGCTCGTTCTGATAGAGAAAGAGCCACACAAATTGCCAACATTGTGGTACCCGCTGAAATTGCTAAACAAAAAGCGATCATTCAAGCACAGGCTGATGCAGAAACCATCAGGGAAAACGCCAAAGGTGAAGCCGATGCAATCTTTGCCAAAATGGAAGCCGAGGCGAAAGGTTTGTTCGAAATATTGACCAAACAAGCAGAAGGTTATCGTGAAGTAGTAGCCGCAGCAGGTGGTGATCCGACCAAGGCTTTCCAACTATTGTTAATTGAGAAATTACCAGAATTGGTTAAAACACAGGTTGAAGCGGTTAAGAATATCAAGATTGATAAAATTACGGTTTGGGATTCAGGTAACGGAACGGGTGAAAATGGTGCCGGATCTACCGCAAACTTTGTTTCGGGCATGATGAAAACCGTACCACCTTTGAATGATTTATTTAATATGGCTGGCTTAAACTTGCCAACCTATTTAAAGGGCGAAGATAAAGACGCAGAGATTACGCCAAGCGTTGATGCAAACAGCACCAATCCTAAAGCGTAAAATTTAAATAAAAGCAATCTTTGTGAGGCTTCGGAATTAGATTTTCGAAGCCTCAATCTTTTTAAGTAACTTTGTAGCCCCATGCAAAGTACAAAAAAGATAGACATTAGGTCATTAAGTCCAGAACAGTTAGCCCAACATTTTAAAGAGATGGGTGAACCTGCCTTTAGGGCCAAACAGGTTTATCAATGGCTTTGGGAAAAATCAGCACGCAATTTCGAGGAGATGAGCAATCTGTCGAAAGACCTGCGCAAGAAGCTTGATGATGGCTATGCGATCAACACGGTAGAGATCAGCAATGCCCAATTCAGTAACGACCACACTATTAAAAATGCTTTTAGGTTATACGATGGCAACATTGTAGAAGGCGTTTTAATCCCTACAGATGAGAGAATGACGGCTTGCGTAAGCTCGCAAGTGGGTTGTAGTTTAACCTGTAAATTTTGTGCCACGGGGTACATGGAACGTAAACGTAACTTAAATGCCGACGAAATTTACGACCAAGTGGTTTTAATTGATCAACAGGCAAAGCAAAACTATAACATTCCGCTTACCAATATTGTGTACATGGGCATGGGCGAGCCGTTGTTGAACTACGCCAACGTATTGAAGTCCATAGAGCGAATTACTGCTCCCGATGGATTGAATATGTCGTACAAACGCATCACCGTATCTACTGCTGGTATTGCTAAAATGATCAAAAAGCTGGGTGATGATGGCGTAAAGTTTAACCTTGCACTTTCCCTACATGCGGCTAACGATGAGAAACGCCACGAAATTATGCCGATTACAGAGCATAATTCGTTAAAAGCATTGGCAGAAGCATTGAAGTACTACTTCCAAAAAACCAAAAATCCAGTAACCTACGAGTACATTGTCTTTAACAACTTTAACGATGAGATACAAGATGCCATAGAACTAGCTAGGTTCTGTAAGCACGTGCCTTGCAAGGTAAATATCATTGAGTACAACCCTATCCAATTTGCCGACTTTATTAATGCTGAAGGTGATAAAATTGATGCTTTTGCAGCCTATCTACGTAAGCAAGGCATCACTACCAATATCAGAAGAAGCCGTGGTAAAGATATTGATGCGGCTTGTGGGCAATTAGCGGTGAAAGAGAAAGCAGAAGGCTAATCCGCTAAATTTTAGTAACTTGTATAATGTTTACCTTAAAACGTTATACCGAAGACCTCATTAATCTACTATTTCCAGAGCTATGCTACGGTTGCGGCAATTTGTTATATCACGGAGAAAAGGATATTTGCACCTCCTGCCTCTATGATCTTCCCTACACCGATTACGATATCTACCCAGATAATCCGTTAGCTAAACAATTTTGGGGGCGCCTGCCCTTAGAAGCTGCGATGGCACTGCTCTATTTTAAAAAAGGAACCAAAGTACAGAATCTTTTACATGGCTTAAAGTATAAGAACCAAACCAATATCGGGGCTTGTTTAGGGAAACTAATAGGCCAAAAACTTTCTATAAGTCAATACTATGTAGATATTGATACAATTATACCTGTTCCGCTACATCAAAAGAAACTTAGGTTAAGAGGTTACAATCAAAGTGAGTATATTGCAAAAGGTTTGGCCGAAGCGCTTAACATTCCGATGGATACCAAGAGCTTCACCAGAAATAAAGCAACCGAAAGCCAGACCAAGAAAGCAAGATACACTCGCTATGAGAATATGCAAGGCGTTTTTTGCGTTAACAATGAAGTGGAACTGGCCAATAAGCATGTTTTACTAGTTGATGATGTAGTGACCACTGGCGCTACTTTAGAAGCTTGCGGAAATGTATTGCTGAGCCATGGGGTTAAAAAATTGAGTGTTGCAGCTATAGCATATGCAGAACAATGAAACATAATTACCTACTTCTTTTATTAGCGATATTTACCTTGTCTTTTGCCGCTTGCAATAAGGATGAGGACATTACCTTTGATCCGAAAGCAAAGCTCAATTTCTCTACTGATAGTGTATTGTTCGATACCGTATTTACTTCTATAGGCTCTACCGTACGCAGGGTTAAAGTTTTCAACTATAACGAAAAGGCCATTAATATTGATAACATTAAAATAGGTGGGGGTGCAAATTCTCCCTTTAGCATTAATGTAAATGGCCAACAAATGGTTGAGGGGAGAAATATCAAAATCAACGGGAAAGATTCGATCAATATTTTAGTGAAGGTGATGATTAACCCCACTAGCCAAAACCAGCCTTTTATTGTAGAAGACTCTATCATGATGTTCTTTAATGGCAAAAAGGAAAAAATGCCATTGGTAGCTTACGGACAAAATGCCAATTTTCTTAAAAGTGCCACCATCAGCAGCAATACTACTTGGGATAGTAAGCTTCCATATATCATTTACAACTCGCTAACCATACCAGAAAACATTACCCTAAACATTGCTGGTGGTAGTAGAGTATTTTTCCATAATGGCTCTACCATGAACATTAAGGGGACACTAAAGGCAGTAGGCACAGCAAAAGACAGCATTTTATTTGCCAGCGACAGAACAGAGCGTATTTATGAAGAAGAACCAGGGCAATGGAATGGCCTGCATTTTTATGGCAGTAGCAAAAACTCAGTGATTAACCACGCTACCATTAAAAATGGGGTTGCAGGCATTACAGTTGATTCGCTTTCGTCAAACAGCAATCCGAAATTGGTATTGGCCAATACGGTGGTTAAAAACATGCAGGTAGTTGGCTTTTTGGGCTATCACACTCAATTAGTGGCTTATAATAATCTATTCTACAATTGCGGGCAGTACTTAATTTACGGCATCGGTGGCGGCACTTATGATTTAGCTCAAAATACATTTGGTGCTTTTAACTATAATTTTGCTCGTAGAACACCAGCAGTTTTCCTTTCCGATTTCATTAGTACTACTGAATTTGCATCCTTAAATGCCACGCTAACCAACAACATTATTTGGGGTAGTTTGGAAGACGAGCTTACTGTAGAAAAGAAATCCAGTGCGGTTTCGGTCATTGAGGTTAAAAACAATCTAATCAAAAGCAACCAGCAAACCTATGCCAATAACGGCAATTTGATTAATGTAGACCCTTTATTTATCAATTCTCGACAAGGAAATTTTAAGATTAACGATACCAGCCCGGCAAAAAACAAAGGAATTAGTTTGCTTACTCATCCTTATTTTTCAACCTACCTTTTAAGAGATATTCTAGGAACTGAAAGATTATTTCCTTCTGATTTAGGATGTTACGAAAAAAATTAATTTTTTTTTCTTTTTAAAAAACTTTTCGACCCTAGTTCTCGTTTATTATATCGAGAGCGTTAATTTAGATGGTAAGGGTCGATAGTTCCATTCGGGATATCGGCCCTTTACTTTTAGGATAAATAGCGAGCCAACACTTTCTTGATCTCACTCGGGTTAAAAGGTTTCAACACATGCCCATTCATTCCACTTTCCTTAAATTTATTTTCCTCGTCGTGCAGTGTAGAGGCTGTTAGCGCCACTATAGGTAGATTTTTATAATAAGCATCGTCCATTTCTCTAATGATAATGGTTGTTTCAAAGCCATTAATCCCAGGCATTTTGATGTCCATAAACACCAAGTCATACTTGTTTTTGGTAATGGCCTCAATTGCCTTATAACCGTCAGAGGCAAAATCGATGTTTAAGCCCCATTTCATTAAAATACGTTTGGCAATCAGAATATTAATTTCATTATCATCAACCACTAAAACCTTTTTCCCTTCAAAAATCACCGTTTTAGCTTGTTCTGGCAATTCAGTTAGGGATGATTTTTTAAAATTAATAAAGAAAGAAAAGGTGGTACCTTCTCCTTCCACACTATCTACCTTAATATCGGCACCATGGAGCTTCAATAACTTTTTAGTGATGGCCAAACCAAGTCCCGTACCTCCGTACTTCCTTGAAATATCGGCTTTTGCCTGCGTAAAGGTTTCAAAGATATAATCCTTTTTATCGGATGGAATGCCTATACCGTTATCATTTACTTCAAAATAAATTGCAAGCTCGTCCTCACCTTCATTAAGCACTTCTACCGAAAGTTCTACTTTTCCTTTGGTTGTAAATTTGATGGCATTGCCTAGCAAATTCATCAATATCTGATAGAGTCGGGTTTTATCTGCTAATACTAAAGCTGGCACTTGATGATCGAAGTTCAAGCTTAGTTCATTGTATTGCTTATGTGCATTTACCTGTAACGAACTGATAATATCATTGCAGAGGTTTTGAAGATTGACAGGCAAAAACTCCAAATGCAGGTTTCCAGTCTCTATTTTGGTAAAGTCCAGCACATCGTTAATGATATTCAACAAATTCTCACTGGAGAACTTAAGAATATTAAGGTCTTCTGTTTGTGAGGGCTTGGGATTGTTTTCAATCAGCAAGTGGGTCATACCAATAATGGCATTTAAGGGGGTGCGTATCTCATGGCTCATTACTGACAAGAACATTTCCTTGGCTTCGCTAAGCTGTAAAGCCTGTTCTTTCGCAAATAAAATATCCCGCTCGGCCTGCTTTCGTTCAGTGATATCGGCAATAAGTTCAATGTAACGCTCTACTGCTCCTTTATCACTAAGGATGGGCGTATTAGAAACCGATAGCCAAATGGAGGTACCATCTTTCTTTTGTGCAAGCACTTCAATAGAGAACGATTTTTTATGTTCGGATGCCTTCCTTGCCTCTAATATGACTCGCCTATCTGTTTCATCGGTCGAAAGCACATCGCCCAACATCTGACCAGCGAGCTCTTGAGCAGAGTACCCAATTAATTGTTCCAAGGCATCATTCACCCAAGTGATTTCGCCTTTTTGGTTACAAATGGTTACTCCCGTATGGGTTTTACTAGCAACGGTCGACAATACCTCTACTTCCTTCTCAGCCTTTTTCTTCTCGGTAATATCGATAATAATCTCTATTTCCGTTTCCACTTCACCGTCTACACTTAAAATAATGGTACTATAAATAGATAACCAAATCTTAGTTTTATCTTTTCGATAAGCAAGAATATCAACCGTAAACGATTTTTTTTCACTCGTTAATTTTCTGGCATTTTCAATCACCGACCAATCGGTTTCGGGGCCTCTAATTAAATCACCTAAAGGCTTGCCCTGAATATCTTCTAAGGTAAATCCTGTAATCTCCGTAAAGGCATCATTTGCCCAGCTTACACGATTATAATCGTCGCTAATTACAACCCCATTGTTTACCTTACTAGCCACGAAAGATAAATGCGTAAGTTCAACATCTAGTCGTTTCTTTTCGGTAATGTCGCGACCATAGCTGTACCAATTGTCTTCCTTCGAAACCATGCTCCAGCTTAGCCATTTCACATGCTTTGCCTTATCTACAATCCTAAAATCCAAGAAAAATTGCTTATTTCCTAGCTTTAGCCCTTCTTCAATATGAGTGGCTATTCTTAAAATATCTTCCTTGTAACAAAAGCTCCACATGCTTTTCCCCAATACCTCCTGGGGACTATAGCCCAACATTGTCTCAACCGCTTGGTTCAAAAACATGATATCACCTTCTCTATTGAGGATACAATGGATTTCTGGCGAAGCTTGAAAAACGTTGATAAAATCTTCGGCAAGCTTTGTTTTAGCCGCTAATTGAAGATTCTTTCTGCGAAGTGCTAGTTGCGCAATAATTTGAACAGACAGGGTCTGCAGTGCCTCAATTTGCAGAGAAGTGAGATGTCTTTCGCAGTCATCTACAATGCACAAACATCCTAAAGCGAAACCTTCGGCATCAACCAAAGGTACGCTGGCATAAAAAACCAAGTTCTCCTGCGAAAGCAATAAAGGACTGCCCGCAAAATCATCATGCACTCGGATATCTTCAGCGATATAGAAATCTTGATACATCGCATATTGACAAACACTGTGAATTCGATTGAAAATCCGTTCTTTGGTGATTAAACCATAGGTAGCTTTAAAGACAATGGTGTCTTTGGCAACAAAGCTGATATAAGCTTTTTTGGCCGAAGTGATTTGAGCGGCAAGCTTGACTAGATTATCAAGCTCGTTTTCAAGCCCTTCTCCAAGTACATCATAGGAATAAAGTGCAGCCAGACGCTGCTCTTCCAGGTTTTGACTTGGAGAAGGGACTTGTAGCATATTTGGATAACTGATTACCTAATATAACTATTTATAAAGTGGAAAACGACTTACTAACGCTTGAACTTTTTCTTTTACGTTATTGATTGTTTGCTCATCTTCTGGATTGGTCAATACCTCATCAATCAAATCAACGATAGTAGCCATTTCAGCTTCCTTAAGACCTCTTGAGGTAATTGCTGCAGTCCCTACTCTAAAACCAGAAGTTACAAACGGTGATTTGTCATCGAAAGGCACCATGTTTTTGTTCACCGTAATGTCCGCCTTCTCTAAAGAGTTTTCCGCTAGTTTACCTGTAATGTTTTTATTTCTTAGGTCGATAAGCATTAAGTGATTATCTGTACCGCCAGAAATAATACCGTAACCTTTAGCTACAAAAGCCTTTGCCATTGCCTGAGCATTAGCGCCAACTTGTTTGATATAATCGCCATACTCATCAGTTAAAGCCTCACCAAAAGCAATGGCTTTAGCTGCGATGATATGTTCTAATGGGCCACCTTGTGTACCTGGAAAAACTGCCATATCCAACAAAGAAGACATCATTCTAACTTCGCCTTTTGGCGTTTTTAAACCAAATGGGTTTTCAAAATCTTTACCCATCATGATCATACCTCCACGAGGACCTCTTAAGGTTTTGTGGGTTGTAGTAGTTACAATATGACAATGCGGAAGTGGGTTAGCCAACAATCCTTTGGCAATAAAACCAGCTGGATGTGAAATATCAGCCAATACCAAAGCACCAATTTGATCAGCAACTTTACGGATAAAGGCGTAATCCCATTCTCTTGAATAAGCAGAAGCACCACAAATAATCAACTTCGGTTTTTCTGCCAAAGCAATTTCTTCCAATTTTGCATAGTCAATTAAACCGTCTTCTTTTTTAACCCCATAAAACAAAGGTTGATATAGCTTTCCTGAAAAATTAACTGGAGAACCATGGGTCAAGTGACCTCCGTGAGACAAATCGAAACCTAAAATTTTATCACCAGGCTGAATTACCGCCAACATTACCGCGGCATTAGCTTGTGCACCTGAATGTGGTTGTACGTTTACCCATTCTGCACCGAAAAGTTGTTTTGCTCTGTCAATGGCAATGTTCTCAATCTGATCTACCACTTGGCAACCACCATAATAGCGTTTTCCTGGTAGTCCTTCAGCATACTTGTTGGTCAATACTGATCCTGCCGCTTCCATAACTTGCTTGCTTACAAAATTTTCTGATGCAATAAGCTCTAATCCGTGTTCTTGTCTGTCTAGTTCTTTGTTAATTAAGTCGAAAACTAATGTGTCTCTATTCATTATTGGAATTATGTTTGTTCGGTAAAAATACTCAAATTATTAGGTTATACAATGACGTAATTCGTATAACTAAGTCATTCTCATCAACATTGATTGAGGGGCCACTGTAATTTGAAATTATTCTTCATAAATTTGTTAAACAAAATACCGTAATTTGTGCTTTTATAATATTACATGGAAGTTAAGACAGGGCCCTTATTATCAACGATAAACTATCCAGCGGACTTAAAAAAATACAAAGAGCAGGATCTTGAGCAAATTTGCCAAGAGCTACGTCAATATATTATTGACGTGGTAAGTGTTAATGGTGGGCATTTTGGTGCTAGTTTAGGTGTGGTTGAATTAACGGTGGCACTACACTATGCTTTAAATACACCTTATGATAAACTTATTTGGGATGTAGGGCATCAAGCTTACGGACACAAAATCTTAACGGGAAGGCGCAACCAGTTTCATACCAACCGTATCATTAACGGTATTAGTGGCTTTCCAAAAATTAGCGAAAGCGAATACGATACTTTCGGCGTTGGCCACTCTTCTACTTCCATTTCTGCGGCTTTGGGTATGGCTGTTGCCTCGCATTATAAAGGCGAAAAAGACAGACAACATGTTGCCGTTATTGGTGATGGTGCCATGACTGCAGGGCTTGCTTTTGAAGGATTGAATCATGCGGGCATCGAAAAATCAAACGTTTTGGTGATTTTAAACGACAATTGCATGTCTATTGATCCAAACGTTGGCGCCCTAAAAGAATACCTTACCAGCATCACTACTTCTAAATCATATAACCGCTTTAGAGATGATGTGTTTAACGTTTTGACCAAACTTTCGGAACTTGGGCCTAACGCACAGAAATACGTAAAGAAAATACAAAAAAGCATTAAAGGGACGCTACTTAAACAAAGTAACCTTTTTGAAGCTTTAAACTTTAGATACTTTGGTCCAGTAGATGGTCATGACGTAAAACGCTTGGCTGCTATTATTAAGGACCTAAAAGATATTCCAGGTCCAAAACTGTTGCACTGCGTGACGGTTAAGGGCAAAGGCTTTGCATTGGCAGAGAAAGATCAGACCAAATGGCATGCACCTGGCTTATTTGATAAAATTACTGGAGAGATTAAAAAACCAGTGGTAGATAAACCCCAACCTCCAAAATATCAGGATGTTTTTGGTCATACCATGGTTGAACTTGCAGAAGCAAATGACAAAATTGTGGGCATTACCCCTGCAATGCCTTCGGGCTCCTCTCTTAACATCATGATGAAAGCCATGCCCAACAGAGCATTTGACGTGGGTATTGCCGAACAACATGCGGTAACTTTTTCAGCTGGTTTAGCGGCACAGGGTTTAATCCCTTTCTGCAACATCTATTCTAGCTTTATGCAAAGGGCTTATGACCAAGTGATCCACGATGTGGCCATACAAAACCTAAACGTAGTATTTTGCCTGGACAGAGCGGGCTTGGCTGGCGCTGACGGAGCCACGCATCATGGTGCTTACGACTTAGCTTTCATGCGCTGTATCCCTAACATGGTGGTGGCCTCGCCAATGAACGAAGAAGAGTTGCGCAACATGATGTATACGGCTCAACAAGAAAACATGGGACCTTTCACTATCCGTTATCCAAGAGGTAGCGGTGTTCTTCCAGATTGGAAACGAGCACTAAATACCTTACCCGTTGGAAAAGGGCGAAAAATATGTGATGGCGAAGATGTTGCTATTTTAACCATAGGTCATGTGGGCAATTTTGCTGTTGAAGCTTGTAAAGAATTGAATAGTGATGGCATCAACCCTGCTCATTTTGATCTACGCTTTGTTAAACCTTTAGATACAGAATTACTTCATGAGGTATTTACCCGTTTCAAAAACGTGATTACCGTGGAAGATGGCTGTTTACAAGGAGGAATGGGAAGTGCTGTACTAGAGTTTATGGCCGACCACAATTACAAAGCAAACGTGGTGAGATTAGGCATACCTGATGAGATCATTGAGCATGGCGAACAACCTGAACTTTGGGCGTTATGTGGTTACGACACGAATTCAATCATTCAAGCAGTGAAGAAGCTAGCAGTAAGCAGGCCCACTAAAACAATGGCATCTTAGTCTATCAAGGCTAGACTTAACAATTACCATAACATTGGAAAAGAATTCTAAAATTTTTGTAGCGGGCCATCGAGGAATGGTTGGCTCTGCCATCTATCGTAAATTACAAAAAGAAGGTTATCAAAACCTTGTAACACGCACCTCTAAAGAACTAGATTTAAGGGATCAGCAAGCTGTTGCTGCTTTTTTTAATGAAGAAAAACCAGACTATGTTTTTTTAGCAGCGGCAAAAGTAGGAGGCATTGTAGCAAACAACACTTACCGTGCCGATTTTCTTTATGAGAATCTTGCCATACAAAACAATGTTATTCACCAATCATACGTAAATGGGGTAAAAAAATTGATGTTTTTGGGTTCTAGCTGCATCTATCCAAAATTAGCACCACAACCCCTTAAAGAAGAATATTTATTAACTGGGTTGTTGGAGCCTACCAACGAGCCTTATGCTATTGCCAAAATAGCCGGCATTAAAATGTGCGATGCGTATAGAGATCAATATGGTTGTAATTTTGTTTCAGTAATGCCAACCAATCTTTATGGCTACAATGACAATTACCATCCAGAAAACTCTCACGTATTGCCTGCATTGATTAGAAAATTTGATGAGGCGAAGAACAATGGCAGCAAAGAAGTAATTATTTGGGGTACTGGTTCACCTATGCGTGAGTTTCTATTTGCAGATGATTTAGCCGATGCCTGCTATTTTTTAATGGAAAACTATAGTGAATCAAACCTCATCAACATAGGTACTGGAGAAGATTTAACAATTAAAGACCTAGCATTAGCGGTTAAAGAAACAGTAGGTTTTGAGGGAGAATTAGTATTTGACACCAGTAAACCAGATGGCACTCCCCGCAAATTGATGGATGTTTCTAAACTTCACGACTTAGGGTGGAAGCATAAAATAGAACTTAAAGAAGGATTGAAATTAGCCTATCAAGATTATCTAAGTAAGAAATAAAAAAAGCCCCGTTCTGCAATTGCAGAACGGGGCTTTTTCTTTTATATCAAAAGACTTATAAAGATTAAAAATCGTAGTATAAGTTTCTAAAGCTAGTTCGCAGACCAAAAGTCACCATTGCAGTGTTATTACTACCCAAGCTATTCTTTTCTTGCCTTAATATGCCACCTAATTCTAATCTTAAGTTATATTTCGGATTTAGCAGGTAGGCAACCTTTCCTTGCAGCATATAAAGTTCTGTTAAAATTCCCTGTCCTACGTGGCTTCCGTATTGCACAGACCTGGTGTCGTAACTCTTAAAAATATCTTTTCCAAAGTTAGCACCTGTTGGATCTAAACCATAGGCAGCGTATAAACCTTGACCTTGAAAATCAAACTTTTTAACGCTATAGTTCAAAATCCCTAAAAACTCTCTAAAATTTGCACCAAACGGATGCGCCAATGGCTGATTATAATTTGAATAGTTAGAAAGCCTATCAAAGTGAGCATAGGTATAAGGGCGTGCCGTATTAAATTCAGCTAAGTAGTTTAAACTTTTTACTTTGAATAAGTCTGAACCTCTCAAACCCAACTGGACAGCCCATTTATTGGCCCAATAACCATTGCCTTTGAAAAATTCCTTCGCGGTAAATTCATCAAACATAAACTGTCCGTAAACCGCTGTTTTCTCCAAAACTTCATACTTCACATTTATTCCTAGCCTCATTTTATCTGGAGAAGTTGTATTCGTGTTCTCAACTGGTCTTAGGAACATGAATGGATGGATATAGTTAAAATCAAATCCTCGTTTACCTTCTACCTCCGCGTCAGCCCATGTTACTGCTTGGAAAAATCCAATAGACAATCGCTTCGTAGCATTCCAATCTAAATAATGTGCGGCCATCCATTTCCCTCTGTCTCCTAACCTTCTATCGTTAGCTAATTTTGGAGCTCCAGGATCAAGCATATATGCATAGATGGTTTGGTATTGTAGGCTACCTAAACTGGCTCTCAATCTAAAAAAAGTATAATTAGACGAAACATCTGAAAGTAGAACCGAGCGATAACCATCACCAATAAAGTTTTTATCGTATCCGAGCGCAAAATTCAAATATTTATTAGGCGTATAAGAAAGTAATGCCGTAACATAAGACCAATCTTGCTTGTCTGTTGCTAACTTTCCGTATCCTTGCCCAGGCACTACTTGATTGTTCACGATATAGTCGTTCACATAGTCGGCAAATTTTCCTTGATTTTCAAAGCCATTCAAATAAAACGAAAATTTCTCGCCCACATTTCCACCCACTTGAAATCCACGAGTATTCAACCAAGTTGTTCTGTTACCTTTAAAATCCCTTCCTATTTGAAAATCTCCAAGGAAATCTGCGTAAATATGATACTCTTCATTCTTAACTTCTATTAGATGTTCCTGAAAAAGTTTTCTATGCACCCAGCTTCTTCTATTGAGACTATCAGTACCATAATTCATTAAAGAATCATAGCTAGATTTAAGCCTAGGATCATCTGCATAGAACCCTCTGATAGACGAGTGAAATTTAGTATTGGTATCGTAAACCGAACGATTTAGTTTTTGATATAATTGGTAATCGTGTAATATATTCTGGTTAGCAGTAGCAACAGGTTGCTGCGCCTTTGCACCAAAAACAAAAAAGGCCATGAAAGTGGCCACAATTGCATATTTTTTCATTAATTTTTAGTCATTTATTGCACCATCCAATTCCTCAAAAACTGAATTTTTGCTTTTAAATTCGGTTACGATCTTTTTCATCATGATCACTACCTGCCTATCGTCATTTAGATTAGCATGTTGTAATAGCGTATACATCTGTTGCTCAACATCATCAAATATATACTCTCTAACTTTTCCAATCATGATCTGTTCATGATGAGTTGGCAAAGTGTTTTCATTATCATTTAATAGCTCTTCAAAAAGCTTCTCCCCTGGCCTTAAGCCCGAATACTGGATTTTAATATCCTGGTTTGGAATTAACCCGGCCAAACGAATCATTTTCTTTGCAAGCTCTACGATCTTCACAGATTTACCCATGTCAAACACATAAATCTCACCTCCGTTACCCATGCAGCCTGCTTCAAGTACCAATCTACAAGCTTCTGGAATGGTCATGAAATATCTGGTAATTTCAGGATGGGTAACCGTTACTGGACCGCCTTTTTCAATTTGCTGTTTAAAACGGGGAATTACCGATCCGTTAGATCCCAAAACATTACCAAAACGAGTAGTGATAAATTTAGTAATGGGTTTAATCTGAAGATCATTGATATAGCTTAATCCATTGCTAAATATGAAATCCTTTTGATTAAGAGAATTATTTAATGACTGTACATAGATTTCCGCAATACGCTTTGAGGCACCCATTACATTGGTCGGGTTTACCGCCTTATCTGTAGAGACCATCACAAACTTTTGCACCCCATATTTAACAGAAAGATCTGCAATCATCTTGGTGCCATGTACGTTATTTTTAATTGCTTCAGATGGATTATCCTCCATTAAAGGAACGTGCTTATAAGCCGCAGCATGGTATACGTAATGTGGTTTATACATCTCAAAAAGATGCTTCATCCTCTTTTCATCTTTTACGTCGCCAATAAACGCATGGAAATTGTTATGCTTATAGGTTTCTTCTAGTTCCAGATATATATTATGCAGTGCAGTTTCAGACTGGTCACATAGTATGATCAATCCGATATCAAAATTAAGCAATTGCCGAACGATTTCACTTCCTATAGAGCCAGCAGCGCCAGTTATTAAGATTCTTTTATCTTTTAATTGCACCTGCAAACTTTTCACATCTATCTCGATAGGCTTTCTGTTCAATAGGTCCTCGATATTGATGTTCTGGATTTGCGACTTGTTGAGCTTACCACCTTCCCAAGCATCGGCAGGTGGGATATTGAGTACAGTTACATTGTTCTCCAAGCATACGTCAACAATTCTATTCTTTCTTTCAGGTGGTATGGTATAAGATGCAAAAATCACTTCGTCTACCTCATGTTCCCGAATAAGCTCCTCTAAACGTTGAGCGCTCAATATTTTAATTCCATCGATGGCCTTGCCCACTTTTCTCTCATCATCATCTACAAAGGCCATAATGGTTTTATTTACCTTTCCATCATGATCAAAAGTCCTTTTTGTTGCCAAACCCGCCTCACCTGCACCATAAACAATTACCTTACGCTTATCTAGGTTCAAGTTTTTGATATACATGAAAAAATACTTGATCAATACCCGATAGGTAATCAATAAAAGAAACGATGTTAACAAATTGATGATCAACACCGTATTAGAGATATACGGTTGATAGCCTAGTGCTGTAACGACAAAATTTAAAAAAGAAAATACGCCATTACTAATCAATACAGCAAAAAGTATCCGAAAAGTATCTTGAGCACTGGTATAGCGAATAATACCAGCATAAGTTTTTACATTGAAAAAGACAATAATATTAATTGCCGTAATGATCAATATATTTCTGCTAAACTCTACTACATTGACATCAGACAATGCCAAGTTCAGCTTAACAGCATATGCAACAGTGAGCGAAACTAAGCAAATGCCCAAGTCTAAAAGAAAGATAATCCACCGAGGGACGATATTTATTTTACCAAACAAAATAGGCTATTTTAGATAAAGGTACAACAAAACCATGGTCTAACAAAATTTTTACATTTGTGAGTTATGCTTATCGTAAGAGAGCAGTAGCCTTTTTTTTCCTTCAAGCTTAAAGCGTAAAGAAAGATATATCACAACAAAGGCGAAGAATAAAAGTAAAGTGTAGATCATAGTTTCGTTAGTTAGTGAAATCAACAAAACATTTATCAATAATTGCGCCACTATATATAAAAATGAAACTAATAAATGTGAATACTTACGTTGATTGGATAGATATTGATAGAAATGGCTTCTGTGTGCCTCGAAAATATTTTCTCGCCTTATTTTACGAAACAACACGGTGAACGCAGTATCTGTTCCATAAATCAATAATAAGAAGATGTAAGACACATTATTCGTTTTTAGAATTAATTGTCCAATTAAAAAGACAATAATAAAGGCGATACTCACACTTCCTACATCACCTGCAAAGCATTTCGCTTTTTTTCTAAAATTAAAAAAGTTGAAAACAAACAAAGCTAGCCCAACTGCCAACAAAAGTTCATTGGATGTAAAACTGATTATGTATTGATTAATATAATAGAGTGTGCTAATAGTAAGCAAACTGTAACCACCTGTGATACCGTTTATACCGTCCATAAAGTTGTAGGCATTGATTGTAGCGATCACAAAAACTAAAGCAATTAACACCCAATACCAACTTAAGCTGAATAAATTCCATTGAAAGAACAGCAACAAAACTGAGCTAAGATGTACACCTAAACGCACTTTATTATTTAAGGTCAAAATATCATCTAAAAAACTGATAGTTGAAATGGCCAACAAACCAACAACGAAATAAATATCATGGAAACCATTAGCCATCGCATAAACCAAAACTGCAATTGGAAAAATTATTCCACCACCCCTAATGGTAATACTAGTATGTGAACTACGATGATTAGGTTTGTCTATGATGTTAAATTGGTCTGCGATTTTAAAATAGATAAGCTCTAGAATTACAAAAGTGATTAAGTATATAAGTAGAATTGAGTTTTGCATTAAGTTAAAATAAGATAGATTAATATATCCGAAGCATTCTCTTTTTATGAGATCTATTTCTCAGGATGGAGTAATGTATTGAAAGATTTCGCAGTAACTGTTAGACCTTTATCTGCAGATATTGGGAATTCGACACCTAACGCCGCCCTAATTTTGGCGTTACTTACCACATAACTTTCCGTTAATTTTTGAAGTCTCTCTGAATTCAGAGGGAACCTTAAAATATCGCCTACATAAGCAATGTCCTTTATTAGCTTTGAAGGAATTTTCCATAGCTTAGCTTTTCTATTTGAAGAGCTTGCCAATATCTTCACAACATCGTTAGTGGAAAGAGGCTCATCATCAGCCACATTGTATACACCACAAAGTATATTGTTTTCTAATAATTGTCTAATAACAAAGCAAAGGTTCTCTACACTTAAAAACGAACGTTTATTTTCAAAAGCCGCTAAAGGATATGGAATACCTTTTTGAACGAATTTATAGAGCAAATTTAGGTTACCTTTATTTCCAGGACCGTGGATCATACAGGGTCTAAGAATATAAAAAGATTTGCCGTCGGGAAGTTTTTGAGCTTGGATATACTGCTCAGCCATCAGTTTAGACTTCCCATAATCTGTTTGCGGATTTGACTCATGTTCTTCTGTTAACATTCCTTCTACACTATCAGCTGCCGCTTTAACGGAACTCACAAAAATAAACTTCTTAGCTTCTGAAGTCAGAAAAGCATCGTAAAGCTTTTTAGTTAGCTCATAATTAACCTTGTAGTATTCTTCTGGATTTGATGTTTTTTTTAGATCATGGGCTTTTCCGGCAAGGTGCACAAATGCATCACAATCAAATAAATCTTCTAATTTGCCAGCCAGTGCTATTCTATCAATTTGGTGTAACTCGACCGAACTTAAATAAGCTAGCAAATTCTTACCAACAAAGCCGCTACCACCCGTTAAATTGACTATCATTCTTAAATACTGACGTTATAATAGGCTTTGTACCATGCTACGAATTGCTCTACTCCGTTTTCTATCGTTGTATTCGGCTTATAACCGATGGCATCTGCCAATTCCTTTATATCGGCCCAAGTTTCCACAACATCGCCAGGTTGCATTCCAACTAGTTGCTTATCAACTTCAACACCAAACTCTTTCTCCAAGCATACAATAAAATCATTCAACTTAACAGGCGAATTATTCCCCATATTATAAATGAGATATTTTTCTTCTAAACTGACATCATTGATTTTGCGTATGCCTACAACAATATCATTGATAAATGTAAAGTCGCGCTTCATTTTGCCCTCATTAAAAACTTTAATCGTTTTACCATTACAAATTGAATCGGCAAAAAGAAACGGAGCCATATCTGGTCTTCCCCAAGGACCATATACGGTAAAGAATCTAAGTCCTATGGTTTGAAAGCCGTACAAATGACTATAGGTATACGCCATTAACTCATTGGCTTTTTTTGTAGCTGCATATAGACTAATCGGTTTATCTACAGTATCTGTTACCGATAACAATGGCTTATCGCTAATCCCGTATACGCTAGAGCTACTTGCATAAATCAGTTTGGGTACTTTAAAGTTTCTACACCCCTCAAGGATATTTATAAACCCATCAATATTGCTGCTGATATATGATTTTGGATTTTCTAAACTGTACCTCACTCCCGCCTGAGCGGCAAGATGAATGACAACATCAAACTTCTCCGTTTCAAACAGTTCATTCAACTTCTCGGTATCTTCTAAATCGAGCTTTATGAAGCTATAATTAGGCAGCGTGCTACTCTTAGTTAACTTGCCATACTCAATAGACGCTGCATTAATTCCACAGTCGCCTAGTCTATCTTGTTTAAGGCCTACAGAATAATAATCGTTAATACTATCTAAGCCTACAAGCCTATCATTATATTTTGAAAAGTATTTAACTAAATGAAAGCCAATAAATCCAGCAGTACCAGTTATTAAAATATTCATCAATATAAATTTTTTATTTGTTTAAATATAACTTCATTTGAAAACCTTGTTTCGGCAATTTGTCTACTTTTTTCTCTAAACAGATTTAGATTGGCTACATCTCTTATTTTTTGTATAGCATTTAAAATCTCAGCACTTGATTTTGTTTCGATCAAAAATCCATTCTCATGCTCTACAACGGTCAACTTACAGCCCGGCATTTTTGTTGTAATGATAGGCAATCCCATTGCTAATGCTTCTAAAACAGACCTTGGAATTCCTTCGCGGTAATAGCTAGGGTATAAAAATACATCGGCGGCTTCTAAAAGCTGTTTAATATCAGATCTCTTCCCTAAAAATTTTATCATTTTATGATCCGAAAACTGATTAATATAAGCCGTATCAACATGCCTAGGATTATCTTGATCAGCCCATCCTACGATCCAAAGCTGGACAGGGGTATGCTCTTTTTGTAAAGCTGAAAAAGCTTCTACCATTTCGACAATTCCTTTTTCCCATAGCAACCTTGTGGTGCATATAAAAACCATATGGCCTAATGGCACATCCATTTTTGTCCTAAACAAGTCCCTTGAAGATAGACCTCTATTATTTGAAAACTCATTGACATTTACACCACTGCCTTCAATAACATCTATTTTTGATTTCCATAACTTAGAAAGCCAAAGAT
The DNA here is from genome assembly GCF_016429065.1 of Pedobacter sp. ASV17. Lineage (GTDB taxonomy): Bacteria > Bacteroidota > Bacteroidia > Sphingobacteriales > Sphingobacteriaceae > Pedobacter. The sequence goes on from NZ_JAELTX010000068.1 coordinate 22,620, forward strand.
CATTTGCATCATCTCCATTTTGAAATATGACCTTGTTAGCGGCCAAAAACTTAAGCTGAAAGATAATTTGGCTAATGTATTGTAATGTCAAATATTTAAAGCTGTTATTTGAAAAAGCCAAGCCCAGACCTGTAACATGCAAAATACTTTTTCTTTTGCTAAACAGATTAGATAAGATATTCAGCAAATTTGGCTGAAACCTGTACGAATGCACCACATCAAAGTCGTTTTCCTTAAAAATCTTCCTAAAGGTTTTTATGAGACGGAATAATTGACCTATTCCTTTATTTTTTCTGGAAAAAGGATAAGTGTAGGTCTTGATACCTTCATTTTCTATCAGTACAGCATAATCATCCTCTGGAACTAATGCACTGACATCAAAACCTTCTGATTTTAAATATTTTGCAAATGATAGCCTTGCCTTATAAAAATCTGAACCAAAGTTCTCTATGAGTATTATCTTCTTCAATATAAAAACAACTAATATGGGTTAAGAAAACGGAAAAATTCGATAGGGCACCCAGTAATCTCGATACGTGCCAAACGAAAGCCAGACTAACATTAAAAGGCCATAAAAGAATACCACCCCACTTAAAAAAATGAACCTGACATAACGATTCTCAAACCAGTTTGGAGCGTTTGAAAATACATAAAGCTGTATGGGTGTTAAATAAATGGCAAGCCTATCTGTAGCTGTTGGTGCAATATTAATTAATGGAAACAGCAAAAAAGATAAAACGGCAAGCGCTTTCCATAAATTACGTTCTTCTGGTCTTTTTATTTTTTTCTTTGCGAAAACAAAAATCAAAATCGCGGGGACAATATTTAAGATAACTCTATATATACCCCCATCTGAAGTCAGTTTCTGTTCAACATACAAATCAAGCATGGCCTCATATTTCTCGGCAATTAACATTACGCCTAGGCCAAGAACTAAAAACAGAATGGCAATTATCATTAAAACCCTATTTTTATTTGACACAAAAGCTATTAATGGCAATAAGAATATAGCCGTTTTGTGAAAAAGGGTTGCCATGACAACATGAAATATAAACAGCTTATTTTGTTTGCTGCTGATTGCAATTAAGGCCATTAACTCGAAGCCCACGGCAACACTTTGCCTGGTATAGCTCATTCCAACAATAAAGATGAGTACAGGTTGTGCCACCAAAAATGCCAACCAAGGCATTTGTTGCGCTCTACAAAAATTAACTAAACCTGAAATAAAGATAATGGCACAAATAAAATTGACCAAATACACCTTCCCCCCAATCAAAGCAACTATCCAGTTCAAAAACGCATAGGCAGGATCTGTTGTTAGTATCGCTTCTGATAAAGGTACATTTCGCGTTATATTATAAAGTTTATTGTATGCCTCCCAGTCTACACCAATCTCATTCCTAAGACCAATAATGAGGATATAAAATACCGCAACTACAAACCATATTAGATTGTCTAATTTCCTCTCGAACATCTTGCCATAAAATGACAGGAAAAGGGGAACAATAAACATAATAAGGTAGACAAGCATGTTTAGTTTGTACTAGTATTTAACCAATGCTGGAACATTAGGACATTCCAGAGCTGATATTCCCAATTTTTCTTTCCAGATTGGTGCTCAGACCATATTTTATCTATAAATTTTGCATTATAAATTCCCTGACTATTAATTCTATCAGTTGAGATCAGGTCGGCAGCCCATTCTTTTAAAGGACCTCTTAACCAGGCACCAATTGGAACTGAAAATCCCATTTTAGGCCTATCAATTAAGTCTTTAGGAACATAGTCGTATAACACTTCCCTTAAGAGCCACTTGCTTACCCCATTCCTAATTTTATATTCTTCGCCCAATTGCCATGCAAATTCATAAACATTATGGTCTAGGAAAGGAATTCGCGTTTCTAGGCTTACAGACATACCCGCACGATCCATCTTTGTCAAAATATCACCAGGCAAATAAGAAATGGTATCAAACAGCATCATTTGTTCTACAATAGATCCATGATTCATCCATTTTGCATTGATATCATCTATCGGAAATTGATGACACATTGCATCTTCCGCCTCAATCTGCGTTACCAGATTAAAATATAAAGACTGTCCGTTACCTGCTGTAAATGCTTTTGCGGCCTTATAAAGCTTATTGCCAATTAACCTATCGCTTGATCCAAACATAATAGCCCTATACAGCTTGTCCCACTGGTTGGGCGAAAGCGTCTTCAGCATGGCAGCAAATAATTTTCTGATGGGCATTGGAAATTTTGATATGATTCCCCATAATTTTCTGGTTAAAAAGTACCTCGAATAGCCGCTAAACAGCTCGTCACCCCCATCTCCGGAAAGGCTAACGGTTACTTGCGTTTTAGCAAGCTTTGACACTAAAATAGAGGGTATTTGCGATGCATCTGCATAAGGTTCGTCATAAACGTTTCCCAAATTATACACCACATTCATGGCATCCGAAGAGTTTACATACAATTCGTTATGCTCGGTGCCCAAGTGCTTGGCAACGCTTTTTGCAAATTTGGCTTCATCAAAACCCTTTTCGTTAAAACCTATGGTAAAAGTTTTAATTGGAACACTACTCTGTTGCTGCATGAGCGCCACCACAGTAGAAGAGTCTACTCCTCCCGACAAAAATGCACCCAAAGGAACATCAGCCATCAACTGGCCTTTTATTGATTGACGCAAAATTTTATCTAATGCGCTTTTAGCTTCCTCATCACTCCCAAACTTTAATGACCGATCAATACCTTTTCTTGCAATTTCTTCCGCAGACCAATATATCGTTGGTTCAGTATGGTTTCCGTTTGCAATATCTTGTTGGGTAAACTGAACGTAAGATCCCGGCGTTAGTTTAAAGATCCCCTTATAAATTGAATATGGTTCGGGAACATAAGAAAACTGTGTTTGAAGCTGCAGGGCCTTTAAATTTATCGAAGAATCAAAAAATGGCAGACATCTCATGGCCTTCAATTCAGAGGCGAAAAGAAAATTATTATTATTAAAGCCATAATACAATGGCTTTTCACCGAACCTATCTCTTGCTAAAGTAAGCTGCTTTTCATATTTATCGAAAAGCGCAAATGCAAACATACCTACCAATGAAGTTAGTGTTTCTTCTACTCCCCATTTTCTGACGCATTCTAATAATGTTTCTGTATCAGAACTGCCTCTCCATGTATATCCATCATTATTTGCAGCCAGTTTTTTCCGTAAATCAAGATGATTGTAGATCTCGCCATTAAAAACAATCATATATCTTTCATCTACCGACTTCATAGGCTGGTGCCCCGTTTTGGAAAGATCGATAATAGAAAGTCTTCTGTGTGCCAAACCAACTCCTACATGATCATCAACCCAGATATCTCCATCATCAGGGCCGCGATGCAATAATGTATCAGACATTCGCCTAACTATAGTTCCGGTACTTTCAGTATTTTTATTTGCGCTCCAAAACCCTGTTATTCCACACATATAGATTTATAATAGATTCTTTTTAACTTCAATTAAATATTCTGTAAGCGATTTTGCTTAGAGCTATTTGCTTAGCATATTACATAAGACGCTAAGCGATTCAAAATCACGAAAATTTTTAATAACACTGCTACACCTTCACGTATAGCTTCGTTAATTAATTTACCCCCTAAATCATACTTTTCAAAAATCAAGTATTTAAATTCTATAGTAACTAAGGTCAAAGAACTTTAAATGATATATTGAATTAAGAATCCGCAATTTTACTGCTTAATGATCAACTTCCTGTAAGACTCTATTTCATTTTTGTTTAACTCTGCAGGATTTAGCATTGAAAAAGCATGTTTTCTTAAGTTGGTTCTCATTTCATTAGAAAATGAGACATTTTCAATAAGTCTCTTTGCACCATTGGCCATGTTTTCCCATTCACGAAATGGCACAAGGCATCCGGTTTTATCATTCAATATAATATCCCCTTGCCAATCTAAATTATAGGCTACTACTGCTCCTCCACACAATCCGGCTTCTGACAATGCTCTGCCTGTTAAAGGTGATACTACAACGGCAGCATAAGTGTAAAGCTGAGCTAGTGTATTTTGATTTTGATTCCCTAAAAATATAACACTATTAGAAATGCCTTCACTAATTGCAAGTGCCTTCAACTCCTCTAACATTTCACCTTCTCCAACATAAACTAATTTATATTTAATATTTTCTGAATGAAGCTTTGTAAGAACTCTTATTGCATCATCAGGAAATTTTATTGGTTGTAATCTTCCAACAATTAATAAAAATTTGTTTGGCAAAACTCCCAATCGATCAAATAATTCTTGATCGCAGCTACGGGTAAATGGATCCTCTAAATGTACAGGTGCAAGTAAATTCCCATAGCCAAAAATTTTAACTCTATCTGGTTTTGCTCCATATTCAAGTGAATATTCTAAATTATCCTGATTGGGAGAAACAACTAAATCTGCAAATGGCAAAACAAATTTCTCTATAGCCGATTCAAGCTTAATTGATCTAAATAATTTAGGATACAAGGGTTTTCCAGTATCATTTCGAACTCTTTCATTATTCCCATTTATACGTATAACCAGTGGCACTCTGGTAAAAAAAGAAAGTGATAACCCAAATAACCCCAAGTATGATGGATCTCCAACCCGTATTACTTTGATGTTATTTTTTTTTATTAATCGCAGTAACTTAAAAAACAATAAAAATTGAGAAATGAAAAAATTTAACGCAAAAAAATTGCTCAGCCAATTAAATCTTCCAACTTTACCTTCAATAAATGTATGCTTATCATTCATTTTATGAATGATAGGCTTCCCATATTTTTCGGTCCATTGAGGTGAAGTTAGCAATGTTGCAAAAGGGTGAACGTTCCAAACATGTGTAAAAAAACCGTTTAAATCTCTGCACAATACGGACTGCTCTATCCCTCTTTCTACAATCATCTCATACGTATAAGAGGCGTCAATAACGAGCATTTCATTAGTAGATTTCATTTTAAATTGACGTTTTTAACGTAAGCAACATTATTTCCAAATTAATCGGCCCAATTTCAAATTAAACTTTCTATATGAATTCAATAAGAACTTATAAAATTTTTCCTCGGAAGGATAGGCATCATGTTTGATTTCTGGTCTATTGATATAATCTTGAAATTTTTCTTCTGTCCAACCCATTTTTTTTATAAAATACAGTCTATCAGATTCCATGTCGCTCTCGTTTGGATAAGCAATCCCAGAAGCTTGCCTTAAAGCCTCTTCTCTTGACATTTCTCCTGTCATTACCAAGTTGGATAAATGAGGTTTTCTCTTATCAACACCAAATTTATTTGGTAAAATATAGCCTTGATAAAATCTGGTAAACACTGATTCATAATGTTTATGTGGATAAGGCTTGTATCCAAAATCTGATTTTAAAACTTCAATCGCCTCGAATTTTCTATAATTAAGATAATCCAAAAATGAGATCCAGTGTATTTTATGCAACAATACAAATTTAGCCGTACCAATTGTACTAATTGAAGGGAATGATTTTAATTTAGGTCCGCCAAACTTCTTAGAAATTCCAACGATATTTTTCTTGTCAGATTTATACCAATTCCAATTAGATGGAATATCAACACCTTCTGTAGCAATGTTTGTACCGGCTAAAATATATTTTAGTTTATATTTTGCCGCTAAATTATAGTTCACGGCTAACATTGCATTATCATATAATACCTCTACATCAATCACATCAGCCTTAAAAAAAGCTTCCATTAATCCACGAATTTCAGGCCACTCAATTACATGAGTATATAAATCAACACCAAGTCCCCTCACTAGATTTTCAATGTTATTTTGAGCAAGTTCAGAATTCCATCCACTATCCATATGAACGGCAAGCGGTCGTAATCCTAACTTTACAGCCTGAACCAAAGCCCAACTACTATCCACTCCTCCAGAAAGACCAACTATACAATCATACTTTTTGCCTTTACCTTCTTTTTTTACTTTATCTACGATTAAGTTTAAGCGGCTTAACCTCTCATTATCGTCGAACGCTATATGCTTAGATTGTTTGGCTAAAAAACCTTTACAATAATTACAAACACCATTATCATCAAAAGTAATATCAGATGCGGATTCATCCATAATACACCGTGTACATACTCTTAATTTTCTTTCTATTTTTCCCATAAATTTTGTATTTCCTTATATTTCGGGTACGTGATTAATACTGCTTTGTGAGGCCCCTGAAACACAAAATATGATCCAACAGCAACTGCACTTGCTCCAGCATCAGTCGCTTCTTTAATATTTTCTAAAGACCCCACCCCTCCGATAGCAACTAACGGTATTTCTAAAAGCTTGCTTGCTTCTGAAATTAATTCCAAATCCATGCCTTTCATAACACCATCTCTATCTACTGAATTTAAAAGCAACTCACCAGCACCTTGATTAGCAACATGTACTAAATACTCTTTCCAATTTTTAGATTCATATTTTACACTTCGACTATTAGAAAAAAGTGTAGGTTTCCCAAACCAATTCCTTTTTATATCAATTGAAACCACCACAGCTTGTTGTCCATAATATTCTGCAATTTGCTTGATTAATGATGGATTTGTCTCTACTGCTGTTTGAATTGCAACCTTTTCAATTCCTAGATTAAATAAATTCTTTACATCAGCCATATCTCTTATTCCACCTCCGT
>NZ_JAELTX010000655.1 GCF_016429065.1 Pedobacter sp. ASV17
GCAGAGTACAGTTCAAAAAGAGATACCTTTCGATAAAGAAGTTGTTTTAGTGGACGATTTGCTACAAGCTTTGTTAAAATTTGATGAAATTACAATTACTGCATTATTAAACGAAGCTTTTAGTATATATTCAACAGAGAAGGTTGTTGCCAGTATCGTTCTTCGAGTGACAGACAATTTATTAATGTCAAAAAATAATAATGAGATTTCAATGGCGCAATTCCAATATGCACTATCATTTTTACAAACGCGTCTAGGAATGGTGTATCACAATGCCTCAATGTTTTCCTCTTTACACAAAGTTATTGTGTTAGAAAAGAATGCATTGCAAGGATTTATTTTTTCAACGTATTTACGCTTAAAAGGATATGAGGCGATATATATTAGGACAAGCTTAGCTGAAGAT
>NZ_JAELTX010000656.1 GCF_016429065.1 Pedobacter sp. ASV17
TTCCAATGTTAAGCTACCGTCGCTTCTTCAAAGGCGACCTGTACGCCGAAATACAGACTCACCGTTCAGCAGTGACACAAGAAAAACAGAAGGATTGCCTCTAGTCACAGAATTTGTTTACGAAACGGATGACACAATATACGAGGATAGGGCTTCTTCGACAATCACTTTTGGAGAGGATTTCTTCTCATCAGATAGTCCAATGTCCGCTATTGAGCACTGGGAAGGCGACACAAAGACACTGCCAGGCTATCGTAATTGTGAAAGCAGTATAATATTCTATGATGCTATTGAAGATATAGAAAAAGAAGAACAAGACGAATGCCCGCTTGATATAATCCAATTTTATGAAGCCGAACAACCTTATCCTGGACCTGTCCCTCTCAGCCAGGCTCCAGATCTATGG
>NZ_JAELTX010000657.1 GCF_016429065.1 Pedobacter sp. ASV17
TGGAAGCAGGGCATTCCTGATACCGGACCCATTGTGCTGTGGGTTGACGTTCGTGATGTTGCGACGGCGCATGTCAAAGCTATGGAGAATCCTAGAGCTGGAGGACAGCGACTGTACACTGTTGGCGGCCGCTTCACGAACCGCGAGATTGCGGATGTTGTGCGCAACAACTTTCCCGACTTCAAGGACAAGGTGCCTGGACCGGACGTGCCCGGTGGTGGATGCCCGCCTGATTCCGAGCTGTTCAAGTTCAACACTGATAAGACGAATCAGCTTTTAGGAATCAACTGGATCTCGCTCGAGAAGAGTCTTGGGGACTTGGTTGAGTCGCTCAAGGGCTTTAATTTGTAATAGAAGCCCGAACCAACTGGATAAATGCTGTCTCTTATACACATCTCCGAGCCC
>NZ_JAELTX010000658.1 GCF_016429065.1 Pedobacter sp. ASV17
GAGTGGAACAGGCGTCCAGACATGGTGCTATACAGCTGGGCCGGAGCCATACTTAAATCTTCGGTAACATCATGAATGCCATCGATAAATGTTGAGCTTTTGCGGCGATAACGAGGCGCATTGGCTGCAATCTCGGCAGTTCTGTTGACGTTAGCTTGGTGGCCGTGGAAGTGAGGCGAGTTCCACGACATTCGCGAATGACTGGGTGACATAACACAGGCGCCAGCAATCGACAAGAAATGCTCGCAGATTACAGTACAGGCAAGCATGGTTTCCATGCCGAGCATGTGTTTGCAAAGGGTTCATTGCAGTCGTTGACTCACAATAACGTATCCATGGTTAAGAGATTTTGAACGAAATCCGCTGCTTGTTGATCGGCTAGATGGTTTTTGCTCGGGCTGCTAG
>NZ_JAELTX010000659.1 GCF_016429065.1 Pedobacter sp. ASV17
GAGAGTCATTGTGCCAGAAGATAGCAGACTCAAGCTCTTGCCGCCAAAGTCGGAAACTTTGGTGCCCTTGAAGGCAATGACAGATTCGGGCTGCGCATCAAAGGAGCTGGCCGTCTTGCCCCAAATGGTGACGCGGACAGAGTATCCAGTGTCATCGACAACGGTGAGCTCACGCTTCTGAAAAGGATTACCGGTCTTCTTTGAGACAATCTCGCTAACCTCTCCAGCTTCCTTGAGAACACCAATGACATCGACAGTATTTTCCTTTTCCACGCTCTGAAGTTCTTGGATCGTGCAAAAGTTGAAGCGGACTTGTGGGACGTTTGTTTGGTCTTCGGCTTTTTCGATCACGGTATCTCTCTCGAATGCAAGCTCATAGTCGTTGGGGAGATTGGTGAACTGCTT
>NZ_JAELTX010000660.1 GCF_016429065.1 Pedobacter sp. ASV17
GTTTACTGCAATGGGCATTGCGTAGGAGAGGTCGAGGGTGACGACGGCGGCGGAGATGATGGCGGAGAATGCGCTGTGCGAGAAGAAGATTATGTTAGTATAGTTTGCTAAGAAAACTGGAGGGACCTAAATGCGGGAGAAGGGGAGCTTCTACTTTGTGGATGCAATGTTGATGACGCCGAAGACGACTACCACGCACGAAGTGAGGACTAGAGCGTTGAGCGGCAGACCGAGCTGTGGATGGACTTTGGCAAAGAAGCGTGAGGCTGGCAGGCCGCCGTCGCGGGCAAAGGCGAAGATCATGCGACTGCTGGTTGTCATGACGGAAATGGTTGCAAAGGCCAGGCAGACGAGGGGAAGGCTTATAGATGTTAGTAGGGTGATATTAGCTGAGCATGAAAAGGG
>NZ_JAELTX010000661.1 GCF_016429065.1 Pedobacter sp. ASV17
GGCTTGAAGGTGCTTGAGTTATCAGCCGCTACGCCACAACGTTAAAATTCTACAATCGACATATTTTGATATTGAGCGATGTCAAGTCACATCCTGCAGGTAAATTAAATTGAAACTCCGTGTATTAATACAGTGAATGCAAACTCTATCCTGCAGATATCTTACAATAATAAATAGCATATAGGGAAGCCCCAGGGTATAATCATAACTCATAAACATATTCCGCAACATGGTTTTACTTTCGCCTCCCACAGACGCCACATGTCCCGCTGTCTGCACAGTTAAAGTATGCCGTGTCCTTGCAAGAGTCTGCTTTGCACTGCCACGAGCCCGGTGCTAACGATGGGTCGAGGACATTGGAGCACATGGCGCATGTCAGAGTGTGTAGTGTGTTTTCGTAGGAGC
>NZ_JAELTX010000662.1 GCF_016429065.1 Pedobacter sp. ASV17
CCATATGGCAGCCGACTTGGCCCGCCTCTGTACGTGTCTCGAGGGCGTGCTTTCCCAAGGGTTCCGGGATAAAGAAGAAAAGCAGACGAGCAAGACGAGTCATTTGTTCTAGCGAGTACGTGTGTTGTGAACCATTCCGTCAAGATGGTTTGATTCTTGTAGGCAGCGTCCATCTCAGACTGCGGCAGAGTGTCGGCGAAAGACCATCTGCCCCGCGCAGATGGGTTGATGTACGGCTTCCGGCCATTATGTATTGCTGCCGAATAAGACCATGTCAGTTTTCGCATAGGGAAAATGTTTTTGGGGACTGTCTTCATACCTGCATAATCTGTAAAGAACGGATCTCTCACAAGCCGTGACTGCTCCATAGTAGTCAAGACGACATACGTCGTATTCAGTAGTTGT
>NZ_JAELTX010000663.1 GCF_016429065.1 Pedobacter sp. ASV17
CCACAATCCTGCTTATATCCTCTTTTCCGACTCGCAGGTCCTCAACAAGTGGGGTTTCCTCTATATACAGTTCCGCGCGTCCGCTTACTACTTCATCGGACCTCTGCTCATCTACATCTTCATCAAGTCTGCCGTCCTCGCCTTTGCGCAACGAAGCGGCGTTGGCCAGGCTATTGCCTTTATTATTGTCGAGGCTGGTGCGCTCATCGGTGCCACTGTTATGCGTCCTTGGATGGACAAGTCGGCCAACTCGTTCAATATCATGATTTGCGTCGTCAACTTTATCAACGCCATTTCCCTCCTCATCTTTAGCAACCCCTTTGACATGCCGGGTCTTGGTCCCGGAGCTGTGGGTGTCGTGGTGTTTATCCTCAATGCTGCCTTTTCGCTCGTCCTGCTCATCAT
>NZ_JAELTX010000664.1 GCF_016429065.1 Pedobacter sp. ASV17
GGGCTAAGGTAACAAGCATAGTTGCGACAGCACATGTAATGAGATCCAAAACTAAAGTCAGCCACCGTTGTACGCAAAATAAAGTATAATATGGAATAAGTGAGTAGTCGAGAGCCGCTTGCATCTTTAGTGTGAATGCTTCTTGCCATTGAAAGGCACGGATTTGTTGAATGCCACTTGAAGTTTCGGTGAATTTTGTGAATAACGGCGCTTTTGTTTCCAGCTCTCGCACACGCAATTGACGTGAGGTGCGAAGATAGAAATGTTGAATAATGTAGACCACAACTAAGAGGCCAGGAATCACAGTGGCGACAAACTTAGCGCCGGCGCAGATAATCGCAATCTCAAGAAGAACAGTAATAAATGCTGGAAAACGTATTAGCTGGGTAAAAGGGTGCCGAGGAT
>NZ_JAELTX010000069.1 GCF_016429065.1 Pedobacter sp. ASV17
ACACTACACTTACCAATTAGGAGTGATTTTAATGTATAAATAACACTAAGCTGTTATATAATTCGCTGGTTTATTTTATCTTTAGGCGATTTTATCAAACCAGTCCTTTTTTGGACATTTTTATTTCAAACTTTCTTAAAAAATAAAAACACATGTCAAACTCATCAAAAATTATCTATACCAAAACAGACGAGGCTCCATTGTTAGCTACCTACTCCTTATTGCCCATTGTACAAGCTTTTACGGCTTCGGCGGGTATCGAAGTAGAAACAAGGGACATCTCTTTGGCGGGAAGGATTTTAGCAAACTTTCCAGAGTTTTTAAAGGATGACCAAAAAATTGGAGATGCATTGACAGAACTAGGCCAATTAGCGAACACGCCAGAGGCCAATATCATCAAGCTACCTAACATTTCTGCCTCTATTCCTCAATTAAAAGCAGCTATTGCTGAATTGCAATCTCAAGGTTTTGCATTGCCTAACTATCCAGAAGATGAACAAACTGAAGAAGAAAAAGCCATCAAAGCTAAATATGCAAAAGTGCTGGGTTCAGCCGTAAATCCAGTATTACGCGAAGGAAACTCTGACCGTAGGGCACCAAAAGCGGTGAAGAACTATGCAAAAGCAAATCCTCATTCAATGGGTGCTTGGTCTGCAGATTCTAAAACTAGCGTAGCAAGCATGAGCGAAGGTGATTTTTATGGTTCAGAGAAATCGACAACCGTAGAGAACGACTCACAATTTAAAATTGAATTTGTAGGTACTGATGGTGCCGTTACTGAACTTAAAGGTTTAGCTAATTTAAAAGCGGGCGAGGTAATTGATAGCTCGGTATTGAGCCTTGCTAAATTAAAAGCATTTGTTGCTGAAGCGATTAAAGAAGCAAAGGCAAGTGGCGTTTTACTTTCAGCGCACTTAAAAGCAACCATGATGAAGGTTTCAGACCCTATCATTTTTGGTGCCATTGTAGAAGTTTACTTTGCAGATGTTTTCGAGAAATATGCGGAGTTATTTAAAACTTTAGGAGTTGATACTCGTAATGGTTTAGGCGATGTTTATGCAAAAATTGCAGGACAGCCTCAAGAAGCTGAAGTGAAAGCTGCCATTGATGCGGCAATTGCTAATGGACCAGCTTTAGCGATGGTGAATTCTGATAAGGGTATTACCAACTTACACGTTCCTTCTGATGTGATTGTAGATGCTTCAATGCCTGCAATGATCCGTACTTCAGGTCAGATGTGGAACAAAGATGGCAAACCTCAAGATACTTTGGCTTTAATTCCAGATAGAAACTACGCTGGTGTTTATACCGCTACCATTGATGACTGTAAGAAACATGGTGCTTTTAACCCTACAACAATGGGTTCGGTACCAAACGTAGGCTTAATGGCGCAAAAAGCAGAGGAGTATGGTTCACACGATAAAACTTTCCAAGCTGCGGCAAATGGTGCTATTCGCGTAACTGATGCTGCTGGAAATGTATTCTTTGAGCAACCTGTTGAAAAAGGCGATATTTTCCGCATGTGCCAAACCAAAGATGCACCTATCCAAGACTGGGTTAAATTAGCGGTAAACAGAGCTCGTTTATCAAATACGCCAGCAGTTTTCTGGTTAGATGAAAACAGAGCACACGATAGAGAAATCATCAAAAAAGTAAACAAATACTTGCCAAACTTCGATACCAATGGATTAGACCTTCGTATTCTTTCTCCAATTGAAGCTACTAAATTCACTTTAGAGCGTATCCGTAAAGGCGAAGACACGATTTCGGTAACTGGTAACGTATTGCGTGACTATTTAACAGATTTATTCCCAATTTTAGAGCTAGGTACTTCTGCAAAAATGTTGTCGATTGTGCCATTAATGAACGGTGGTGGTTTATTTGAAACTGGTGCTGGTGGTTCTGCTCCTAAACACGTTGAGCAATTCGTAACAGAAGGTTACTTACGTTGGGATTCACTAGGTGAGTTCTTGGCTTTACAGGCTTCGTTGGAGCATTTAGCTCAAACACAAAACAATGCTAAGGCTCAAGTACTAGCTGACGCTTTAGATGAGGCTAACGCTAAATTCTTAGCTACTGATAAATCTCCAGGTAGAAAATTAGGGACTATCGATAACCGTGGTTCTCATTTTTACTTGGCATTATACTGGGCTGAAGCTTTGGCTGCACAAACAAAAGATGCTGAATTGAAAGCTAAGTTTGAGCCATTGGCAAAAGCATTAACAGACAACGAAGCTAAAATTACTGAGGAGCTAATTGCTGCTCAAGGAAAAGCACAAAACGTTGGTGGTTACTACAATCCTAACGATGAGTTGGCTGACAAAGCAATGCGTCCAAGTGCAACTTTAAACAATGCTTTGGCTAGTTTATAATTAAAGATTAATATTTCTTATAAATAGAAAATCCCTGCTCATTTGAGCGGGGATTTTTTTTAGGAATGATTTTCGTCATCTCGACAACCGAAAGAGGAGAGATCTAACGAGTTGGTTAGTTTTTGATTTATTATAAATGTTATAGCATCATGCTAGATTTTTCACATGCGTTCGAAATGACGGTAGTAGCAATGTCCTTTCGTTCCCCGTCATCTCGACGACTGAAGGAGGAGAGATCTAGCAAGTTGGTTAGTTTTTGATTTATTATAAATGTTATAGCATCATGCTAGATTTCTCACATGCGTTCGAAATGACGGTAGTGGCAATGTTTTTTCGTCCCCCGTCATCTCGACGACCGAAGGAGGAGAGATCTAACGAGTAGGTTAGTTTTGATTTATTATAAATGTTATAGCATCATGCTAGATTTCTCACATGTGTTCGAAATGACGGTAATAGCAATGTCCTTTCGTTCGCCGTCATCTCGACGACCGAAGGGGGAGAGATCTAACGAGTTGGTTAGTTTTGATTTATTATAAATGTTATAGCATGATGCTAGATTTCTCACATGCGTTCGAAATGACGGTAATAGCAATGTTTCTACGTTCCTCGTTATCTCGACGACCAAAGGAGGAGAAATCTAACAATATGTATAGTTTTAGTCCTATTGCTTTTCAATTCTGAAGGGCTAACACAACCCTAGATTTCTCTTTGTTATGTCTCTGTTCCGATTTGTCGTGACAGACTATCGAAATGATGGTATAAAAAGTATCCACATCGCGCTAACTACCATTCTGCAATTTCATCATTAAAGCTTTTCCAAGAAGGGTTGACGGAATTAATTAATTGGTCCTTTTTCTCTCTACGCCATTTTTTTATTTCCTTTTCTCTAGCAATGGCTTCTTCTATGTGCGAGAATAACTCATAATAAACACAAATGATGGCATTATATTTCGCAGTAAAAGATTTTGGGTAGACCTTCTCTTGATGTTCTTTTAATCGAAAAATTAAATCGGAAGTAACACCGATATAGAGAACTGTACGATTAACGTTTGTAAGGATATAAACAGCTCCGCCTCTTTCCATAGTTTTTAAATAGGTAGGTAATGTCCTTTCGTTCCCCCGTCATCTCGACGATCGAAGGAAGAGAGATCTAGGGAATTAGATAATTTTTTAATTATGGCGCTAGATTTCTCTTCGTCGTACCTCCTCATCGAAATGACGGTATTGGTAATGTTTTTTCGTTCCTCCGTCATCTCGACGGCCGAAGGAGGAGAGATCTAACGAGTTGGTTAGTTTTGATATATTATAAATGTTATAGCATGATGCTAGATTTCTCTTCGTCGTACCTCCTCATCGAAATGACGATGTTGGCAATGTTTTTTCGTTCCCCGTCATCTCGACGATCGAAGGAGGAGAGATCTAACGAGTTGGTTAGTTTTGATATATTATAAATGTTATAGCATGATGCTAGATTTCTCTTCGTCGTACCTCCTCATCGAAATGACGGTATTGGTAATGTTTTTTCGTTCCCCGTCATCTCGACGACCGAAGGAAGAGAGATCTAACGAGTTGGTTAGTTTTGATATATTATAAATGTTATAGCATGATGCTAGATTTCTCTTCATCGTACCTCCTCATCGAAATGACGGTATTGGCAATGTTTTTTCGTTCCCGTCATCTCGACGACCGAAGGAGGAGAGATCTAACGAGTTGGTTAGTTTTGATATATTATAAATGTTATAGTATGATGCTAGATTTCTCTTCGTCGTACCTCCTCATCGAAATGACGGTATTGGCAATGTTTTTTCGTTCCCCGTCATCCCGACGACTGAAGGAGGAGAGATCTAGCAAGTTTGTAAATAATACTATTAGCTAAGTTTAACTCAGTTGTAGCATGATGCTAGATTTAACTACGTTGATTTTCAATTCTCCTATCGTCGAAATAACGGAGGTATTTTAACCCTCCGCCAATTCCTTAACCTTTTCCAGTGCCTTTGGCCAACTTTCTTCAAAATATGATTTGTACTCCTCAGTGGTATCCATCTCAACACTTAGTAGCGATTTGCCATCTTCCTTGGTGCTTATTTTATAGTTTTCAAAAGCATTGCCCCATTTTTTCACTTCCTCACTTTCGTAATCCTCTACGCCATCTTTGTAAAAGCCCAAATGCTGAATAGAAATAAACTCGTTAGGGATATGGTCGGCAATTTTGGAAACCATTCCTTCATCTTTTGCACCCAAAAACAAGGCTTTTGCACCCTTTTCCCAAGTGGTTACCACTCTAGAACCTTCCGCAAAAACATGAGTCCAAAGCGGGTAGGTAGTTTCTCCCAAAAGAGTTTTCCATACTTTCTCTTTAGGAGCGTCAATTTCGATTTTAAAATAAATTCGTTCCATAGTTTTGATATTTATTTAGGGAATTTACTAAAATCCATGAACAATACGTTCCATTTGTGACCATCAAGGTCGATAAAACCTCCGCCATACATCCAACCATCTTTTTCTCCACCTGCTGCAAATACATTTCCGCCTGCTGCTGCCGCGTTTTTGAGGATGTTGTCCACATCTTCCTTATTTTCAGCATCAATGGAAATCAAACATTCGGTAGCGTTGCTTAAATCGGCAATTTGAAAAGGAGTGAAGCTTTTGAAAACAGCTTCGGTGAAAAAGTTAACGATAAAATCCTTTTGGCCAATTTTAAATGAAGCCATCGAATCGCTGTTGGGTGCGTGTTCGTTTAATTTGAAACCAATTTTGGTAAAAAATGCAATGGTTTGTGGAATGTCCTTAACAGGTAAGTTAAGCCAAATTTCTTTTGTCATGGTCTGATTATTTAAGTGATAACCAAATTTCATCAAAATTATTGATTTGCAAAGGGTTAAAAGTGACAACTAGAAGGCGCAGAAAAGACAAATTACCAATCAAGGGAAGGAATGTTCTTAAAATTTATAAATTATAAAATGTTAAAAATGAAGTATTCCTTGTTTCGTACGAAAGTTATCCTACCTTTGTGTTATGGAAGAGAAGAAATCTATCAATTCAATCCCGGAGCCTACCAGAGCCGAGTTGGAGATATTGCAGGTATTGTGGGAATTTGGCCCTAGTACAGTACGTTTTGTAAATGACGAGCTGAACAAACAACGAGAAGTAAATTATACTTCTACCTTGAAGCAAATGCAAATTATGGACGAGAAAGGCATCCTCAATCGTGATGCTAGTCAAATGAAACATATTTATGCACCAGTACAAGCAGAGCTAAAAACCAAAGGCCAGTTGTTGGATAGGTTTGTGGATACACTTTACAGAGGGTCGGCCACTAACTTAGTGATGCAGTTGCTGGATAATGATAAAACGACGAAAGAAGAGTTGGAGGAAATCAAGCGACTGTTAGATGAGCTTGAAAAGTAGATAAAAACCAAATAAACAGAACCACAACTATGGAATTTAAATGGGTTAACTTTCTGCCACCTGATTTGATGGAAGCATTGTTCGGTACATTGCTCCATTCTTTATGGATAGGCTTGGTAACAGCTTTGCTTGCCGCATTATTTATTGTAGGGACAAAAAATAGCCAACCAGTTTTAAGGTATAATTTATTGGTAGGCTTGTTAAGCGTGTTTTCTTTAAGCATGATTTTGGTTTTTGTACAAACCCTAAACAAGGTGAATATCATTGCCAGCCTCTTTGGTTTTAGCCAGTCGCAGCAAAACGCAATATTTAAGTTTCAGTTGGATATTTTTACCGCTCTTAATCAGTTTTTTGAAGTTTTGAAGCATTATGCAGGTCCAATGATTTTGATTTGGCTCCTCATCATTCTTTTTAAATCGATACAACTATTGGTTGGATTGCATGGAGTGGGCTATTTAAAAAGAACCAAAAACTTTGCGGCGGGTAATTATTGGGAGCAAAAAGTGGCTACGCTTGCTAGCCAACTGAATATCAATCAAGGCGTCGCTATCTTTCAATCAGGCTTGGCAAAAATCCCGATGGTAATTGGCCATTTCAAACCTGTGATTTTAATGCCTATCGGTTTGTTAAACCACTTGAGCTTAAATGAAGTAGAAGCTATTTTGAGCCATGAACTAGCGCATATTAAACGTAGAGATTATCTGGTAAATATTCTTCAAAATATTGTAGAAGTGTTGTTTTTCTTTAATCCAGCGGTATTATGGCTCTCTAAAACCATCAAAGAAGAACGCGAAAACTGCTGTGATGATTTGGCCATTGCCTGTACAAATGATAAAAACGGCTATTTAAAAGCATTGGTTTCCTGTCAGGAATTTAGCCTGAACTCAACAGGTTTTGCCATGTCAATGGCTAATGAAAAAGGTCAATTGATTGCTCGTATCAGAAGAATTGCATTTAACAATAGAACTACACTAACTGGTTTCGAGAAAACTACTTTGACCGTTTCCTTATGCTTTTTTCTAGGATTGGGTGCTGCTTTTAAAATGGGGCAATCACCGATAAAGCATTCATCATTGCAAAAAGAAATGACCTACGTTAACGGGCTAAACCATCAGTTTAAGGAAGCAAAGCCAATCACTCAGCCAGCACCTCATGAAAACTGCGACCCCGTTAAACCATCTGCGATAAACTTTGGAGAAACGGAAATAGATGATATTCCAGAATTGGCTGCGATGGCGGAAGTTGAACCGATTTCGGATTTGCCTCAAGCTAAACCAGAAGAGCCTGTTATTCCAGCGAAGCCAGTTGCGCCAGTAAGAAATATGGTATCCCTTCAACCAACTTCAAATTTAGTTTCTGTACCTGTGAACATTAGCACTACAACCACCACTACGACCACCAGTACCGTTAAAGTTGATGGCAAAGTAGTGGTACATATTGTACACGACGGTAATGACGCCAGCCAGGAAATACAAGACCAAATGATACAAGATAACCTGGTGGTTAAGGGCAAAAAAGTGGATTATATCCTCACCGATAATGAAATGCTGGTGAATGGAATTGCACAGGATGCCAGCGTCCATCAGAAATATAAAGAAAAATACATTAAGCGACCAGATATAGAATATCGCATTAATCGCTAACACAAAATAAACCTAAACCTCTTTTTAATGAAACTTAAACTTACGGTTATTTTAACCTATGGGCTGCTTATTGCCGCCATTTTTGCCCATGCACAACAAAATGTGACGGCTGTAATTAGCGGAAAAATAACAGATAGCAGCTTAAAACCTGTTGATTTAGCAACGGTAGCCTTATTTACCATTAAAGATAAAGATAGCATGCTGGTGAAAACCTCTTTTACGGAAGCAGATGGTAAATTTGCTTTTGATAAAGTCCCAGCAGGCAACTATCAAGTGAGGGTGATGTTGGTGGGCTATGCTAACTTTAAAAGTCAGCCAATTGTGGTCGATGCAAGTCGCAGTCTCATTGAGCTCGGTGAGCTGAAATTGATAGCCGTTACCAAAACTCTAAAAGAGGTGAATGTGGTAGCAAAGAAACCTTTTGTAGAGCAAAAGATTGATAGAACGGTAGTGAACGTCGACGCCTTAATCTCTAATGCGGGAACATCTGCCCTTGATGTTTTGGAGAAAGCACCAGGCGTAAGTGTCGACCAAAATGGCAGTATCAGTCTTAAAGGAAAACCAGGAGTGGTGATATTTATTGACGATAAACCCAGTTTTTTATCTGGTGAAGAACTGGAAAGTTACCTGCGTTCCTTGCCATCATCTATGGTAGACCAAATAGAATTGATGACCAATCCGCCAGCCAAGTATGATGCTGCGGGAAATGCGGGCGTTATCAATATCAAAACCAAAAAAGACAAAGCCGTTGGATTTAACGGTGCCGTGAATTTAAGTTTAACCCGAGGCAAAAAGACACGCTCAAACGATAGCTTCAATTTTAATTACCGAAAAAATAAGTGGAATGTCTTTGGGAATTTTGGCTACAACCTCAATAATAGCTTTACCGATTTAGATTTGAACAGAAGGTACAAAAAACCTGATGGGAGTACAGATTATTTCTTTAACCAAAACTCCTACTTTCAACGACATGCAAACACTTTTAACGGCCAAACAGGGGTAGATTATTATCAATCGGAGAACACCACTTGGGGGATTTTGTTGAGGGGAAATCTTCGAAATGCAAACAATGTAAATGATAACACCAGTAACCTGTTTAATCCAGCGATGATAAAAGATTCGAGTATTGTTGCTAAGAATATGGATGATATTTCGTTTAAAAATGGCGGTGTCAATGCCAACTATCGTCATAAATTTGGTAAAACAGGTAAAGAAATCACTGCCGATGCAGATTACATCAATTACAACACCCGAACAGACCAGCACTATTTTAACGATACCTATTTAGGAAATGGTACCTTGAAATCCCAAGATTTGTTGGAAGGACAGTTGCCAGCAAGAATAAACATTTACAGTTTCAAATCCGATTATTCGCAACCGATAATGGAGACATGGAAAATGGATGCGGGTGTAAAAACAAGCTATATCAAAACCAATAACATTGCCAGTTATTTTTATACGGCAAATAACGTAACCACTCCCGACTACGACAAGAGTAATCACTTTGTGTACAGTGAAAACATCAGCGCAGCTTACTTAAATTTGAGTAAAGAAGGCAAACGTTTTTCTTTACAGGCAGGGTTGAGGCTCGAAAATACCATCTCTAAAGGCCACCAATTGGGTAACATCATGAAATCCGATTCTAGTTTTAAAAGAAGTTATATCAATGCATTCCCAACCTTATATTTCTCTTATAAATTGGATAGTACCTCTACCCATCAACTCGGTTTGAATTATGGAAGAAGAATAGATAGGCCTGTTTACCAAGATTTGAATCCATTCTATTCGCCATTGGATAAGTTCACTTATTATGTAGGTAATCCGTATTTAAGGCCCTCATTTACCCAATCCATAGAGCTTTCACATACCTATAAAAACAAGATTACTACGGCATTAAGCTATAGCCACAGTAAAGACCAAGTAAACGAAACCATCGAAATCGTTAATGGAACTTATTATAGCAGACCAGCAAACATTGGCAAACAGGAGGTATATAATGCCTCCGTTAATGCCAACCTTGATTTAACCAAATGGTTAGGCTTAAACTGGTTTGGACAATACACGTACATCCACTCACAAAGCAACTTTTATACGGGTTTTTTAAATACCAAAGGTGGCTTTTTTGCCAGTAACGGAAGTTTACAATTAAAGCTGGATAAAGGTTGGAGTGGAGAGGTGAACTACCGCTACCAAGCCAAGTTGAGAAACGTACAGTTTGAAATTGGTAAAGTATACGATATTGGACTTGCTTTGCAAAAGAAACTAAGTACAGCCAGTACCCTAAGGATGAGCGCCACGGATATTTTCCAAACCAGAGCCATTAATGGGATTATTAACAACCTTAATTTAACCGAAGCCACTTGGCGAAACAGAGGTGATTTTACCTCGGTAACGCTTAGCTATAGCTACAGATTTGGAAAAGCAATTAGCAATTTGCGGAAACACAATGCAGACGGAGCGCAGAGCGAACAAAATAGAGTGCGTAACTAAAGATTTATAGATGGCTAACAACTTGTTTTTCTTGTCTTAACACTTTATTATCAATATCTTCGTTCAAATTTCGCCAATAGGATGAAGAAGAATTATCTGCTCGTTTTGGTGCTGGTTATCCTGCTTGCTTTTAAGCAGGATAACGGCCAGCTGCCTTTCAATAAAACAAAGTTTAAACTACCTGCGGGAGTGACCCAAAAGGATTATCTGCCCAATACTTTGGTCATTAAATTTAAGGCAGGTGCTAAACGCAATGCTTCAACGCAAAGTGCCGAAAAGCAGTTGAGTGCTCAAGGCGTTTCGTTGACGGTATTTGAACCGATGTTCAGCGAAAACTCAAATGCTGAACAACGTTCGGTAAATAGTGAGATAGATTTTCATGCCGAAAGCTATTATCGGGCAAAATATACTGGAACTGCCAATATTGAAAGTGTCATCAATATTTTGCTGCAAGACGAAAGTATTGCCTATGCCGAACCTAGCTACATCCATACCACTTGGTATACGCCTAATGATGCTTCTTATGGGACACAATTTTACTTGCCACAAGTAAAGGCTCCACAAGCTTGGGATATATTAAAAAGTGCTTCAAACGTCATTATTGGGATTGTTGATTCTGGTTCTGAAGTGACACATCCGGATTTAGCGGGAAATATCTACTTAAATACAGCCGACCCCATCAATGGAATAGATGATGATGGCGATGGATACATCGATAATTATTACGGCTGGGATTTATGTGGCCAATCGGCCAGTACCATGATTCCTGATAACGACCCTAATGTAAAAAGTGCTGCCGCCGACCACGGCGTGCACGTAAGTGGTATTGCTTCGGCCGTGTCAGATAACGGCGTAGGGGTGGCAAGTATTGCCTACAACGCAAAACTTTTGATTGTAAAGGCAGGTGCCGATGATAACCCAACTTCAATTTACAAAGGTTACGAAGGCATCAAATACGCGGCTGATAAAGGCGCACAAATCATCAACTGCTCGTGGGGTGGTGTAGGTGGTGGCCAATTTGGACAGGAAATTATAAATTATGCCATTAGCAAAGGTTGTTTGGTAGTTGCTGCCGCTGGTAACTCAGGGAACGATATTCCCGTATATCCTGCTGCTTTTGAAGGCGTGCTTTCGGTAGCCAATCTCGATCAAAATGATATAAAGGCAGGCACTTCTAATTTTGGAACTTACGTAGATATTTCGGCTCCTGGAACGGGCATTTATAATACCGTTTATGGAAATGCTTATGGCTATAAATCGGGAACTTCTATGGCAGCTCCTTTGGTTTCTAGTGCAGCGGCATTGCTCAAAGCAAAATATCCTGCTTATTCGGGTTTACAAATAGGAGAGTTGTTGCGTACCACTGCCGACCCAGTAGACAATAAAAATCCAAGTTATGCTAATTTGTTGGGAAAGGGAAGGTTAAATATTTATAGGGCATTAACCGAAGCAGGCGCATCTGTACGTTATCAGCAACTAACCATCAGCGACCAAAGTTTGGGGAACAGAGCTCCTGGTACAGAAATTACCTTGCAGTTTGCGCTTAAAAACTTTTTGATGCCTGTTAACGGGTTAAGTGTAAACCTGACCAGCAGCAGCCCTTTTGTACAGGTAGTAAATCCATCCATTAACGTTGGTAATTTGAATAGCTTGGAGACCAAAACAGGTTTAACGCCCATCAAGGTAAAAGTATTAGCCAATGCTCCCGAAAACCATAAGGTCATTTTTACCCTCAATTACTCGGGAAATGCTGGCGCATATACGGATGTGGAAAGCTTTGAAGCCATTGTTGCGCTTGATTATTTGAATGTGACGGTGAATCAAATTAGTACCACCTTTACCTCTAATGGTAGGGTAGGTTATAGCAAGGCAAATGCTACGGCTGGCTTGGGTTTTATCTATAGAGATGAAAATATGCTTTATGAAGCAGCTTTGTTAATTGCAAAATCAGAAACACAGGTGATGAATAATGCCCGTATAGATAACTATTACAGCGAAGATTTTAGGAAGCAACAAACGGCAGCCATTGTGGCCAATAGTACAGCACCATTTGAAGGAACCAGTGTTTTTACAGATGCTGGAGCCGCCAATCCAATTGGCTTGAAGGTGCTTTCTAGAGCTTGGGCGTTTAATACCATTACCGATAATAAATATGTGCTGGTGGAATATGAAATTGTAAATACCGGTAATACTGATTTAGAGAACATCTACACGGGTTTATTTACTGATTGGGATTTAGATGAATCGTCTGCTAATGCTACGGAATACGATGGACCAAACAAAACGGCTTACGTTTATGCCAAGAAAAATGCGGCTTATCCTTATGCTGGGATACGATTGTTGAACCATTCGGCAGCACCAGCTTACTATCCACTATCTTATCAATTGCCAAATAGCTTTCTTTCCGATAATGTGTTTAACACTGCGGAGAAATACAAAACCCTAACTTCTGGCATACAGGCTGTAGGTTTGGGACATAATACCGCTAATGGCTACGATGTGATGTTTACGGTGGGAAGTGGACCTTATAAGATTCCTAAAAATCAGTCGATAAGATTAGCCTATGCTTTTTTAGCGGGCGATAATAAAAGCGAATTGACTACCGTTGGTGATGCGGCGCAAGTTAAATATACAGAAGTAAGTAAGAAGCCAATTAGTGTAGTGCCAACCGAATATGCTTTGGGGCAGAATTATCCTAATCAAGGCAAAGCCTTCACCTATATTCCGGTAGATGTCCCAGAAAGGACAAAGATTGATTTGACCATTTATGACGTGATGGGCCGAAAAATAAGAAAGGTCACCGAGGGAACCATCGAAGCAGGCAGCTATCAGTTTTTTGTTGATTTGAGTACCTTTGCCAGTGGAGTTTACACCTACAAGTTAAACACGCCCAGCTATAAGCAGGCTAAAAAGATGATTGTAACGAAATAGTGATTAACATGAGCTCTGGATAAGGCGTTTTGTGATTTTAAATGATCTCTACCCTTAGCAAAACCTCTTCGTTCTACTAAAAAATGGAGCCTGTTTGGCATATACTCTTATGTGTCTATGTGGTTGTGTTTTTTTACCAAAAAACGCAAAAGCTTCCTAAATGAATTATATAGATACATAGTAAACTCAATGGTATTAACAGCATACCCTAATTGCAAGCAGCTGTGAATTTTTATCTATTCGTTTCTATGATTTCAAAGGATTTTCTTAACTCGAACTCACTTAATTAAGGGGCAACCCAAAAAGGAGTAATTGTTATCCCAAAGTATTAAAACAAGCCCTGCAACGAGGTTCGTAGCTATCTTTCTCGCCTAAAAGTACTCTTGCTTCGCTGGCCGCAGTACGGTAAGAATAAACCGCTGGACTACCACATTGCATGCATACGGCATTTACTTTGGTCACATGTTCAGCAATGGCCATTAGCGCTGGCATTGGACCAAAAGGTTTACCTAAAAAATCCATGTCTAAACCCGCAATCACTACTCTAATGCCTTTTTTAGCAAGGGCATTGCATACTTCGGGAAGTTCGTCATCAAAAAACTGCGCTTCGTCAATACCTACAACTTGGGTATTGGCACCTAACAATAAAATAGCCGAAGAACTGTCTACAGGCGTAGATTGTATGGAGTTCAAATCGTGCGATACCACTGCGGTATCATCGTAACGAGTGTCGGTTTTAGGTTTGAAAATTTCTACATTTAACTTAGCAATTTGAGCTCTTTTCAGTCTTCTGATTAATTCTTCAGTTTTGCCAGAGAACATGGAACCACAAATAACTTCAATACTTCCACTAAATTCTCCCCGTCTAAAATTTTGCTCGCTAAATAACATTGTAAAGGTATTTTTAGCCAAATATAAAAGATTTTTATAGTATTTTTGGTTATCAGTTATTAACATAAAACGCCAAAACTTTCGTTACAACATTATGATGAAACAAGAAGCTCTTTTCAGGAAACTAGGGAACATACTTAACGAATTGAACGACCAATATCAGTTTTTGTCTCAAAACCCTGAGCAATTGAGCGAACTGGAGCTGGAGCTGTTTTTAGCAAATGCAAATTTCTTGGCAGACCATATCCAAATCATCAAAAAATTAAACTTGCCTTTTCAAGCTCCTTTGGCGCTCACCGCACCTCAAACACAAGAAGAACCAACCATTGAAGAGGAGATTGTGGATGACTTGAAAGATGTACATCAGGTGGAGGCCATTACATTTGCCAATGTTGAAGAAAAAGTTGAGCCTTTGTTCCAGGCAGAACCAATAGAAATAAAAGAGCAAGCGCCAATTGTAGTAGAGGAGAAAGAAGAAGTACCTGAGGCAATAGAAGAAATAGCCGTCTCTGAAGTAGTAGAGGAAAAGATTGAAGAGCCAACTCCTTTGGTAGAACATGAAAAAGAGCTATTTAGATTTGAAGAAGAGCCAAACAAAACTTTTGAGTTTATATTGAATAGCGAGAGCTACACCGAAGAGGACAAATTTGACTTTGAAGAGAAAGCCGCCGAACAGCTATTTGATAGGCCATTGAGCAAGGAAGAAGAGCTGATTTTAGAGCAGAAGAAGAAGGTAAAAGAAAATTTGGTTCGTAATGTTGAAGATTTGGAAGAAGACGAAATAGGCCCAGAGCCTTTTTTAGTACATAAAGAAGAAGAACAACAACCCGAAATACCAAAAATAGTTGCTGAACCAGTAAGGGAAGAAGTGCCATCAGTAATGGAGACCGTTAACAAAGTAACCATTGAGACCACTAAGGTAGAAGTAGAGGTTGAAACCGCTTATAAACCTACGTTGAACGATATTTTAGCTGGAAAGAATCCAGGAGCGAGATTAAACGAAACTTCTGGAAATAACATCACCGATTTAAAGGCTGCCATTAATCTTAATGACAAGCTGTTGTACATCAAAGACCTTTTTAACGGTTATAACTTGGCTTATGCCGAAGCGATAGACATTGCCAACAAAATGCCAAACTTTGATGCTGCGGATAATTTCTTCCAAAAGAACTACGCTGTAAAAAACAACTGGGCCGATAAACAAGCCACCGTAGATAAATTTTACCTGTTGTTAAATAGAAGGTTTAAAGACTAGGTACCAGGAACTAGGTATTAGTCTTAGGCATAGCGTCTGACTACTATCCACTAGTCCCTGACCAATTTTAAGTATTAGTTGGGGCATTTAATTGTTATTCCTATCTACTACTAGAGCTATAAAGTCTCATTACTAACCACTATCCACTAATTTTATAGGTATCATGACTAACTCCTAGCCACTAGTTCCTAGCTACTAAACACTGGTTCCTAGCTACTATATAAATCCCATCCTGTTCGAGTCCAGTTTCAGGAAGATAAAAAGCAATATTGTAAAACTCCAAAGTGAAGAACCACCGTAACTAATAAACGGTAAAGGAATGCCAATTACAGGCATAATCCCAATAGTCATCCCGATATTGATAAAAACGTGGAAAAATAAGATACAAGCAATACTGTAGCCATACACCCGCGAAAAAACGGAGCGCTGTCGCTCGGCCATATTCACAATACGGAGCAATAAAAACGAGTAGAGGCCAATCACTACAAAACAACCTGCAAAGCCCCATTCTTCTCCAATGGTCGAGAAAATGAAGTCGGTACTTTGGGCAGGTACATAGCCGTATTTGGTTTGCGTACCCTCTAAATATCCTCTGCCAGTAAGCTGTCCCGCACCTATCGCAATTTTAGATTGGATTACATTATAACCCGCACCTCTGTTGTCGCTGGTTAATCCCAAAATTAATTCTATACGCGTACGCTGGTGAGGCTTTAATACATTTTCGAACAAATATTTGGCTACAAATAAATAACAAATGGCAATTAGTGTAATGATGCCCACATTAATTACTTTTTGCATTCTTTTTCTTCCGTTATAGGCGAACAACCCGCCAATAATTAAGATCGAAAAAATCAGTATCGAGGGCGATACGAATAAATTAAGGATGAACAGTAGTACTGCGCCCCAAAAGATAATCAGCAAATTGCCAGGTAAACCCTCCCTGTAAAGCGGAAACATAAAGGAAAGGAATACCAACATAGAACCGGCATCTGGCTGTAGCATAATGAGTGCCATGGGCAATACAATGATGGCAGCACAAATTAAAATGGGCTTTAGCGAGTTTAATTTTACGTTAAATGAACTGATATATCTAGCTAATAAAAGCGCTGTGCCAAATTTAGCAAATTCGGAAGGCTGTAACCTAAACGAACCAAGTGGAATCCAAGCTTGGTTACCGCCCACATTTCTACCAATTACTAAAACTGCCAATAGCAGGACAATGGTTGCTCCATAAACAATGGGCGCAAAAACACTAAAAAATTTTGAGTCGAACAACAAGATAGACAAACCCAAAACCAATGCAGAAATGATAAAAATTAATTGCTTTCCGTATTCTGCAGAAAAACTAAATGCTGTTGCTTTATCTGGGTCATATTGTACCGAAAATATATTGACAAAACCAATGGCACACAAAGCCATATAAATCAATATGGTAATCCAATCAACATTAAAGAAAAATCTGCTATTCTGTTGTTGCATTGTTTTTAGGTGCTATGGCTACTTTATTGAATTGGTTATTTGCTGCGGTTGTTTTTAAAGGGGCTGTCTTTTTAGTACTGTCTACCTTGCTGGTATCCGTTTTAAGTTTCTGCTTAGGTAATTTGTCTTTTAAAACGGGAAGTAAATTGGCCGATTTGTACTGCTCAATGGTAGCCCCGTTAATTCTTCTGCCTTTTAAGCTATCCGTTAAATATTTCTCTGTAATAAAACTGGCTATTGGTGCCGCGTAAGCACCACCATAACCACCATTTTCTACAATTACAGCAATAGCAATTTTAGGATTATCACGAGGAGCAAAACCAATAAATACCGAGTGGTTTTTTCCATGTACGTTCTGTACCGTTCCCGTTTTACCACACATCAAAATATTTGGTATTTGAGATTCTCTTGCCGTTCCAATTGAACTGTTTACCGCATCTTGCATGCCATCAATCACAGGCCCAAAGTGTTTGGCATCAATCCCTACGTAATGTTTTTCTTTATATTTTGGATCGATGTGCTTATCATCACCAATTCCTTTTACCAAGTGAGGCTTTACATAATATCCTCTATTGGCTATAATGGCCATAATATTAGCCATCTGAAGAGGGGTAGTGGTAATTTCACCTTGCCCAATACCAACAGATAAGATGGTGGTATAGCCCCAATATTTACTGTAACGCTTGGTATAATCTTCGGCTGTAAACAACTTGTAAGCACTTTCACCAGGGAAATCGATTCCTAAGGTATCACCAATGCCAAATTTGCGTACTTTCTCTTGCCACTCATCATAAGCCTTATGCTGATTTTTATAGCCTTTTTTCAGCATCATTTTAGCGAAAATACTCCAAAAGTAAGTGTTGCAAGAACGAGCAATACCTTTACGTAAGGCAATATTTCCATCAATGTGTTCGCATTTAAATCTTCTATTTCCTGCAATATAGTAGCCAGGACAGTTAAAAGTCGAGTTTTCGTCTACCACACCATCTTGCAAAGCAATTAAAGCATCTAATGGTTTAAATGCCGAACCAGGAGAATAACGACCTTTTAGTGGGCGGATGAAAAGAGGGCGATAAGGATTGGAAAAAATCTTCATGTAGTTGTTTCCCGTTTCCCTACCAACCATCAAATTAGGATCGTAACCTGGACTACTTACAAAAGCTAATATCTCTCCAGTAGAAGGTTCTATGGCCACAATACTTCCTACTTTGGTGGTTAAAAGTTGCTCACCTAATTTTTGTATTTCTACATCAATAGTGGTGGTGAGTTGTTCTCCAGCAATCGCCAACGAGTCAAATTTTCCATCAGCATAGCTTCCTTGAGCTACGTTATGGGCATTGTAGAGCATGTTTTTTACACCTTTGGTGCCACGCAAATCAACTTCATATTGTTTCTCTAAGCCCGATTTTCCAATATAATCACCAGGTTTATAGTAGCCTTGAAATTTGTCTATTTCCCTCTGATTGGCCTCTCTAATGTAACCCAGCAACTGGCCGCCTATACTGTCTGGGTAATAGCGAATAGTTCTTTTCTGTACATCAAAACCTTTGTAATTTGCCATGCGCTCCTGTAAAGTAGCGTAGGTTTGTACCGAAAGCAGTTTTTGAAAAATGGAAGCTTGGTATTTGGATTGAACCACTGCCTTGTGAAATTTCTTTCTGAAATCTTCCATTGTAATCCCAATGATATTGCACAAAGACAGTGTATCAAAGGGTTTTACTTCGTAAGGCGTAACCATTAAATCGTAAGTGGGCTGGTTTTGGGCCAACACCTTGCCTTTACGGTCGGTAATTACACCACGGGCAGGATAAATAAATTTTTTACGAAGGGCATTGTTGTTAGCATCAAGAAAATATTTATCGCTAACTACCTGTATATAGAAAAGCCTGCCCAATAAAATAAGCGCAACAAGTACAAATAAGCCCTGTACAATGTATTTTCTATTAAACAGTTGGTCCATTAAGCCGATTTTCTATTATGGAAGATAAACTCTACCAATAATACCGTAAACAGTGTAAATACCACACTCAATAAAGTTCTTCCTAAAGTATAAGTTAGTGAGGTAAATTTAAAAGCTTCTAGGAAAAACAATACCACATGATGAGCAAAAATACACAATACCGCATATAAAGAAAACCACCTAAAGCCCATATTCCCCAATGAAGGTTCAGGCTCATCAATAGATTCTCTGTTTAAACTCACAGAAATAAAAAGGATTCTTACAAAAGCTAAAGCAATACAAGCACTGGTGTGTACCCCTAAAGTATCATAAAAAGAGTCGAGCGTTAAGCCTGTAATAAAGGCAATAACGTACAGTAACAGATTTGGGATGTGAAAAGGCAGCACCAAAATGAACAACACATAAATAAATGGCGTAGATAAGTTGTAAAAGGCCATGTTGCGCAACAGAAAAATCTGTATAAACAACAGCACCACCCATCTAAATATATTCACTAATATAACTCTACTGTTCATTTTTCACCTCTGGCTGTAAAGATTTTACTTCCTCTGCAAATTTATCCTTAACCACGTACACAAACTGCAGCGTGCTAAAGTTATTAAATAGCGTAATTTCTAATGTCATAAAACTATCGCCCGTACTCAAATTGGTGTTGGTCACTTTTCCAACCTCTATTCCTCTAGGAAAACCACCAGAGCCCGAAGTAATAATCGTATCGCCCACTTTCACCTTGTAATGATTTGGGATTTCTTTTACGTATGCTTTACGATAGTCGAAATTATTGTCGCCCCAAACCAAACTGCCAAAAGCATTATCTTTCTTAAGTACCACACTAATGGCCGTTTCTTGGTTAAGTAGCGGACGTATCGTTGCAAAGTTTTCGGATACGTTTTGCACAAAACCTACCACACCCTTTCCAGGAGAAATAACGGCCATATCTTTTACAATCCCATCCTTAGCACCTTTGTTAATGGTAATGATGTTGTTGGTTAGTGTAACCGAATTTTTAAATACCTTGGCCGCAATTAGCGTGTATTGCTGGTGGTTAACCGTGTCTTTTACTTTGGTGATTTCGGTACTGTCTATACTGGCAAGACCAAGCAACTGCGTTTTTAAAGCTGCATTTTCTGCTGCCAAACTATCATTTACCTGCACCAAGTTCAAATAGCGCTTAATTACATTTAGTCTTTTATAGGCAGTACCAACAATTTCATTGGTCGAGCCAAAAGTAACGCTACGCTGATAGGAATTATTCCTAATCGTTAAAATAATCCCAACAGCAAAAAAGATAATAAAGAAGAAAAATGCGTTATATCTGCTAAGAAAAATCCAAAGGTTACGCATTTAGGTTATGAGTTGTGGGTTACGAGTTATGAGTCGGGACTTTTAACCTTCAACTCATAACTCGCAACTCAAATTATTGCATTAAAAATTTAAAATTACCAATGTTTTTCAGGGCAATGCCAGTACCACGTACTACCGCACGTAACGGATCTTCAGCAACGTGTACAGGCAATTTGGTTTTGGCAGCTACACGCTTATCTAAACCACGTAACAACGCACCACCACCAGTAAGGTAAATACCCGTTTGGTAAATATCTGCCGAAAGCTCAGGCGGAGTAATCTCCAATGCTTTCAAAATCGCTTCTTCAATTTTCGAGATTGATTTATCTAAACAGTGTGCAATTTCAGTGTACGAAACTGTAATCTGTTTAGGCACGCCAGTCATCAAATCACGACCTTGTACTGCGAAATCAGCAGGAGGATCGCTCAATTCAGGCAATGCCGCACCCACTTCAATTTTGATTTTCTCCGCTGTACGGTCACCAATCATAATGTTGTGCTGACGACGAATATAATTCACGATATCCGAGTCAAAGTTATCACCCGCCACACGGATAGATTGGTCGCAAACAATACCCGACAAGGCAATTACCGCAATTTCGGTAGTACCACCACCAATATCGATAATCATGTTGCCCATCGGCTCTTCCACGTCAATACCAATACCCACAGCAGCAGCCATTGGTTCGTGTATCAAGTAAACTTCCTTTGCACCAGCAATTTCGGCACTATCTCTAACCGCACGTTTCTCCACCTCGGTAATGCCGGATGGAATACAGATCACCATTCTTAGCGAAGGGAACATCCATCCTTTACCACCGTTTAGCATGCGAATCATTCCTTTAATCATGGCTTCAGCAGCGTTAAAATCTGCAATTACACCATCTTTCAAAGGTCTTACGGTTCTAATGTTATCGTGGGTTTTACCTTCCATTTGCATCGCTTGGCGACCAATGGCGATAATTTTATTGGTTTGTCTATCAAAAGCCACAATGGATGGCTCATCAACTACTACTTTATCGTTATGTATAATAAGGGTGTTCGCGGTACCAAGGTCAATGGCAACTTCCTGCGTAAACCAATTAAATAATCCCATGTATGAGGTATGTTATTGTATTTAAAATCAAATATGTCTAATATCCTAAATGTAAAATTAGACAAAATATTATATTAAGTTTCTTTTTTCTGTCCGAAAATCAAAACCAGTGGTACTTTTTAAAGGTAGTCCCGCTTTACGCTCTAATATTTTTGAAAACCTTTGTCATCCTGAGCTTCCCGAATAATCGGGACAAGTTGTCGAAGGATTTTTTCATCGGTTGCACACGCTTCGATAAACTCAGTGTGACAGGTATAGGTAACTCCTGCCAAAAATATTCCGCTTCAATCGGGTTTATTTTACTAAAGCCTTTGCAATCAATTCAGCTTGCAAAAGCTAAACCACTCTGGCATGCCTCAAGAGGAGAATGGTGAGTGGTTTAATCTATGTTTTTTTATTCCCTACTGTCATTCCGAGTTTCGAGGAATCTATTTTCGATAGTGTTCATCATTAGATCCTTCGCTGCGCTCTGGATGGCTCTCCCAAAGGGAGAAAAAATAGGCGTGGAAGCGCTTATCCTTACTCCTTAATCGTCAAGACTAGCTCCTGGTCACTAACTCCTAATTCCTAATTAATGTTTAAAATGTCTCACCCCAGTAGTTACCATTGCAATACCTTTTTCATTAGCTTTCGCTACAGAATCAGCATCTTTAATAGAGCCTCCAGGTTGCAACACAGCAGCAATACCAGCATCGGCAGCAATCTCCACGCAATCAGGGAAAGGGAAAAAAGCATCAGAAGCCATGGCAGCACCTTTTACGCTAAAACCAAAAGAAGCTGCTTTTTCAATCGCTTGCCTTAGGGCATCAACTCTACTGGTTTGACCAACACCACTTGCAATCAAAACATCATCCTTAACCAAAACAATGGTGTTCGATTTAGTGTGTTTCACAATCTTGTTGGCAAAGTATAAATCTTTCAGCTCCTGAGCAGTAGGTGCTTTTTCAGTCACGGTAGTCATTTGCTCAGGACCTTCAATAATTAAATCTTTGTCCTGCTCAATTACACCGTTCAATAAAGTTTTAAATTGTTTTTTGTTCAGCTCCACATAATTGCGTTTCAAAATCACGCGATTTTTCTTGGCCTTAAACAAATCTACAGCAGCCTGCTCGTAGCTAGGGGCAATTAATACCTCAAAAAATAAGTTGTTGATTTCTTCAGCAGTGGCCAAATCAATTTCTCTATTGGCAATCAAAACACCGCCAAAAGCCGAAACTGGGTCACAAGCCAAAGCATCAACCCAAGCCTGTTTAATGTTGCTTCTCGAAGCCACACCACAAGCATTGGTATGTTTCAATATCGCAAAAGTAGGCTCCTCAAATTCATCAATTAAGCTTACTGCCGCATCAACGTCAACCAAGTTGTTATAGCTTAGTTCTTTGCCGTTAAGTTTGGTGAACATTTCGTTCAAATCGCCGTAAAAAACACCTGCTTGATGCGGGTTTTCTCCGTAACGCAAAGTTTGTGCATTCGCAATACTTTGTTTAAATACGTTTAAAGGCTCTTCGTTATTGAAGTAATTGAAGATAGCCGTATCGTAATGAGAAGAAGTGTGGAATGCTTTTTTAGCAAAAGCTTTACGCTGTGTCAAAGTAGTGGCGCCATCTTGTTCTTCCAATTGCGTTAACAAGGTCGAGTAATCATCTTTCGAAGCGATAATCACTACATCGTTAAAGTTTTTCGCAGCAGCTCTAATCAAAGAAATACCACCAATATCTATCTTCTCGATAATTTCTTCGTCGGTACCGCCATTTTTTACGGTTTCTTCAAAAGGATAAAGATCAACAATCACTAAATCAATCTCAGGAATTTCGTATTGTGAAATTTGCTCCTGGTCGCCCGCAAGGTTCCTGCGATTTAAAATGCCACCAAATACTTTTGGATGCAAAGTTTTTACACGGCCACCCAAAATAGAAGGGTATCCGGTTAAGTCTTCAACGGCAGTTACAGGCAGTCCCAAATCTTTAATGAATTGTTCGGTTCCACCGGTAGAAAACAAGGTTACGCCTTGTTTGCCAAGGTACTCAACTAATGGCGCTAAACCATCTTTGTAATAAACTGAAATTAAGGCGTTTTTGATCTTTACTGATTGGCTCATTTTGAGGGTATTGTTTTGAGCCGCAAAGGTATGAAAACCATCATGATTTACAAAGTTCACGAGGATAAATAAATAAAAAGGAAAGGCAGTAAGTGAGTAAGTCTGAAAGTTGGTAAGTTAGCAAGTCTGGAAGTCGGTAAGTCAACGAGTCCGAAAGAGTTCCCGCTAGTCACTAGTTCCTAGTTGTTTCGTTTTTTTGTTGTTTGGTTTTTTGGAAAATGCAAAGTCCGAAAGTCCCTGCTCACTAACCGCTAACTCCTAGGTCACTAGCCCCTAGTTGTTTCGTTTTTTTGTTGTTTGTTTTTTGGAAAATGCAAAGTCCGAAATTCCCGGTCGCTAATCACTAATTCCTAGCCACTAGTTGTTTTGTTTTTTTGTTGTTTGGTTTTTTGGAAAATGCAAAGTCCGAAATTACCCAGTCACTAACCACTAATTCCTAGGTCACTAGTTCCTAGTTGTTTCGTTTTTTTGTTGTTTGGTTTTTTGGAAAATGAAAAGTTCGAAAGTCCCCGCTCACGAACTCCTAGGTCACTGACCACTAGTTCCTAACCATTAATCCCTAGCCACTAGTTGTTTTGCTTTTTGTTGTTTGGTTTTTTGGAAAATGCAAGGTCCGAAATTCCCCAGTCACTAACCACTAGTTCCTAACCACTAATCCCTAGCCACTAGTTGTTTTGTTTTTTTGGAAAATGCAAAGTTCGAAAGTCCCCGCTCACTAACTACTAACTCCTAGGTCACTAACCACTAGTTCCTAACCCCTAACTACTTCTTTATCTTTCTAATCAATGTTTCTACAATACGAGGATAGTGAAGGTGTTCCAGTTGCTGGCCTTTAAACTTGATCATTTCTAAAGTGTCGTCCTTTTCAATGCGGTATTTTGCCTGATAAATAAACTCTCCCTCATCGTAATGCTCATTTACATAGTGGATGGTAATCCCGCCTTCCGTTTCATTGGCTGCCATTACCGCTTGGTGAACGCGATCGCCATACATTCCCTTGCCTCCAAATTTTGGCAGTAGGGCAGGGTGTATGTTAATAATTCTACCAGGATATTCTCTAATTAGATTTTGGGGGATAAGCCATAAAAAACCAGCCAGTACAATAAGGTCTACATCCAAATTTTTCAACAGATCAACCACCTCATCCGTGTGGTAAAACTCATTTCTATCGAAAATATGAGAGGGTATTTCAAAGCTGTCGGCCCGTTGTAGTACGTATGATTCTGGGTTGTTGGTCAAAATCAAGGCAACTTCTGCCTCTGTACTACGTTTAAAATGCTCCATGATTTTTTGAGCATTTGATCCTGATCCTGAAGCAAAAATGGCGATACGTTTCTTCACTAAATTCTGTGTTTTTTTCAAAAATAATACTTTGATGCTTTTTGCACTAATTTTGTGCCAAAAAACTAAATTTATTCTCAAAATAAGCCGAAGATGCAAAAGTTTAAAACTCAATCATTTCTTCTGATCATCATTAGGTGAAAATATTTTTCAAAAGCATTTTGAATTTAAGAATAATACTTCTATATTTGCAGTCCGAAAATAAAACAGAGAAGAAATAAAAGGCTAAACAATGGCAAATCATAAATCGGCATTAAAAAGAATTAGAGCAAACGCTGCAAAACGTTTACGTAATAGATATCAGGCTAAAACGACACGTACTTTTATCAAAAGATTGCGTGCTGCTGAAGATAAAAAAACAGGACTAGAATTGCTTCCTAAAGTAATTTCAATGTTAGATCGTTTAGCTAAAAAGAACGTAATCCACAAAAACAAAGCTTCTAACAATAAAGCAAAATTGACCAAGTTCGTTAACAACTTGAAATAGTCGCTTTTTTAAACGATATTAGAACGGGATCATCGAAAGATGATGCCGTTTTTTTGTGCCTATAATTTTCTACCTATGCATTACTATGAAAACAAACTCGGCATTAAATCCTGGGCTGAAGCCGATAGGCCACGCGAAAAATTATTGCAGCAGGGGCGTAGGCAACTTACCGATGCCGAACTGATTGCCATCTTAATCGGTTCTGGAAATAAGAATGAAACTGCTGTTGATCTCAGCAAGCGCATCTTGTCTTCCTGCCAAAATGACCTCGACAAGCTTTCGCAACTGGGAGTGAAGGAACTTTCGAGATTCAAGGGCATTGGCGAAGCAAAAGCCATTACCATTGTGGCGGCTTTGGAGCTTGGCCGAAGACGAAATGGTTCGAATACCGCCGAAATACAGAAAGTGCTTTCCTCTAGAGATGCTTTTAAAATTATCAAGACTGAATTGGCCGATTTGCCCCATGAAGAATTTTGGCTATTGCTGTTAAACCGTGCCAATGTTATGATCGGGAAGCATTTCATGAGTAAAGGCGGGCAAGCTGGTACGGTGATTGATCCAAAAATGGTATTTAAAATTGCGATAGAACATAGTGCCGCTTCAATGGTGCTGGTGCACAATCATCCCTCAGGAAACTTAACGCCTAGTAGCTCCGATATTGACATAAGTAAGAAACTTGTGGAGTTGGGAAACCTTATGGAGGTGCGTATTTTTGATCATATTATTGTGTATAACAACGATTTTTTAAGCCTTGCCGACGAGGGATATATTTAAACCATTGGCAAGTATCTAACTTTTTAATATAGGCTTAACCTAATATAGGGTTTGATTTTTTAGCTTTGGAGGCAAATCTGAAATACAAAAATGAAACGAATTGCAATGTTCCTACTATTGGCGCTGTTAAGTGTCCAATTAAATGCACAAAAAGCTATGCCCTTAAATGTAATGACTTATAATGTTAGGTATAGTACAGAAAAAGACGGCGTGAATGCCTGGAGCAAAAGAAAGGATAATGTAAAAGCGCTAGTAAAGTTTCACGACGTGGATATATTTTGCGCTCAAGAAGCCTTGGCCGAACAATACGATGCCATTTTAGAAAATTCTGATTTTGAGGCCGTAGGTGCAGGGCGTGATGATGGTCAACGTAAGGGCGAATTTTCACCTGTTTTTTACAATAAAAATAGATTTACGAAAAAAGACGGTGGAGTATTTTGGTTGTCGCAAACACCAAATGTGCCAAGCAAGGGTTGGGATGCCATGTTTAACCGTGTGTGTACTTGGGTGCGTTTGTACGATAAGCTCAATAAAAAGGAGTTCTTGGTTTTTAATACCCATTATGACCATGTTGGCGTACAGGCAAGAATAGAATCTGCCAAACTGATCAAGCAAAAAATACAGGAAATTGCGCCTAAACTGCCAGTGGTTTATACGGGAGATTTAAATGTGACTCCTGAAACCGATGCCATCGCTACCATTAAATCATTTTTGAGTGACAGTAAAGAGGTGAGTGTAGAGCCACCTTATGGTCCAGAAGGAACATTCAACGGTTTCAAATTTGATAGTCCATTGAAAGATAGGATCGATTATATCTTTATCAATAAAGGTTTTAAGGTGCAAAAATATGGGGTAATTACCGATAGTAAAGACCAGCGTTATTTTTCAGATCATTTGCCTGTTTTCGCAAAATTGTTTTTTTAACCTGTTTTGATGTCTGAAAAAAGCTAAACTTCGCAAGTCTTATCCCTCATTACTTCTCCTTTAGCTTTATAAATAATATCTTTGCGTTTTATTTTTTAGACGTAATGGCATTCACAAATGTCTTGATACTCGATACTAATACTTGATACTCCAAAATGAAAATATCATATAGCTGGCTTAAACAACTTATTAAAACTGATAAAACCCCTCAGGAAATTTCTTTAATCCTTACCAATATAGGTTTGGAGGTAGAAAGCTTGGAGAAAGTGCAAACCATCCCAGGAGGTTTGGAAGGTTTGGTGATTGGATATGTTGAAGAGCGCATACAGCACCCTAATGCCGATAGATTAAGTGTAACCAAAGTAAACGTAGGTGGACCAGAATTGCTACAAATTGTTTGTGGCGCACCAAACGTAGCCGCTGGACAAAAGGTAGTAGTAGCTACCGTAGGTACTACAGTACATCCAAATGAAGGCGAACCTTTTAAAATCAACAAATCTAAAATTAGGGGCGAGGTATCTGAAGGGATGATCTGTGCCGAAGATGAAATTGGTTTAGGTGGTTCACATGCAGGAATCATGGTGTTGGCAGAAGATGCATCGATTGGTCTTGAGGTAAAAAAATACTTCAACGTTGACGATGACTATCTATTTGAAATTGGTTTAACACCAAATCGTGCGGATGCGGCATCTCACTTAGGCGTGGCTAGAGATTTGGCCGCTTATTTACGTACGGCTTATGAATTGCCAAACGTAGAAGCGTTTGCTGTAGAAAATGAAAACCTAATGGTTGATGTTGAAGTAGAAGCTGCCGATGCTTGCCCACGCTATAGCAGTGTAAGCATTAGTGGAGTGACCGTAAAATCATCTCCTGATTGGTTAAAAGATAAATTGAAAGTGATTGGCCTACGTCCAATTAATAATATAGTAGATGCCACCAATTATGTGTTGCACGAATTGGGACAGCCTTTACATGCTTTTGATGCCGACCAAATTGCTGGCAAAAAAATCATCGTAAAAAAATGTGAGGAAGGTACACCGTTCACCACTTTAGATAATGTTGAGCGCAAGCTTTCTGCAGAAGATCTAATGATTTGCGATGCCGAAAAACCTTTGTGTATTGCAGGTGTATTTGGTGGAATTGGTTCGGGCGTAACAGAACAAA
The DNA here is from genome assembly GCF_016429065.1 of Pedobacter sp. ASV17. Taxonomy (GTDB): domain Bacteria; phylum Bacteroidota; class Bacteroidia; order Sphingobacteriales; family Sphingobacteriaceae; genus Pedobacter. The sequence goes on from NZ_JAELTX010000069.1 coordinate 27,658, forward strand.
CCACTAATATCTTTTTAGAAAGCGCTTACTTTAATGCGGTTTCGGTACGTAAAACTTCTAAAAGGCATGCGTTAAAAACTGATGCCTCATTCCGCTTTGAACGTGGAACCGATCCGGAAATGACGATTTTAGCGCTTAAACGTGCAGCGTTGTTGATTAAAGAAATCGCTGGTGGCCAAATTTCATCACCTATTTCAGATTTATATCCGGTAAAGACCAATCCATTTGAAGTAGCTGTTAAATACCAAAATGTGCTTGATTTAATAGGCCAGGATATCCCAACTGCAGAAATTAAAGAAATTATTACCGCTTTGGGAATCACTATCGCTACAGAAACTGCTGAAGGTTTAGATTTGCGAGTGCCAGCCTATAAGGTAGATGTAACCCGCGAATGCGACATTACCGAAGAGGTGCTCCGTATTTACGGCTACAACAACATTCATATCCCTACCAAAGTAAACGCTTCATTGGCTTATACCGCTAAGCCTAACAAGGAGAATGTACAAAACTTGGTGGCTGATATGCTTACCGCTAATGGTTTTATTGAAATTTGGTGTAACTCCCTAACTCGTTTAGCCAATTCAAAAAATGAGGCAGAGGCCGTGCAGATTTTAAATCCGTTAAGTTCTGATCTAAATGCGATGCGCCAAAGCCTATTGCAACCTGCTTTGGAAAGTGTAGCCTACAACGTTAATCGTAAAAATGCAGATATTAAGTTTTATGAATTTGGTAAAACCTATCATCTCATTAATGAAAAATATGTAGAGCGTCCACGGTTATTGCTAGTGGTAAGCGGCGCCAAACAAGGCGAGCAATGGAACCAGCAATCAACACCGTCTACCTTTTATAACTTAAAAGCAGCGGTAGATGCTATTGTGAATCGCTTAGGTTTGGCTAACTATCAAACAGATGAAATTAGCGACGAAAACTTTGCCTATGGCCTTAAAT
>NZ_JAELTX010000006.1 GCF_016429065.1 Pedobacter sp. ASV17
TTGCAGCCAGCGGTAACTATAACCTTACTTTTGCCCCTGGCGTAACCTTTGCCATTGGTCAACGTTCGGTTACGGTAACAGCCAATGCGGGTCAGTCAAAAACCTATGGTAACGTAGATCCAACCTTGACCTACACCGTTGGCGGTTCGGGCTTGGCTTTTGCTGATACCTTTAGCGGAAGCTTAAGCCGTGCAGCAGGAGAGAACGTAAGCAACTATGCCATTACGCAGGGTACACTTGCAGCCAGCGCTAACTATACGCTTACCTTTACCACAGGTGTAACCTTTGCTATTAACCAAAGATCGGTTACGGTAACAGCCAATGCGGGTCAGTCAAAAACCTATGGTAACGTTGATCCAACCTTAATTTATACCATTGGCGGATCGGGTCTTGCGTTTTCAGATACTTTTAGCGGAAGCTTAAGCCGTGCAGCAGGCGAAAACGTAGCCAACTATGCCATCACCCAGGGTACACTTGCAGCTAGTGGCAACTATAATGTTACTTTTACCACAGGTGTAACCTTTGCTATTAACCCACTTGCGGTTACATTAACTGCGGCTGCTAAATCTAAAAACTACGGAGATGCAGATCCTGTATTGACCTATACCGTTTTACCTGCACTGGTAAGTGGCGACAGCTTTATTGGAAGCTTAACGAGAGTATCTGGCGAAAACGTAGGTAACTATGCAATCAACCAAGGTACATTGGCGCTAAACGGCAACTATACCCTTACCTACGTTGGAGCAAATTTAGCCATCAATGCCAAAAATATCACGGTAACTGCAGCCGCTAAATCTAAAATTTACGGTGAGGCAGATCCTGTATTGACCTATACCGTTTTACCTGCACTGGTAAGTGGCGACAGCTTTATTGGAAGTTTAACTAGAGTATCTGGCGAAAACGTAGATAGTTACGCAATCAACCAAGGCACATTGGCACTAAATACTAACTATACCCTTACCTATGTTGGAGCAAGTTTAACTATCAATGCCAAGAGTATTACTGTAACTGCAGCTGCTAAATCTAAGATCTACGGTGATACAGATCCAGCATTAACTTATACTTATGTAGGTACGTTGATTGGTGGCGACAATTTTAGTGGAGCACTTGTGCGTGCTACAGGTGAAAATGTAAACAATTATAGCATCAATCAAGGGACACTTAGCTTGGGCAATAATTATGCGATTACCTATGTAGGAGCAAATCTTGCCATCAACAGAGCAACCTTAACCATAACGGCTAATAACAACGTGATGTGCCAAGGTAACGACTTGCCTACATTTGGCGTAAGTTATAGTGGTTTCAAGTTTACAGATGGTGCCACTAATTTAACCACTAGACCTAGCGTTTCTACTACGGCTACAAGGAATAGCCTAGCAGGTAACTATGCCTTAGTACCTAGTGGCGCGGTTTCGGGCAACTATACCTTTGTTTACACCAATGGCCAATTGCTCATTAACGCACTTCCTGCAGTAGCAATTACGTCTAACAATGGTCTGTCCATCTCTAAAGGCGCTACGGCACAGCTAACGGCAACAGGAGGAACAAGCTACGTTTGGTCAAATGCCAACGGCATCATCAGCGGCCAAAATACCGCAGTATTAACGATACGTCCTTCGCAAACTACTACCTATACCGTTACGGCTACCAATGCCAATGGCTGTAGCCAGAGTAATGAGGTAACCATTGAGGTACAGGAAGATTTCCAAATGATTTCTGGGACTAATATCGTTACGCCAAACGGCGATGGTAAAAATGATTTTCTGATCATCAAAAACATTGATATGTATCCTAACAATGAGATCAAGATCTATGATATCGCCGGTAGGATCGTATACAGCAAGAAAACCTACGATAACACTTGGGGTGGGATGTTGAACGGTTCGCCTTTAGCGAAGGGAACTTATTATTACATCATCGATTTTGGAAATGGAAAAGCCAAGAGGAAAGGTTTCATCTCAATTGTAAGGGATTAAGATGAAGAATACAGGAATTAAACTCATGAAAATGAAAAGATATATGATAGCGCTGCTGATATCGGGCCTAGGGTTCGGTACAGCCAGTGCACAATTGGCACCACTAGGTGCCATGTACTTCCAAAACCAATATTTGAACAATCCAGCTTTTGCCGGAAAGCATCAGGGACTAGAACTAGACCTTGGTTACCGTCAGCAATGGAGCAACATGCCAGGCTCGCCAAAGATCCAGTCGTTGACTGGGTCCTATGCAATGACCCCAAAGGCTGGGCTTGGACTGAACTTCTATAACGACCAAACAGGTCTTTACAAGCAGACCCGTATCATGGGTACCTATGCCTATCATCTTCCACTGAGTGAAGGTAGCGACAAATTGAGTTTCGGTGTTTCGGTTGGTCTTATGGACGAACTGGTAGATTACCACATCTTGGATGGGGATATTGATGATCCTTCTACAAGAAATTTCAACCAAAGGGAGAAATATCTGGATGGTGATTTTGGGGCGGCCTACACCAGCGACAAGTTAAATGTACAGGTTGCTATGCCTAACCTAAGAAATAGCCTGGGCTTTAACAAAGATGACGACCGAGTGGTTAACGTAGCCAGGTATTTTGTGGCGGCGAGCTATAAACTGCGCCTCTCTGAAAATCAAGGCATGGGCCTAGAGCCCAAAGTGGCATTTCGTTCAATACGCGGCTTCGACAACATATTTGACATGGGGGCGAACTTTACCTTTGTAGAGGATAAGATTGGGCTAATGGCCATGTACCACACTACTAAAAGTACTTCCTTTGGCTTTATTGCAAAAGTGTCCAAAACGTTTAACCTAATGGGCGTTTACACTTCCAATACTGCGGCACTGGCAGGCCAGGCCAATGGCAGTTTCGAAGTGAATATGAAAATGAACCTGTTTAATAAATAGGTGCTTTTAACATTACAGATTACCAAACGCCCCATTGATGAAATGGGGCGTTTGTTGTATGATATACTTACCAAGCCAGAATAATGCAACTAACATGGGACATTAGGTGGATTTCAGCTAGCAGAAGTCAGTAATCAAATATTTCCGTTTTATGGATTATTTCGTATGCCCAAGAATTAGGATGCCTGAGAGCATATTCCTTAATACCTTTTCTGTTCTAAAAATCACTTGAAAGAGGTAGGAGAAAAAAGAAATCTAAAAAGCTTAAACCGAAGCGGAGTGGGCCGTGTTGTTTTTTTGAACCAGTTGGTCAAGTTTCTCCATATCTACCCCAATGCCCATGTTGCTCACATAGTCGCTCACCGATACCCCTACAAATTTTTTAAAGTTTTTCGAAAAGGTGAACCTCGAATTAAACAGGCATTTTTCACCTAAAGAAGCTACCGTATATTTTTCGAGATAACCTTCGTTGATTAAGGATAGGGCATAATTAACCTTAACCAGATTGCTAAAATCGTTAACGGAATAAAGGCAATGATATTTGAAGATAAAGTCGAGGTGACGTTTGGGCGTTTTTAAAGCCTTTGCCAAACTCTCCGCATTTAAGGTTGTTTTAGAAAGCACTTCTGCTGATTTCTGGATGGTTTTGATTTCTAGGATAATAGAGTCAATTCTTTTTGAAACGGTCTGATGCACTATTTTATCCTTATCCTCTATCGCTTTCAAAGATTTGTGGCTCCAAGTTTGGAAATCCTGATGCTCATTGGATTGGATGTTTTTGATGAAGGTATGCTCTCCAAAGATGATTACCGGGTTCTTAAACATATAAATAATCACCCCTAGCCAAACCAAAGAAGAGTATCTATAAAAAGTACTCAGATCCATTTGATTGGACAAATCCTGAAATGAAATGTAATTAGAGTAAATAAACAACAATAACGTGAGTGCTAGCATTAATACCACCCATTTTTTGATGGCTGGATAGCTCATTTTATCCAGTATTGACAGGTTTTTCCGATAGATAAACTTCCGCGTCATCACAAGGATCAATAAGAAGTAAATAACCGTGTAGCATAAATAAACAGAACGGTTAACAGTATAGCTTGTAAAAATCAAATTGATGACAATCAATACGGACGGAAAAATAAAATGTAGCAACTCTTTTTTCAGAAGCCCGGCCCCTTGGATCAATCTGCTAAAAAATAGGTAGTAAATAGGTACGATATAGAACGCCAACAACGGTTTAATGTGTAGCGGGCTGTAGGTTTTATGAGTGAAGTCCAAAGCCTCTATAGCATAAAGGAAACGCTGTAAACCAACCACCATTAAAATAGCGATCAGATAGCCATTAGTGATGCGATTTGGCTTTTGATTAAAGAGAATAAGGAGGACAACAAAGAGACATAAAAAGCCTATCAGCAATGAGAGTACGTCTAAAAACATGTGTCAAATATTCAAAATATGTAACGAATATAGACATTCTGTGTGCGTTATTCCTAATTGATTTAATCTTTATTTTCTTTTACGCTAAAGTTTAAAAATTAGTATTTAAAATATGAAAAAACTCTACTTTGTTTTCTTTCTTGCTATCGCATTTATTTCGAGTGCTTATGCACAATCGAACGTTACTTCCTCTGGAATTTCTATTCAAGGAATTGCCCGAGATGAAACAAACGCAGCGATCGCTAATATTGACCAATTAGGTCTTGTGTTTACCATTTATTATCTGGGTGCTGGTAATAGTGAACAAGCTATTTTAACCAAAACAGCCAATGTGAAAACAGATAACTTCGGGGTATTCTCTTATGTATTGGACATTGACCAATCATTGTATACCCAAATTGGTTCACAAACTACTTATTTGAAAGTGGTACAAGGTAGCGTTGTTTTCTCAAACGAAAAATTGCAGGCGGTACCTTATTCTGTTTATGCACAAAATGGGGTGCCAACAGGTGCTATTATGCCATTTATAGGAACAACCGCTCCAAAAGGCTGGTTGCTTTGTGATGGCAGTGCCTTTACTGATAATGCTACCAATGCAAATTTGAAAGCTTTATTGGGTAGTACCAATACGCCAGATTTAAGAGCGATGTTTTTACGTGGTGCGGGCACTGGAAACGGAAAAACGGGACCGGCCTTAAGAGCAGTACAACAAGATGATATCATATCCCACTTGCATGGGGTTAATTTAAACACCAGTAACAATGGGTCGCATAGCCATACCACAGGTTTTGGTAATGATGATTATAACAATAGCAAAGGTAATAACCTTAATGGCTTGGGACATGATATCGATGGACCTGATAACAGATGGTTGAGATCAAGTACCGACGGCGACCACATCCATAATGTTTCTGGTAACACGGCAGCAACTGGAGGAACAGAAACCCGTCCTATCAACTACGGGGTGAACTACATCATCAAAATATAATTCTAACTCGGTTTTACCGGGTTTTTTTGATCATCCAAATAAAATTTTCATAATGAAGAATTATATTCTTGTACTATGCTTAATAGTACTAAGCTGTAGCACCCTACTAGCTCAAGAGCAAAAGGGTGTGGCTACCGTTATTGGAGCGGCCTCTTCTCAAAAAGACAATTTGGGACGCACCATTACCACGCCTGTAAATGGCGTAAACAAAACAATTACCATTCAAAGTGTAGGAATACAGGTAGGTATGCCTTATATGGGTGTAAAGGATGCGCCTTATACCAATAATCCTACGCAATATTATAGAAACGATTTAGGTTTCCCTTGGGGCATTAGGTATCGTTACAATACCTTTTCTGAAGATGCTTTCACCGTATCTAAAGGTTATTTTAGCGACAGGATTGAACTGAACTGGGATATCAAACAAAATAGAGACAAGATTGTCAGTATTTCGGTTTATCGTTCAGAAGATATTGATAGCCAAAATCCAAATTGGGGAAAAGCCTTAAAAACGCTGCCTGCAGATGCTGGAACTTTCTCCGACAACAATGTAGAGGGTGGAAAGCTTTATCGTTATAAAGTAGCGGCCAAAGGCGTAGAAGTTGACGGACTGGAAATTTTATACAGTACCTATATCATAGGCGTTGGTTACAGAAACCCAACGGGTGTAGTTACGGGTAATGTAAGCTTCACGGGAGGTAATCCTGTAAAAGATGTATTGGTTACGGCCAACCCTACAGGCAGCCAACTCCGATTTGGAAGCTCCTTAAATGTGCCAGGTGCTGGGTATGTTTCTGTACCAAGATTGCACAAAGGATTAAAAGATTCGATTACGCTTCAGACATGGATGAAGCCACAAAATGCTTTATCCACATGGAAAGCTGGTGTTTCTTTATATAAATTGCAAAGCGACGCCAACGAAAACTTAACATTTGGGGCTTGGACTGACGTACAAAATTGGAGAGGTGGATCAGCGGCTCCAGAAAGATTTTTACAATTGAGTGTAGGAAGTGCATACATTGCGCTTTTTGCCTACTATCCAAGTGGAGAAATAGACAATGCGGGAGAAGATATTTTAGTGCCAATAGATAATATTAGCACCTCATTTGTTCATTGTAGCGCAGTCATTAGGGATAACAAAACGGTGGAGTTTTACATCAACGGTCGTTTGATGGATGCCGCTTACAGAACTAAAATGACCAACATTTTAGCTAAAAAAGGATTGCCAGCCATCAGATTGGACATTGCCAGCAATATCGTTAAGCTAAATACTACAGCTGGTGGACAGCCTCAAAGCTGGACCCACTTTTTAATGGGCGGTGGAGAACCTACTTACTTAGATGAGTTTAGGATATGGGAAACGGCATTAACGCCCTCTCAAATCAAAAGAGATTACCGTCGTTACTTAAACGGGAACGAAGCATTTTTACATACTTATATCAGTGCTAATGAAAGTATAGGCGATTATGCTTATGATTTGGCACACACAGGCTTCAACTATCATGGTAATAATGCAAAACTGAGCAATTCGGCCCTTGCAGCCGTAAATACACCTAAATTTGATAATGCGGTGAACAACATTCCAACAAATACCCAATTGGGTGTTTTGGGCGTAACCGATGAATTTGGTAACTATGTGATTTCGGCAATACCCTACAAAGGTAACGGTGATTCTTTCACCATTGTACCTTCTTTGGGAAAACATGAATTTAACCCTAAGCAGCAATTGGCATTTTTGGGTGTAGGTTCAACCGTAGTGAATAAAATTGATTTTACGGATAAATCGTCTTTTGTATTTAAAGGACATGCAGTTTATGACAGTAGAGGTGTTTTTCCAATTACTGCCGACGCTCCAATTACAGGTGATATTAAGGACGACGAAGCCTATAATGCTTACGTAAAAAGCAATTTGAAATACCAAAAGGGCGAATATTGGGCTGAAAAAGATGCGACAGGTAAAATCACCAAGCTGAATAGATATGCTCAAATTCCTGTTCCAGGCGCTTTTGTAAGTGTAGATGGCGTGCAAGCCATTGATGCAAATAATGCACCTGTACAAACAGATATTGATGGTAGGTTTACCCTGCAGGTGCCTATTGGCCAACATGCCATCACCTTGACTAAAGATGGACACACTTTTGCCTATGATGGTAGATATCCAGCCAAAATTACATCTGTGGTAAATGGGGTAACTACCGTGACCAATACTTATCAGGATTTTTATGAAGACCGCGATGAGCCCATTACTTTTATCGATAACACTAAAGTAATTGTGGTTGGTCGTGTAGTTGGTGGAACGGCACAAGCCGATAAAACCATTGGTTTTGGTTACGATGGGAAAAAGACCTATAACTATAAAGATGCCGCGGGGGTAAGTAAAACAACGGTTTATACCTCCGAAAATAACATTGGTAAAGCACAACTTACTTTGGGCTATTTACCTACTGGTGCCACTAGTGTGACGCCAGAGTATAAAACAAGCTTTATCACCAATGTACAAACGGGCGAATATAGGGTATCTTTATTGCCGTTGAGTTATATGTTATCGCAAAACGATTTGCATTTTACCAGCGGTAAAAATCCAGATAACAAACCCATGTTAGATGCGGATAGGGTCATCAATTTTACGACCATTAAACCCGTGCAATATCCAAAGTTTATTCAAGGTAAAGACACCATCACCGGGCAGCCTTATCAAGAGGTATTAAAGTTTACCCATATCGCTACACCTGTACAAAAGATTTTGAGCCAAAATTCGGATCAAAGTATCGTGATGAATGGAATAACCTATACCATTACTTCGGCGCAAACTACCCCAGTTTACAGCCAATTTGGAGACTATAAAATTGAAGTGCAAGGCCAGGAAATCTATAATAACTACGACAATAGCCCTACTGTACCAGTGGTAACCACTGTTCCTGTAGAAGGTGGTACGTTAGTGGTGACCAATAACCTTGCCTTAGAAAACAGTGAAAAAATAGAAGTTTCTTCAAAAGACCCAAGCATACTCATTTACACCTTTAAAGGAGGGATGCCTAATACCGATGAAGCTACTGGTTTTAAAAGAACCATTGACCTTAAATACAGGTCAAACGGTACCGATTATCCTATTACTGGTTATAAAACCGATGGTATTTTGATGGGCGGTGTGGCCGATGGTTCGCAAACTTTTGTAACGGCAGGACCACAGATCCCTGATTTTATTTTACGTGACCCTCCAGGTTCTGGTAGTTCTGCTCGAATAGAAAAAGGCTCTACTTTCAGTTTTTCAAAAGAAAGTAGCTCTAGTAAAAGTAACGGTACCGATGTAAATACGACCGTTTCGTTGGGCTTTAAATTAACCGTAGGCGGTGGAATGCTGGGACCGGTAATGGAAACAGAAACCACTAATGATCTTTCTACTGGGATTACCATGTCCCAATCATCATCTAACGGGAAATCATTAACCAATACGTACAGCTTTAACCAAACCATTGCAACAAGTGATGATCCTAGCTTTGTAGGTGGCGATGCCGATTTATATATCGGAACTTCTGCTAATCAATATTACGGAACATACAACAACTTGGCGGCATCTACCGTAACCAACTCGGTTCCAATTAAGGTGAGTTACGTGAGTGGTACCAAAACGTTGACCACCAATTTATATCCAAAAGTAAACAAGGCGATGTACTTTAATGAGGCACCAGAAAAAACCTTGTTTATTTACTCTCAGCATCAAATTCTGAATGAAATTATTCCAAGCTACCAAGAATTTGTTCAGCAAATTGAGGATGGAACATTAATTGAAAATCAGAATGGTGTATTGTCGAAGAACGCTTATTTGTCTTCTATCAACCTTTGGAGAAAAATTATCCTGAACAATGAGTTGACCAAATATCAAGCCTTAAAAGACAAGGATAAGTTAAAGCAATCTTTAAATGCCATTATCGAAAGTTTAAAAGATCCAAAAACGGGTGCCTTATCCGCCTCTGGCAAAAAAATGAAGGATTTGTTGAATGCCACCTTCTTTGAAAATATTTCATTTGATGCTGGCGTTGGAGAAATTACCAAAGGATTTCAAACAGGTCGTTTATCTGGTACCTCCCAATCTTACGAGTTACAGTTAGATCAATCCGTGGTAGCTTCTGTTGGAGCAACATTTAACGAAACTGGATTTGGTGTTGAAACCAGCACCACCAGTGGATCTGGATCTGGAAATTCTAGTGGCGAAGACGAAGAGGAGACCACCAATGTAAGTTATACGCTGAAAGATAATGATGCCAATAACATGTTTAGTGTTGATGTTATTAACGCATTTGACGGAAATGGACCCATCTTTATCACTAAAGGTGGACAAACTTCTTGTCCGTACGAAGGCCCACAATTGTCTTATTTCTATAACCCTAATCACGCTAACGTTACCAACCCATCGGCAAACATTGTGCCGCTTGAAGATGCGCAACGTTTAGAATTATCAGTAGCAACTATTGCCTTAGAAAAGCCAGAAATCACGGTAGGAGCGGCAGATGTAGCAGGTATTTTTGATGGTAGAAACGCAGAATTTGTGCTTCACCTTCGCAACACCAGTACCGCCAATAAAGACGTATCGTTTTTACTGACCGTAGATCAGTCTACCAATCCTGATAATGCAGCCATCAATATAGAACCTAATGGGACCATTATCAATATCCCAGCAGGTAAAACGGTGCAGTACACCATGACTTTGAAGAAAGTAAAGCAAGACCAATTTGATTATAAAAACATCAAAGTCATATTGCAATCGCTTTGCGACGGTGATGCTATGGATACGGTATTGGTATCAGCAAGTTTTGTGCCTGCATGCTCCCCGGTAACCGTAATGGCACCAGCAAACAATTGGCTGATGAACAGAAATACCGCTTTTTCAGGGGTAAATACAAGACCATTAAATATCAAATTGGGAGATTTTAATACCAGTTTTGCCAGTTTCCAAAAAATTAGCTTGGAATACCGCTTAAAAGGCACGCCAGATTGGATCAATTTAAGAACTTACTACAAAAATCAGCAAGATTACGATGCTGCACACACGGGTGGTGATACCAATATCGAAATGATTGTAGGGACAGAACTGAATTATTCGTGGGACATTGCTGCTTTGGGCTTAGCTAATGGACAGTATGAGCTAAGAGCACGTACCAATTGTAATAATCAAACCGCCTTCGAATCGCAAGTAGTACAAGGCCAAGTAGACCTTACGGCACCTGTGCTGTTTGGCACCCCTACACCAACCAACGGTACATTGGGCATTGGCGACGATTTAAAATTAAGGTTTAACGAACCGGTTAAGTTGAACGGAACCGTAACCAAATTTGAATTCTTGGTTCAAAAAAATCAAAGTCCGGTAAAACATGAAGTATCGCTAGCATTTAATGGGACCAACAATACCGCTACCATTAGTAAACCAGCCATTACCACTGGAGATTTTAGTATCGAGTTTTGGTTGAAAAATACCAGTCCAGCAGGAACTTCAACCTTGTTAAGCCAAACCAATGGAATTAAAGTAGAGCTGGTTAATAGTGACTTAAAGTACACCATTGGTGGACAAAGTATTACCGCAACCATTACAAAAGATGGCACCTTTAACCACTATGCACTTGCTTATGATGCTACCGCAGGTAAATTAACCATCATAGAAAATGATATAGAAAAGAAAACAACCACACTGGCTACCAAATTGAGTTTCACTAATGAAAATTCGATTGTATTGGGTGGAAATACCTTTAAAGGAAATGTACACGACCTTCGTTTTTGGAAACGTAATATCACCAGAGAAGCTTCGGTAGCCAATATGAACCTTGTTTTAAATGGCAATGAGGTAAATCTTTTAGGGTATTGGCCAATGAACGAAGGTAATGGTACCGTGGCTAATGATTTGGCAAGGTATAAACACCTAACTATTGCCAACACCAATTGGGATATTAATCCTAAAGGTACCGCTTATGCTTTCGATGGCACCAATCATTTGACCTTTACGGAGGCTGCCAAAGTGATTGTTTCTAAAGAAATGGATGCTACCATGTCGTTTTGGATGAAAACCGACCAAACAGGGGTGGCCACGCTATTCTCTAACGGTTACGGTGACGCTACCGATAATGTAGAAAGCAATGGCTACCGAAACAAATGGGCCATTAGCTTAAATGCAGATGGTAAGCTTGATCTGAAAGCAGAAAACAAAACCTACTCGTTTGGTAACGTAAAAGTGAACAACAACAGCTGGCACCATATTGCCATGAGTTTAACCAGAAGCGGTACCATCAGAATGTATGTGGATGGAAGCCAAATGGAATCGTACCCTAGTGCAGATTTAGGTGGATTTTCTTCGAGCAGTATTTTTGTTGGGGCTAGGGGCAGACTCGGTTCGGCCGTTATTGACCAATTTTTTAAAGGAACGTTGGATGAGCTTTGCTTATGGGAAACTGCCCGCAATGCCGAGCAGATCAAGGCTGACCAATACCATGAGGTAGATTATAAAGCTACTGGATTGATTTTGTACGCCACCTTTAACAAACCAGAGGTAAGCAATGCCAATGGACCAGCCTATTACTATCCTATAAATGCTACCGAAAAGCAAAGTAGCTATGCCTCATTAAATGCAAAACCACTTGCTTTTTCTGATCAAACACCAGCCATAAAACCTTTCCGCCCAACGGAATCGATGGTGGTGAACGCGGTGATCAATAACGATGAAATTGTATTGAACCCACAAATTTCAGATTGGTCTACCGTAGAAGGAAAAGTAGCCTACATTACGGTTTCCAACCTGAATGACATGGCCGATAACAGACAGTTGTCGCCAGTTACTTGGACCGCATTTATCAGCAGAAACCCAACCAAATGGTTTGTAGAAGGCCATACGGATGTAGTGAGTTTAATGAAGAGGGCCAATGAAAATTTAACCTTCGACATTACCATTATTAACCGTGGCGGCACCACACAATCATACAATATTGAGTTGCCTAGCTGGTTAACACTATCGGCAAATTCAGGCTCCATTGCGCCAAATACTAAGATGACGTTGAAGGCAACGGTTGATAGTGATTTGGCTATTGGTAACTACAATACCGTTCTGTCTTTATCTACAGGTTACGGCTATAACGAGAAAATCCAATTAGATTTAAGAGTATTAGAAAAAGAGCCAGTATTAACCTTAGATCCTAGCAAGTTTAGCCAGTCGATGAACATCATTGGAAAAGTAAAAATAAACAATGTTTTTACCGATGATCTTTACGACAAAGTGGTAGCTATGGTAAACGGAGAAGTACGTGGAATGGGCAATGTGATTTACGATGCCACCTTTAAAGAATACTTTGTGTACTTAACGGTATATAGCAATGTGGTTAACGGAGAAGAAATGTCTTTCTATATTTGGGATGCTTCTGACGGAAAACTAAAAGAAGCGTTGCTGAACGGTAATTTCACGATGGCTTATGTACCCGATCAAATTATAGGGAACTATACCACGCCAGCGGTGTTCACCAATACCGATGTAACAGGACAGCAAGTTAGCTTTAACCAAGGTTGGACATGGACCTCATTTAACGTGACCGATACAAGGTTTAGCAACTTAAATGCACTGACCAGAACATTGTCGTTAAGCACTTCAGATTTGATCAAGTCTAATGCACCAGCCTTATTTGATGCCTATCAGAAAGATGCAGCTAATCCAGCTAACAGTGGTTGGTCTGGAACAATTTCGAGTAACGGAGGAATTTCTGCCAATAGAATGTACAAGGTGAATTTAGCAACTGCTCAGAAACTGAACATTAAAGGCGTTCCAGTAAACTTAAATACTTGGACTATTAATTTAACAACGGGTTGGAACTGGCTACCGTTTGTGGTTTCCAAAAATATTCCAATTACGGATGCCTTGGCTAACCTCAAAGCAAGCGATGGAGATGTGATCAAGTCGCAATCGTTGTTTGCCATTTACAGTACCATTGGTGGATGGAAAGGTTCTTTAACCTATTTAAGAGCTGGTGAAGGTTACATGTTACAAACGGGTATTGCCCAAACATTTTCTTACCCAGAATATTTGAATCAATTAAACACCAAGACCACTTTATCTACAGGCGTAAAACAAAACAGTGTGGCAGCGGCTGCAATAACGGATGAATTTGTACCGCTAGCTAGAGAATATGCCAAGTTTGCCAACACCATGAGTGCGGTGGTAAAATTGCCAGAAGGCTATCAAGAACTTTCGTTTTATAACACCGCTGGAGAGTTGAGAGGACAGGCCAAGACCCAAATTGTAGAAGGTGTAGAGCTGGCTTTTATCACGCTTTTTGGAGATAAAAAAGAGCTGCTTACCGCATACGTAGGCGCTGGAAATAGTCTTCAAGCTACTTCTAAAACATTTGATTTCTCATCTGATGTTGTTTTGGGAAATATTGCCAATCCAGTAATTCTTGAATTGGCTACAGAGAAAGTGAGTGTTTTCCCGAATCCTTTCTATCGTTATTTAGAGGTAGCCATTAACAGCAAAGAAAGAGGAGATGCTAGAATTTCAGTTTATAACATATCGGGTCAAAAAGTATTCGAAAGTGCTTATAAAATAGAGCTGGGAGTTAATGCATTGAAACTGGACTTGAACAATATGCCAACAGGCGCCTACATTTTAAATATCAAAATAGGCAACAAGGTGACTTACCAAAAAATAATAAAGCACTAAAACTAACCTCCGTAGCATGGTTTTAAAAATGCCATGCTACGGAATATTAAAACGTTTTATGAAGAATATGATACTTTTTTTTACCCTGTTTGTTGCTGGTCAAATTGCCCTTGCACAGGCTCCCAACTGGGCCGTTAGGGAAAACGATTACCAATACAGCATGACCATTGTGGCTAAACTTAACGTTGATGGAAAACGATTGGTAAAGCCAAATGATAGGGTAGCAGCTTTTGTGGGAAATGTTTGCAGAGGTGTGAGCGGGGTAACCTATGTGGCTACCGAAAATAATTATTATGCCTACCTCACTGTATTTGCCAACCAACAAGGCGAATCCATCTCTTTCAGGTTATATGATAGCACCACTGATAAAGTGACCGCGGTAAACAAACAGCTTGTATTTGTAGTGAATGAACACAAAGGAAATCTGTTCCAATCTTATAGTATTGCCGAGCCAGCATTGAACCACATGGCAGAGATGCTGTCCTTCAATTTCTTTGACGTTAAAACCCTGACCTCTATCATCAGCAATGGAACGGCAAAAATTAACATCTCCGAAAGCTATTCGCTAAAAACCCTAAAACCTGTTTTTACATTAAGTGCAGGCGCTAGTCTTTTTAAAAATAAGGTACTGCAAAAATCGGGAGAGGTAACGGATGATTTTTCTTCGGAAGTCACTTATGAAGTACTGTCGGAAGATGAATCTTTACTGAAAACCTACAAGGTGAATGTGGCCCAATCCACAGATCCAACCCTGTTCTATAAAAAAGATGCCGTGTGCTATGCCAAAGGTGCCATTAAAGTAACGTCAAAACGTGAAGGAGCCTTGGTACAGGTAACCAGCAATGGCAAAACCATTTCTTCCAAGCAAATTGTAAACGGCCAGGCACTGTTTTTAGACTTGGCCGAAGGCTCTTATATCGCTACGCTGGGGAACGAATGGAAAATTATCAATATCGCTTTAAAAACAAAATAATGATGAAGATTTTGAATATCAATAAAGATTTAAGAATTGTATTGGGCATGTGCCTGCTGATCCTTTTTTTCTTTCTGGGATGTAAGAAAAAGGAAAACTCTTGCAAGGATGTTGTTCAGGGAGATTTTGAATTGGTAGAATAATGCTCTCCACAATCTAGCGCTCTCAACGCTCTCAACGCTCTCAAATATTCTCAAACGCTCTCCACCCGCCATCTTTAAAGGGGCAGACTAACGTTAAATGTTGTTCCTGCCCCTCTCTTTGATCAAACCAAATTTGGTTGAATTTGCCTTTATGGCGCTAGAATTTTAACTTTAAAAAATTAATCTTCTAGTCATGAAAAAGATCCTTTTGATACTCCTGTTAATTTCAGTGGCCTTTTATGTATCGGCACAAAAAGGTTATCAGAAAAAATACCCTTACAACGAATATAACAAAGACTGGGCATTGGTAAAGACTGTGAGTGGCACTTACGGTTTTGTAGACAGGACTGGAAACGCAGTGGTTCCTCCCATCTATTCAAAAATTGAAAAGTTCGGAAAGTATGATCAGGACCTTGCTTTGGTAAAGTCAATCAGCGACGCCTATGGCTTCATCAACAGACAAGGGAAAGTAGTTATTCCAGCCATTTATGATTTGAAGGAAATCGAGGTTAATTTCGAATCGATTAAAAGAAAGCATGTTAAATAACGTGAGTTCGCGATTAACGTTTTGCGATTTTCTATGATCCCTAGCCGTAGTAAAATCTCTTCGTTCTACTAAAAATGGCCCCATTTGGCATACACTCCTATATGTCTATGTGGTTGTGTTTTTTTGCCAAAAACGCAAAAGCTTCCAAAATGAACCACATAGGCACATAGTAGACTCAATGGTGGCGCTTAAAAACATGATGATAATGTGTGGAAAGTATTCTCTTATCCAGAACTCACTTGAAATAGGTTGCAACCGATACCCAATTGGCTCTTTATAGCTTCCGTTTGTTGGCCTCAATCGCAATAAATTCTGGCAAATAATTGGGTGTACAACCTTTGGATACCATTTCGCCTTTGTATAATCCTGTTTTTTCGCCAATGGCAATACAGCGATCACGATAGTTGCGGTCAAAAACACCAATCCAACCCGCTGTAAAATTCATCGCCCATTGAACTTCGGGCTGTTCCCTTGCAATCCTAGCTTCTATTGCGGTGAGTAAGTACTCTGTATTGTCAGGCGGAACTTGGCCTACCCATCTCAATCTTCCTTGGTAATACCAAAAAATTCGTCTTTGTAGTGCAGATGGACTGTTTTCCCACGATTGGATAAGCGCAACAGACTTTTTATCCTTAGTGAGTTGGTTGGCCATTAGCCAGTCGGTTAACTGGTTTCGTTCGTCAAAAGGATGGGTTTGAATATCCTCATCAAGCTTGGTCATCAAGTCTGGTGTAATCAATTTACCATCCATAATTAAAATAGCCAGCTGCCTTGGCATAAACTGTCCAGTTGTCCATAGCTCCATAGCCAAGGAATGATCCTTCTTAATCTCCTTGGCAATACTCCGTAGGTCTCCAAGTTTAGTTTGGCTATTGATTTGTTGTAGGATGCTTTCGGTTTTGGCTGATGATTTCATATAAGTTCTCTTAAACTGCCAATGGCAGGCTAATGTAAAACGTGGTTCCTGTTCCCTCGCTGCTATCAAACCAAATTCGACCACCGTTGGCTTTTATAAAATCCCACGATAACATGAGACCTAAGCCCGTGCCTTTTTCGCCTGTAGTACCAAAAGTGCTATTCAAACGACCTTCCGCAAACAGGTATCGTTGCTGTTCTGCAGGGATTCCCTTTCCGTGATCGTGTACGGCAATGAGCGCCAAACGGTCTTGTTTTTCTGTCGTGATTTCAATTTGTCCACCAGGGTAGGAGAATTTGATGGCATTGCTCAGCAAATTACGGATCACAAAATCAAATTGGTCCCTGTCGGCCAATACAGGCAAATCATTGCTTTGAGGCGGAATGATCCTGATATCTTTTGCTGCGGCCTGTGCCATCAACAAGTCTAATGATTTTTGAATGGTCGTTAAGGTATCCACCGAGGTAATTTGTGGTTGAGCTCCTTTCAGTTGTGCCGCGGCCCAGTTCAACAAGGTGTTCAAGGTTTCGTTAAAGGAACGGCTCTGTTGTCTTAACAAACTGATGATTTGTTTTTCTTCCTGTTGATTCAAAATCCCAGCATCTACCATTTCCAGTGCTTGCATAATGCTACCAGCAGGCCCACGTAAATCGTGTCCAATGATAGAAAATAAAGTGTCTTTGATTTGGTTAGATTGGGATAGTGCCCTGTTCAAACGTTTAATGCGACGATAATAGTAGGCAAAGATGAGTAGGAGTATGATCAGGGAAATGGCCACGGTAATAAAAATGGCCCGTTCACGCTGGTGGGTTTCCTCATCATGTAGCTGTGCCATTTCTTCTGCCCTGTGTTTCTTAAACACTTCCTGTATCAGTTTTTGGTGCGCTTCAAGCGTAGCTAGCGATTCTTTATAGTTCTGCTGTTGTTTGTATACACTGCTCATGGCCAACAGGATATTGGCCCGCAGTTCGTGTTTGTCCAGTCGTTCGGCAATTTTTAGGGCTTTATTAAGGTAGGCATGACTTTGGCCAGTATCCTGTCCCTTTAATAATATTCCAATATGCATTAAAGAGTGGGCTTCGTGTTCTTGAAGACCATGCTTTCTGGTATGCAAAAGTGCTTTCTTATGGTAATCTAAGGCCTTTGCCGTATCACCGTTCATCGCATATTTCTTGGCAGAATCGGTGATGCTTTTATGCGTAGCTACATGTACGGTATCTTGGGTGGGTTGAGGTTGGCCTTGGCATCCAGATGCCAGCAAAAATATCGCAGCATACGTTAACAGAGAGACTTTCATGTCCTATTTATATTTCGTTTGTTTCGGGGGAATTTGTATTTCTGGAAGACTGTGTTAAGTTAGGCAAAAAGATAGAAATACTGATGATAAAAGGATGAAAAGCTTTGGAGGGAAACGCCATTGATAATCACAAAATTTAATTAAATTCGGTCCTGAGTTGAGAAATCGATGCTAATCAGACTATTCAACTTTTCACCAAATCAACTATAGACCAAAAAGTATAAGGAATGGATAAAATTAATGTGCTGGTTATTGTAACCACAATCTCTTTGTTCATTTCCCTCTTTCTTGCATTCTTCTTAGTCACCGTAAAAACAAAGTACAAAACAAGTAATTATCTGTTTGCTGCTTTTCTATTGATCAACGCAATAGATCTTAGTCATCCTTTATTTAATTTGGTAGCTGATGGTCCTTCAAATTTGGGAATGCTCAGAACTACCTTATCGTTCTTACAAATTCCTCTTTTTTACCTATATGTTTTATCGGTTTGCTATGCTGATTTTAGGTTTAAACCCAAATACCTATTACATCTACTTCCATTTTTAGTTGCAAATGCAGCTTTGTTACCTCGTTTTTATATGGTAGATGCGGCGGCTAAAATTGATTTTATTGTCAATCGTCAAAGTAGGATTGAATTGCAATTCACCCACTTCCTTATTTTTATTCAGGTGGTGGTGTATTTTGTGGCGGTCTTCATGTTATTAAGAAAGGCAAAAAAGCTATATCTGGAAAACTATGCGGGCACCAGTATTAACGCTTATCATTGGTTGTTTCAGTTTACGAGCGTGCTCGCCATTTTATATTTTATAGCCATTTTAAAAAATGCCTTTAAATTTTCTGACTACCCCTATATCTCTGAATGGATAAAAATTTTAATCTTGGTGCTCCAACCGTTTATCATCTGTTGGTACTTGTTTAAAGCGTTAAATAACCCCGATCTTTTCAGAAGTATTGACTCGAAATTAAAACTGGTTGCTGAGATTGTTTCAGAAAAAAACAGTGAACATTCAATGGTAGATAAAAAAGAATACCATGAAGATTTGCTGAAATTGCAACAATATATGGTAGAGGAAAAGCCATTTCTTAATCCTGCCTTAACCATTCAAGAGGTGTCTAAATATATTAAAGTTCCTGTTCGGGATCTGTCTCTTTTAATCAACCATCAATTAGGGCAACATTTTTATGATTTCGTGAATGCCTATCGAATAGAAAGCGCAATGGATATTTTAAAAGATCCTACAAAAAGTAGGGTAACCATTTTAGAAATTCTATACGAAGTTGGTTTTAATTCAAAATCTTCATTTAATACCGCTTTTAAAAAGCACACGGAATTTACCCCAACTGCCTATCGCAAAAATCTGTAAAACAGTAATTTGTAATTACTCGTACTTTCCTTCTTATTTACCCGTACTAGTTTTTTGACACAAATGCGTTCGACTACATTTATTCGGTCGCATAGTGTTGATGGCTTTGCCATGTTTGTATCGAAATAATTTTTTAACCTAAAAAACGATACGATGAAAAGGATACTTTACTTACTCATTCTTATACTAAGCATCTCAGGTTGCCAGATAAGAAATAAAGCTTTGTCTAACAAAAGAGACTATAGCTTTTTAACCGACAGTTTGAATATTGAACCGCAATTGGAAAAGTACAAGCTTCCGGGATTTAGCCTTGTTGTTTTTGAAAATTATAAGATTGTCTATTCCCATCAATTTGGATTGAAATCTAGCAATGCTAAAGAAAAGATAGATGAAAACACTGCTTTTTCGACAGCATCAATTTCAAAACCAATCACCGCACTACTTTGCCATATCCTTGAAGAGAAAGGATTAATTAACTTGAGCGATCCAATAGATAAATACTTAAAACGTTGGCATTTGCCAAAAAGCAAGTTTACGGAGAATAACAGCCCAACTTGGAAGCAGTTTTTTAATCATACTTCAGGTACAAACCAAGGTGGATTTGCAGACTATTATGAAGGAGATACCATTCCAACTATAAAACAAAGTCTTTTAGGACAAATACCAAGATATGATAAGGAAATTGAATTCCTCTTCACACCGGGAACCAGTTTTGAATATAGCGGTGGTGGCTATGTGATTGTTCAAATGGCATTAGAAGATACTTTAAATAAATCTATGGCAGAACTTGCGCAAGAGTATATTTTTTCTCCGCTTGGAATGAAGAACACGACAATGAATCAGCCTAATGAAAAAAGGTTTCTAACAAATGTGGCGCTGGTTCACGATAAAGATGGAAAAGTGATCAGAACCGGATTGCCAATAACGCCACAAGTGGGAGCTTCGGGAATGTGGTCGACACCTACAGATTTAGCTAAACTTTCTATCGAGATACAAAATGCTTTACGCAATAAAAATAACAAAGTGATTTCTCATCAGGTAGCAAAAAAAGTAACCGAAGTAACCGCTTTTAAAAATGCGGTTGGAGGCTGGAGTTACGGATGGCAGAAGTCTTTTGGTTATAGTAACTATGATTGGTTTTCATGCAATGGTTCTAATACCGGAGTTGGAGGGAATATCCTGGCTACTATGACAGATGGCAATGGTATGGTATATCTTGCCAATGGCGAAAAACCGAACCGTTTTCCTGTGATGAATTATACCAGAACAAAGGTACTTACATTGATGGGTTGGAATAAAACAACTAAGGATGACATCCAGGAAATACCATTAAGTCTTAAAAAACAACTTATCGGAACTTATGACGATTTCCTATATGGACAAGGAATGGAAACAAAAATTGTAGAAAAGAATAATCGTCTTTATGTTGAGTCTCCACTTCTAGATTTTTTTAAAGGAAAGAATGAGAATGAATTACTGTATCTAAAAAATGGAACCTTTAGGATTGTAGATTATCCAAACCTATTACAATTCGATTTAAGCAATGGAAAGGTGAATGCGGTCACCTTAACAAGAGATTCCTTGAAAACAGAAGTTCAAATAAGTAAAAAATAAATACAACCAATATTTAAACACAGAAAAGCATGAACCCATTATTTTTAATTCCAGTGGTAGCAATCATTGCAGGTGTAGCTTTCATGATCATCATGAATAAAAAACACAAAGCAGCAAAAACAGAAATTGATTTAGATTCTGAAAGAACTAGATATCAGCAGTACAAACAGGAGCTTTTGGCACAGGATTTTTCAAAAGTAAGACAATGGATGGAAGGTAAAACCATTGATGCCTTTACCTCTGCATCTGTTCCACAGTCAACAGCCAGCAAGGTGCAGGAATTGGTAACTGATGGATTAAAAAATGTAGCATTATCCACCATTGGCGTAAAACTCCGACGAATTGAAACAGATTGTTTTTGGGTTTTAAGTGGAAAGGATCTACATTTTTTCAGTACCGATACCGTTGGCGAATTAGATGAACACATTGTATTTGACAATTTTAGGGTTGAAAAAGCAAGCCTTCGAGATGGAGGTATATTGAAATCGCAGTTGGGTGTTTATTCAAAATCATCAGAAGAATATTTGCCAAAAATACAGGTGATCACTTTTGATATCGATGGAAGTTCGTTATCGCTTGAAATTCACGATAGGCTTAATTATAGAGTGGATCCGGAAGATATGCTCAATCTAAAAAAGCAATTAACAACAAGAGCAAAATATCAGATAGTTGGTGAAAAATTTGTGGAAATTTTAGAGGATAAATTCCCTCATCTAAATAGGTCTTAAGATCACATGGCATTTCTTTCGAAATTTTTAAATTCATTTAAAAGCATGCGATTAAATGATAGAAACATATTAAATGGCTATTTATTAGACCATTTGCTCGTCGGTTCAATGTATGCCGAACAACAGTCGGCATACCTGAATTCTTATGAAACAGGTTTAAGCAAATCCCATATTACCAAGCTAGTGGAAACGTATTGGGAAATAGCAGACCAAAATCAAGCCACAGAAATGCTCCAAAGTTTGCACAACAGAAATCAGGATGAAAATCTTGATGTGGTGTATAAAGCGTATGAAAATCCAGCAAATTATGTTGACATTTTAAGATCAAATCTGCCAAATGAAGAAGGCGTTTTTGACTATTATTTAAACCTATTCAGAAAACTGAAAATGGTTGTTCCCGAATTAATTGAGGGAAAAATTATCACAGATTTTGCGCAGTTAAAAAAAGCAAAAGATAGCGGTTGGAACTATGGCAGAAGTGTGTTTTTAGCACGCTGTTGCTACGAATTAGGTTATATTTCTGAAAAGGAACTCATTGCATATTTAGCCAAAGCCTACGAGGAATTGAAAAGATACTGTAGCACTTGGAAAGAGTATACAACGAGCTATATTTTTGGAAGGGCGCTTTGGGGTGGTGGGCATAATAATGGAATGGTAGAGATTGCAAATGATCTATTGAATAACAATCAAAGCCCACTCAAAAATAAAACTTACCTCTAGGTCGAGAGGTATTGCCTAGCATGTTTTAGCAAAAAATAATCCTTGTCATCTAACACGTTAACAGATGCATTTAAGCATGTTGTTAACAATCATAAAATTGATTTCTCATGAAAAAAATATTGATCGGAATTTTCCTTTTCCATTCTCTATGTACCTATGCGCAAACAGCGCACAAATTAACCGTAATTGCTGATATTACACAAAAAGTGAAGGACTACTATATTGATAAAGAAGCTTATCAAAAAGTAGATTCCTTGTTTCAGCGTGACCTTAAAAAAGGGACTTATACGCATTTGAATAAAGAAGATTTTGCGAAGCTACTGGCCCAGAAATTGAGAACAAATGTAAAAGATAAACACTTTTCCGTTAGATATCTCGAAAATCACAGTCCCGAAAAGTTGGTGGATGAGAAGGAGAAAGAAAGGTTAAACGATTTTCATAACAGCCTTGAAAATTTTGGTTTTGAAAGTGTCCAAAGATTGGAAGGTAATATAGGCTACATTAATTTTAAAGGTTTTGCGTCCCCCAAATCTAGTGCAAGTACATTGGCCGCTGCAATGAATTTTGTGGCCAATACCAATGCGCTGATTATTGATCTTAGAGAAAATCAAGGCGGAGATGCTGCTATGGTCCTGTTATTCTGTAGTTATTTTTTTGATAAAGAAACAGAACTTTATACCACTTATTACAGGCATGAAGATAAGACCGTAATGAGTAGTACACAATCAAACGTTTTGGGGTCTAAGTATCTTCATAAAAAAGTTTATATCCTTACTGGCAAAGGGACTTTTTCAGCAGCCGAAGCGCTTGCCTATTTTTTACAGCAGCACAAACTGGCCGAAGTAATAGGCGAGACGACCGCAGGAGCCGCCAATCCGGTAGAACATTTTTTGATCCAAAATCAATATTTACTGCTGGTTCCCGCTGGAAAAGTAAGCTGCTCCATCAATCATAAAAATTGGGAACATGTTGGCGTAACCCCCAATCAGGTTGTAGCAACTAAAGACGCTTTAAAGGCCACCCATATTAAAATTTTAAAAAACTTTTTAGCAACAGGAACGCAAACAGGATTAAGCACAGCTGAAATTAAAAGTCTTATTGATAAATACCAATTTAGAAAATAATGTAAAGCCTTTGCGTATCAAGTACCACAAGCTCCATCATCTGATTGATGGGGCTTTTTTGTGGAAAGCTGTGTAGGAATAAAAATAGCTCGCTTATACCCGTTCCATGCTTGTAAAAGTGAATGGCAAATGCGTTTTTTTAATAAAAATCTTCTTTTATTATACTTCTAAACACATATCGGTAATACGCTAAATGCTTGTCGCAAAAACTTGTAAAACAGTGTTTTGTAATTATTCGTACTCCTTGATATAACTATTCGAACCATTTTTTTGAGACAAATGCGTTCGACTACGTTTACTCGGTCGCACAGCCTCGGTTTCTTCCCCATGTTTGTATCGAAATAATTTTTAACCTAAAACCCAGCACAATGAAAACGTCATTAAAATTTTTAGCAGCGCTACTATTCATCAGCCATTTTTCTTTTGGACAAAATTTTTCTAAAAGAATCGATTCGATTATAAAAAACAGTTATCAAAAGAACCCCAACTTAGGCATCAGTGTAGGCTTTATCAAAGACAACGAAACCTACTTTACGGCTTATGGCAAATTGAATGCACAAAGCGAAATGAAGATTGATCAAAACTCCCTCTTCGAAATTGCGTCGATTACTAAAATTCTGACCTCAAATTTAATTGCACAAGCAGTAATGGAGCATAAAATCAAGTTAGACGATTACATCGACGGTTTCCTTCCAAAAGGTTACGTGCTACATCAAAACCTTAAACACAAAATCAAGATTTCGGATCTAGCTTCTCATCAATCTGGTTTGCCTGATATCGATTTTGGAAAGCTAATAGAATTGAACCCACAGCAGCCAGTAAGTAGTGTAACCGAAGAAACGCTGACTACCATCATCAATAATTGTACTGAACTGATCGATTATGGAAAGTACCGTTACTCTACCATTGGATATACGCTATTGGGCCAAATATTGGAAAAAGTATATGGCAAAAGTTACGATGAGATCATCAGAGCTAAAATGATTGTTCCACTAGGAATGAAACATACCTTAACGAAAGATTTTGACGTAAAAAACAGAACGGTTGCCCATAACCCTGAGGGTGGTATTCAGGAGTTTTTCAAATGGAATATAACGGCATCTGCAGGCTTGGTGAAATCTACGACGGCTGATATGGTGAAGTTTTTAAAGGCGGTTTTAAATAAAGAAACGGTAGTAGGTAAAGCAGCCATCATTACGGAGAAAGTATTTTATAAAGATGCAAAAAGAGAAATGGGGTTGGGTACAAACATTGTTAAGGATGATCAAAACACCCTTTATTTGAAGACGGGAGATTCAATGGGACAATCGTCCATCATTTGTTACAACAGAGCTAAAAATTGGGGCATCATTATTTTGCTAGACCAAAGGAATTCAAAAATGAGGCAAAGCTTGTTGAATGAAATTACAGAGACTGTTTTGAAGTAAATAACAAGGCCGCAACATTTGTTGCGGCCTTGTTATTTGTAATCTCTTTTCTATTGGTTAGATAACTTCATCATTTCCAAAATTCTTTGATCTGTAATGACACGTTTTACATACTTTTCGATCTGCTCATTCACAATGGGCTTCTCTTGGAGTTGAAGATAATAGAACGAATTATCCTTGTTTGGGAAAACGATAATGGTTTCTCCAAAACGCAGGTCAAAAGATTTTTGATTGACGATGAGGTAGCCAGCATTTTCGGGGCTTTTAATGCCAACAAAGTCAAATTGGTTACCAACCTTAGCTTGCCCTTGAACATAGAGATAAGGATAGTTCCTAGAAGAAACATCCCCGTTGATCTGAATTTGTTTATCCCTTGTGTAAAAAATGAGGGTTACTTCAGATTTAAGGATGAATTTATTTTCTTTTCCACCAATGTTCTCTCCAAAAGTAATTCCCGAAAAATTTTGGTCGCCAATTTTAAAATTGAAAGGATTATTAAACACATAATAATCATATTTCTCTACAGGAAAGGCAAGCGAACTTAGCGGTTTTCCTTTTGAATCTTTAAACCATTTCTTGTCATTTTCAAATAATTCCTTATTCCATTTGTTTGGATTTTGATTATTTGTGGCTTTCGCCTTTAGCGAATCCAAAACGGTTTGAGCGTTACTGTTTAACGATAGGAATAAAGATAGGAAGGCAAGGATGTAGGGTTTTGATTTCATTTTTATTTAGGTTTTTTGGATTTAGATAATTCCCCGCGATATCTGTTACAGATAAACTAAAAAATTAGTTTAAAGTGTGTGGGTTCTTCAAAACACTAATGAAATCAATCTCTTCTTTGCTAAATTCAATTCAAATTCCTGTACTC
Organism: Pedobacter sp. ASV17; assembly: GCF_016429065.1. Lineage (GTDB taxonomy): Bacteria > Bacteroidota > Bacteroidia > Sphingobacteriales > Sphingobacteriaceae > Pedobacter. The sequence goes on from NZ_JAELTX010000006.1 coordinate 25,743, forward strand.
GTTTGGAGTGGTTCCGGTTCTTTGTTTAAACACACGGATAAAATGTTGCGGATATTTGAAACCTAAATCGTAGGCGATTTGACTAATCGATTTGTCGATATCAAAAATACGCTCCTTCGCCACGTCAATAATTTTGCTCTGGATATATTCTTGTGCCGATTTACCAGTTTCCTTTTTAATCAAATCTCCAAAATAATTGGCCGAAAGGTTAAGCTCATCTGCACAATAGGCTACCGAAGGCAAACCAATCGTAAAAGGTTTTTCCGATAAGAAATAGCCGTTCAGCAGGTCTTCAAATTTTTCTAGAATTCCACTGCTGATGTGTTGTCGGGTAATAAACTGACGATCGTAAAATCGTTCGCAATAGTTGAAAAATAGTTCAATGTTTGAAGCAATCAGTTTTTTACTGTGCTTATCAACTGATTGTTGTAGTTCGGTGTTGATCTTCGAAAAAAGATCCAAAACCAACTGACGTTCCTTAGCAGATACATGTAGTGCTTCATTGGTATGGTAGCTAAAAAAGCTATATTCCGACATACTTTTTGCTAAAGAAGTGCCTTTAATAAGGTCGGGATGAAACACCAATCCGTGCCCTGTGGGTTGGTAAAGATCTATTTTGTTCTCTACATCCAATACCTGTCCTGGGGAAACAAAAACCAAGGTGCCTTCCTGATAATCATAGGTGGCACGGCCGTATTTTAAGTCTCCGCATTTTACATCCTTTAAAAAGATACAGTACAAGCCAAAGTTCATTTTAGAACCTGTTCTTGGTTGCGCTTTAGAAAAATCAATCACACTGATCAGTGGATGCAAAGTTTCATGTTGATTGAATTTGTTATAATCATCAACGGTCTCAAAATTTACAACGTTTCCCATATCTCTTTGTTTTACAAGGTAAAGTTACACATTACCGTAACGCTAAACGTCATATCAGTAATAGTGGTAATAAAAGCAGTAATCCGTATCCCAACATCCTCTTTTAAGGATGGGATATTTGTAAGGTTAAATAAATAAACATGGAAAAGAGAAAATTAGGAAATAATGGTTTGGAAGTTTCGGCAATGGGGCTAGGCTGTATGGGGCTTACTTTTGGCTACGGCCCAGCTACCGATGAAACAACAGCCATTGAACTCATTCAAAAAGCTTATGACTTGGGTATTACCTTTTTTGATACTGCGGAAGCTTACAGTCAAGGAGCTAATGAAGCACTATTGGGCAAGGCCATTAAAAACTTTCGTAACGAAGTGGTGATTGCTACCAAGTTTGGCTTTCAGGAAGGCGATGCGACCAAAGGTTTGGATAGTCGCCCAGAAAGAATTAGGGCAGTGGCAGAAGCTTCTTTAAAGCATTTGAAAACCGATGTGATTGATCTTTTTTACCAGCACAGGGTTGATCCTAATGTACCTTTAGAAGACGTAGCAGGCACGGTAAAAGATTTGATTGCCGAGGGCAAAGTAAAATATTTTGGCATGAGTGAAGCTGGTGCCGACAGTATCCGCAAGGCGCATGCTGTGCAACCTGTAACCGCATTGCAAAGCGAATACTCGCTATGGTGGAGAGAGCCAGAGAAAGAAATTTTGCCAACATTGGAAGCGCTTGGGATTGGTTTTGTTCCTTTCAGTCCGTTAGGTAAGGGCTTTTTGACAGGAGCGATTAATGAACACACCAAATTTGATTCTAGCGATTTTAGAAATATGGTACCCCGCTTTTCGGAAGAAAATAGGAAAGTCAATCAGGAATTGGTAGCCCTTATTCAGGAGATTGCATTAAATAACAACAGTACTCCAGCACAAATTGCACTGGCTTGGCTATTGGTACAAAAACCTTGGATTGTTCCAATTCCAGGCACTACAAAGTTACACCGTTTAGAAGAGAATGTAGGTGGTGCAGCAGTCCATTTGGACGAAGAGGAATTGGCTAATATCAATGCCGCTTTACAGGAAGTGGAAATTGTAGGCGCAAGGTATCCACAACATCTTCAAAATAGGGTGGGCAAATAATCATCTAATACGGAAAAATGAAAGTAAATATAAAAATAACTTTGGCGATGATGGGTACGTTGCTGGCCTTTAAATCGGCAGTACACGCACAAAAAGCCAATCCACAAAAGCCTTTAATGATTGCCTCACAGGGAGCATTTTCCGCTGGCGGTTCGGTCATTAAAAGTGAGGGCGTATATGATCCGCTCAAAGCTTGGAATGTGCCACAGGGCGGACAGACCAGACATGGCGACCATGCCGATGTGTTTTATCAAATCCCAGTCAGCGCCAAAAAACTTTCGATGGTGTTTTTGCATGGCTACGGGCAGTCTCGTCGCAGTTGGCAAACCACAGCCGACGGTAGGGAGGGTTTTGCCAACCTGTTTTTGCGCAAAGGTTATGGTGTTTACTTGGTTGACCAACCTGGACGTGGTGACGCGGGACAAACCACTAAGCCCGCCACCATTACCGCCACACCCGACGATCAAACTTGGTTTACGCAGTTTCGGATTGGACAATATCCCAACTTTTACGAAGGTGTACAGTTTCCGAAAGATAGCTTGTCTCTTGACCGATTTTTTAGGATGATGACGCCAAATACAGGCAATGTAGACGAGGCAACGATTGTGAAAGCAATGTCGGCAGTGTTTGACAAATCTGGTGATGGAATTTTGTTTACCCATTCGGCAGGCGGAGCGTCAGGCTGGAAAACGGCCATTAATAATGAACAGGTAAAAGCCATTGTGGCTTATGAGCCTGGTGGATTTGCTTTTCCTGAAGGTGAAGCGCCCGAAGGTAATCGTGGCGGTAGGGGCATCCCATTGGAAGATTTTAAAAAACTGACCAAAATTCCTATCGTAGTTTACTATGGTGATTTTATTCCAAAGGACGAAAGCAATGCTGCCTCCTTGAACTTTTGGCGCAATGTGCTGGCCACGGCTAAACAATGGGCCAAAGTGGTGAATGCCCATGGAGGCGATGCTACCGTGGTGCACCTTCCAGAAATAGGCCTTAAAGGCAATACGCATTTTCCAATGTCCGACTTGAATAATCAAGAAGTTGCTGAAATATTGGCCAAGTGGCTTAAACAAAAAGGACTGGATAGGTAACATTGGTTACAAATGCCGTAATCCATCTACCCGTTCCCACGTTTTTTGTGCTGAAATTTGTAAACATGAGAAGCATCAAAAATATCAAGCGATTAAAATTATTGGGTTTAATGATTGGAATCATCACCTTCATTAGCCCAGCAAAAGCCCAGCAAATGAACACAAGCCATCAAGCATTAACTGCAAAAGAAAAAAGCATCGTGCTTATTTCTTCGCTCACGGCACAAGGTAAGCTAACTGCATTAAAAACCGAACTGAACCGTGGACTTGAAGCAGGTTTAACCATTAATGAAATCAAAGAAGCACTGGTTCATAGCTATGCCTATTGTGGATTTCCTCGCAGTATTCGTGGATTACAAACTTTCATGACAGTACTGGAAGAACGCAAAGCAAAGGGCATTATCGATCAAACTGGTAAGGACGCGTCTCCAATTAAGGAAGAGGACGAAAAATACCAACGAGGCAAAAAGATTTTGGCCATGCTTACCCAAACGCCACCACCTGACCAACTTACAGGTTATTCGGCTTTTGCTCCCATCATAGATCGTTTTTTGAAAGAACATCTGTTTGCAGATATTTTCGAAAGGGATGTATTGACCTATGCGCAAAGGGAGCTGGTTACCATTTCGGTGATTAGTGCCATTGGCGATGCCGAACCCATGTTGCAGTCGCATTTGGGGATTTCCCTGAATGTGGGGATCACTCCTGAACAGCTGAAAGAATTTGTAGCCATTATTTCACCAAGTATTGGAAAAGCGAAAGCCGAAGCGGCCCAAAAGGTGTTGAACGAAGTACTGAAAAGTAGAAAGTAAATCTGAAAAAAATGAGAAAATTAACATCAATCATTGCCATAGCTACCTCTATGTTGGCCACAGATGTGGTCAATGCACAATCTGATCAAAAGAGGTACCAGCAAAATCCATTTACCTTGGTGTACGAGGGAGCCATTACCCAAAATGAAAAAGGGAAGGTAAATATACATCCTGTTACCTATCAACTTAACGGCATTACCATTGCAGCCAACGTATATACGCCAGCGGGTTACGAAACTTCAAAAAAATATCCAGCGGTAGTGGTGGCGCATCCCAACGGAGGGATCAAAGAGCAAACCGCAGGTTTATACGCCCAACGTTTGGCGGAGCAAGGTTATATCACCATTGCTGCCGATGCGGCCTATCAAGGTGCAAGTGGTGGCGAGCCACGCCATACCGATAAACCTGCTTTCAGAATAGAAGACATTCACGGCATGGCCGATTTTATCACACAATATGCAGGTGTTGATGCCAACCGTTTGGGCGTATTGGGTATTTGTGGTGGCGGTGGTTATACCTTAAAAGCGGCTCAATCCGATAAGCGTTTTAAGGCCGTTGCTACTTTGAGCATGTTCAATTCGGGCGAAGTAAGACGTAATGGCTTTCAAAATTCGCAGTTGAATACCATACAAGAACGTTTGGCCAAAGCTACCGAAGCACGTATGCAGGAAGCGGCAGGGGGCAAAATGATTTATGCAGGGGTAGCCAGCGTTACCGATGAGGAAATTGCTAAAACCCAAACCGATCTTTATCGCGAAGGGATGGTGTATTATTACAGAACTCACGCCCATCCCAATTCAACCTTTTTATATACCATGAGCAGCTTGTTGGATTTGATGACTTGGGATGCCACCACCAATATGGACTTGATTAATCAGCCTCTTTTGATGATTGCCGGAAGTAAAGCCGATACCAAATACATGACCGATGAAGCATTTCAAAAAGCCACCAAAGCAAAGGATAAAACCTTGTTTGTAATTGATGGCGCTACCCACATTGAAACCTATTGGAAACCCGAGTACGTTAGCCAAGCAGTAGCCAAACTAAATGAATTTTTTAAGGACAACTTAAAATAACCAGCATGATACGTAAATTGCCAAAAGCACTGTTGACCATTCTTTTGTGGATGGGCCTATTTAATTCCCCCATTAATGCTAAAGAACTGATTGATTATCCTATTGATAGCCTTAAATTGAAGATTACGGTAGGAGAGAAGATTTTATATGCTGCTGTTGATGATAGCGAGGCCACCAGAAATTTTATGCAGCTATTGCCGCTTGAGTTGGATATGCAGGACTTGAATCGTCGTGAAAAATACAGCCCGCTTGCGGTAAGGTTGTCCAATAATGGTACCATTAAAAATACCTATGAAGTAGGTGATATTTCCTATTGGCTAGGCGGAGGATTGGCGATTTTTTATCAGCAAGACCATGCCATCGTGAAGGCAGGACTTATCAAGATTGGTCAACTGAAAGAAGGTATAGAGGCATTTGAAACCTCCGAAAATTTAAGGGTGAGGTTTGAGGTGGTTAAAAGCGAAGTCTCTAATGTTTCTGAGACTGGAACCATTCCACCCATTTGCACAGAATAATTAAAATAGATACATCATGAAAGTAATTAACTTATTCATCATAAGTGCTTGCGTAGCACTTGCGGGCATCCAAAATTTAAAAGCGCAACAAAAAAAGGCTAACTCAAATAGCGCTAAGGTCATTTTTCCAAAAGGTGACCGAATTACTAATAACAATTTTACGGGAACCGCTTATCTCCAAGTGATGGTGGCTGCCGATAGTGCTAACCCTGTTGCGGTAGGCAACGTCACTTTTGAACCTGGGGCAAGATCCAAATGGCACCTGCATCCCGCTGGACAAATTCTTTTAGTAACGGGTGGCGTGGGGTATTATCAGGAAAAGGGTAAGCCTAAACAGATATTGCGCAAAGGCGATGTAGTGAAATGTCCACCAAATGTAGCCCACTGGCATGGTGCCAGTGCAGATTCCTACTTTGTACAGGTGGCGATAACCAGTAATGATAAAGGGCCTACGGCTTGGTTACATGCGGTGAGTGATCAAGAGTATCATCAATAATATTTAGCAGTGGTGGTAATTGCAATTTTTACCGCCACTGCAAAACAAAATTAAGGTTGTTTAGGTGGCCTTGGGGGTTTAGGCTGGTCCAATGCCTCTTGTAATTTAGTGGTAAGCTCCTTAAATAGGGCAATTTGATGGTTGGTTGCTTTCTTTTTGTCGAGGTTGGCCTCAAAACGATTTCCCCAAAATCTACTGCTGTAGGCAGAAGTATTCCATCGGCTTTCACCTGCTGCTGATTTGCTGGCTTCTCCCAACATCCCTTCTACAATAGCACGTAAACGTTCTGCCCGCTCAATAGGGAATGAAGACCTGATACTGTATTCGGCATCATCATCATGAACACTGAATTTAATTTTTTCGGTAACGGTTTGGGCAAAGGCGTTCAAGCTGCACCATGTCACAAACAGCATTAAAATGTATTTTTTCATCTCTCTTTTTTTGAACAAAGATAGCTGGGCGAGGTATTTGCAACGGTTAATGAAGTGTTAATGGAGGGTTAATGCAGTCATGGCAATCAAAAAACAAAACTTCTGCCAGTAAACCTCGTAGGTTTTAGAACGGCGAAGCCCTCAACTTTACCATTGAAGAACAATAACAAATGGAAGTTAAACCTACGAGGTTTTTGTATTGGAAATGGCTTTGTTACTTGGCCCATTCTACTTCTTCCTGTTTCGCCTTAACGTTGGCCCTACCAAATTCACCTTAATATAATGGCTTTTGCGGTCGTATTCGGCAATGCAAATGGATAATTGTGCCAATAACGACTGGTAGCGCTTAAAGACCGCTTGTAGGTCTTTTTGCTCTTTGTTAAACAAGCTCTCCAGCTCAGAACGTGTAGTCATATCTACTGCTTGTTCTATCGCATGCAAAAGCAATAAATGCTCTTTGTTGTTAATCGCTTTCATGGTTAAACTAAGGAAATCAAATAAAAGGAGTCACACCTCTAAGATGTGACAGCCTTCCATTAGAGCGTACTTAGATAAGATTTCAAAGTTTATGGGTATAGCTGTACCAAGTCATAAGGCATCAGAATCTCGCCTTTTTTATTAAAAGGTATATAGATGGCCTGTACACCGCCACCTTGGTACCAACCACCCATTACAGGTAGGTTAGCCTGTATGTAACTCATATCAAAACTGTCGTTAACTAACCACTCTTTTTTTCCTGCTTTTAGTAGAAAAATATACAAATCCTGTCCATTCCCATTTAGCGGCGGTATTTGTAGGAAAGTGGTCCACTTGCCAGGTTGAACATTTCTGGCCAGATACTGTACAGCATTAATATCTCCCGAAGCATCACCATAAACCACATCTACAGGTGTATTTGAGGGGTTGTCGAAATAAAATGCTACTTGTTCAATATCTGCTATGGGTGCAGGATAGTGATATTTTGCCTCGATATCTTTGCCTTCGTAATAAAAAATAATGGTCTTGTCGGCATCGGCCATGCCTGGTGTAATTGTTTTGCTTAAAAGCACCTTGCTGTCGCCTTTCTTTTTAAGCTCCATTAAAATAGGAGCTTCTTTTTCGAAGACAATTTTTCCATTATAATTAGCTCTTCCTACGAACTCACGTACTTTCTTGCCATCAAAATATTGTTCAAGGGTATCTACCAGAGCAAAGCCAGAAATACTGAAAGGCTGTGATTTTAGAATTGGCTTGATGATTTTTTCGCCTTCTTTTTCGCAAGCTGTTAGGCAGATGGCCATTAGGGCGCTAAATAGAATATGCTGTATTTTCATTTGATCTATTGGTTTTAAAATTTATAGTTTAGGGATAAACTGTAGGTACGGCCAATGTAGCGGGTAAAGGTTTCGCGGTCGCCAATGAGCTGTCCTGTGGTTTTGTCGGTATAACCTTTCTCGAATTTTTCCGAAAACCCCCATTTGTATTCAAAACGTTCCGCCCATTCGGCATTCAAAAGTTTTTCGGTCCCAGGTTTTTGCTCATATGTTGAACGGTCGTTGATATAAAAGCGGAAGGGAGCATCTGTAAGGTTGCCCACATTCAGCTTGGCCTCCATTCTTTTACCCAAAAAGCGATAGCTCACCTGTAGGTCCAGTTGTCCTCTTGGACGCTCGTATTCGGCCAGCATGGGTTCGCTAGAGGTAACAAAAGTTTTGTAGCCCATGTAATTATAAGTAATGTTTAAGCCCAGCTTGTCGCCAACGTACTGTGCACCTACGTTATAAAGCAATGGCACTTGGCCATAAAGCTGACGTGGATACTTGAGGTAATAATAATAAGCTACTGGGCGACCAGGTTTTTCTGTATCATATCTTATTTCTCTGCCCTGTACCACAGATTTTTGAAGCGTAAGGTTACCCATCAGGTAAATATCATTAAGTACGGAAGATTTGGGAAGAATAAAATCTAAACGCTTACGGATCTCAAATTCCCAGCCACTTACTTTTGCCCAATCAGAATTGGCGATAGTGACATAGGCATTGCCGCCACTGCTGTTGTCAATTCTGTAAAATTCGGCAGGTTTATCGAAATATTTATGGAAGTAGCCTACCGAGATGATTTCTCCAGCCTCTGGAAACCATTCTATTTTTGCGTCGTAGTTGTCAATCACGGTAGTGGTTACTCCATTACTACGTACCCTAGTACCGTAATTGGGATTGTAACGAGAAAATCTTGAGTTTTCCATCAACCCAGGTCTTACGGCCGATTTGGCATAACTGGCCCTAATGTTAAGACTTGAAATGGGACTGTAAGTGGCATTTGCCGAGGGAAGGAATCTCCAATTTTTTTCTTCATCTAACAGCAATTGTACATTCTGGTCGATTGGTAAGCTTACCGGGTTTTTAATAGTGTCGAGCTTAAAATATTCAGCCCTTGCACCCCATACCAGTCTAAATTTGGAACCTAACTTGTTATCCAACATCACATAAGCGCCTTGTGTATTGCTTTTCCCCTCAAAGCCAGCTTCGGTAAATCTCGATGTGTTATAATATAAGCTGGTTAAGCGGTTTTCCATGCCCATATATTTACCCCATTCCTGTACGGCAATTTCTGTATAATTAACGCCCGCTGGATTAGAAACTACAATAGGTAATACCAACCAGTCGTTCCACACGTGTTTGTTCAGATAATTGTAACCTGTTTTAAGGATATGCGAGGTATTGCCCCAACGAAAGTTGTAGGCCGCATTGAACATGGCTTCCATATTGGTTTCCCGATAGGTAAATTTACCACGATAAAAAGTGCCCCAACCAGGGTCGCTGGCTTGGCCAGGATAATAGTTGTATAGTGGTGCATAGTTGGCATATTCCCTGTTGCCGAGGTTAGCATATACCGCATCTTTTTCTTCCTGTTTCAGATAAGTTCTGGCAGCGCTCCAATCTAGGTTAAGTTTACCAAAAGCATGTTTGCCAATCAATTTGTTTTGTAAAAGGTCGGTAAACTTGGGGCGTTCATCTTCCTCTATGGTTGGGAAAGGATTTGATTCACTTTTGGGACGTTCGTTATCCCAGCCTACGTAGCGATTAAATTCATTATCAAATATCCTATTATAGAGGTTGTAACTATTCAGCTGATGCTTCTCTGTATTAAAACCCACATTAATTAAACCTCCCAAAGAAGTAGTAAAATTGTAGCGATTGCCTGTATTCACATCAGAAGTGTCATCAGCGTTTGTGGGTCTTAAGCTCCAACCACCACGTCGCATATTGGTAATATCGTTAATACGCTGGCTGTTACGGTAACTGGCTGAACCGATAAAGCCCAGTTTTCTGACTTTGTTTTTGCTTAAGGAGTATACCCTGCCCAAGCTCAATTGATAACTTTGTGATGGAGCCGCTGCAAAAGCACGTGTCCCCAGTCGTTCAGTACCGCCAATACGTTTGTTCTGTTCAGCTACCTGAGCCGCCGTTATTTTGTTCTGTGCGTCTGGTCGTCTCGGGTCAAAATTAGAAGTAACGTCTAAAATGCCATTGGGGTAATGATTTCGTGCGCCATCATCAAAACCAAAGTAATCATATTTTCCTCTGCCGTAACTTAAAAAATCCTTCCCCTGCGTACGGTCGTTAAAACCAATGCCAGTGGAAAAGGAGAGGAAATTTTCGGTAGGAATGGCTTTGGTGGTGATCTGTACCAAGCCACCTGCGAAACCATAAGGCATATCTGGGGTGATGGATTTAGCAACCACTACCTGATCAACCATATTGGTAGGAATCAAATCGAATTCGAAATTACGTTCCTGCACATCGGTGCTGGGCAAGGTACTGCCGTTAAGCGTGGCTACGTTATAGCGCTCGGCAATTCCCCTTACCACTACACGCTTGCCATCGGTAGTGCTTACGCCTGTAATACGGCTTAAGGTTTCGCCTACATGTCTGTCTGGTGTGCGGGCAATTTGCTCGGCAGAAATTCCATCAGTGAGTGCGGCGGCATTTTTTTGTTGTACATATAAGCTGGCAGTACTTTCTTTTTTATAACTGCCCGTTACCGTTACTTGCTTTAAGGCACTGGTAGCAGGGTTAAGGGTAATGTTAAGATTGGTGGCTTGCCCTTCTTTTACGGTAACTTCGGTTATGCGTTTGGTTTGAAAGGAAATGTAACTGGTTTCTAAGGTATACACTCCCGGTTTTAGGATGAGGGTATAGCTGCCATCGACACTGCTTTGCACTACGGCACCAGTTTCTACGACCTTAATGCCTGCGGAGGGTAGGGCTTCGCCACGATCATCCAATATCTTACCAACAATGCGGCCTGGCAATTGCGGCCGAGGGAGTACGGTAAGGATAATGTAGTTGTCCTTGTTTTTATAGCCTACGTTGATGTCGGTTTTTAACCAGTTAAGGGCTTCACGAACGGTAGGCGTAGTGGTACGTACGGTAATGGCTTGCGAAAGTAGTTTGTTTACCGTTTCGTCATAGGTGATTTCGGCATTGGCCTGCGTTTTCACGGCAGTAATAAGTGCCAGTCCAGTAGCATTGCGGTCGGGAATATGAAGTTTTTTATCCAATACCTGCATGGCCATCGTTTGACAGAATAATGCAGGCAGCAGAAAAATAAATAATAAAAATTTTTGCATGTTTGTAGTTGGTAATTAAATGGGTGTGTCCTGTTTGGTTCCATGGCCGTTAACTGGGCTCAATCAGTTAGCGGTGCTGAGCCGTCCATTACATTAATGGACGGCTTTTTTATGTTAATGCTGTTTCGTAATGCTCCTTTCTTAATAAATAGTGATGGTATTGTTGTTGATTTCGTAATGAAAACTTCCAGTCATGGATAAAATGTCCATTACCGTGTTGAGTGGTTTTCTGGTAAAGCTGGCCGTTAGTTTTTTATGACCTATGGCTGGTTTTTTAATGATGATGTTTACGCCGTACCATTGGCCTAGCTCCGCACAAATGTCGTTAAGTGGTACTTGATGGTAGCTCAATTGTTCCTTGGTCCAGCTGGTGAGCTGTTCAGCACTTACTTCGCTAATGTTGAATTTACCTGCTTTGTTTATTTCGAATTGTTGATTGGGTTTTAGCACCGCAAGGGTTTGATGGGCGTAGCTTACTGCTATTTTTCCAGTATGTAAAATGACTTTTTGCTGTTGGCCATCCTTTTGGGTGGCTACCTCAAAGCTGGTTCCCAATACACGGGTTTTTAGCTGGCCACTGCTTACATAAAAAGGCTTTTTGGCGTTATGGGCAATTTTAAAATAGGCCCTTCCTTTAAGTACTACTTGCCTGTTTTGCTGGTTAAAGTTATCGGGTAAATCTAAACTTGCTCCTGGGAACATGGTAACGATGCTGCTGTCGGCTAGCATCAATTTGGTAAGTTTGCCTAATGGGGCTTCATATCTTTTATATAAGTTGAGCTGGGCCAGTTCAGAGGTATGTTGTGTGATGCTTTGTTTGTACCACTGTAGCCCAAGGCCAAAGCTCAATAGTAAGATGGCAGCAGCAGCAGCATATCGCCAAACCTTTTGTCTGTTTTTCCAGCCTTTGTTTTGTGTTTTTAGGGACAAGAAATTTTGCCATGCCGCTTCTTGATGGTCCATATCTGCAGGGAGCTGCGGAGCTTGCCAATATTTTACTGTCCATGCCTCTTGCAAACATTGCTGCACAAATTCATGATCAACATCTAATGCCAGATAAAGCTCTATCAAGGTCTTTTCAGCTGGTTTACTTTCGCTCTTGAAATAAGTAATCAGTACTTTTTTAGACGGTCTTTGTATAGTGGTCATTGTTTGGTGTTTTTGCCTTTTTAAGGGCTCCTTACCATAAACAATGTAGCAAAGCCATAGCATGGCTATGCCCGTTGGAAACTTAATGTTTGCTTAATAAATCCTTAACAGAGGGTGAGGCTTTTTGGGCCTAAGAAAAAATGGTGGGCGTAAGGACTAGCACAAAAGTAATGGCGTCTGGATGGTCTTGAAACTCGTTTTTAATGATTTTTAACGAGGCTTTGATGTGGTTGTTCACGGTATGCACCGATAGTTTGGTTTGACGGGCAATTTCGGCATTACCTAAAGCTTCTTCACGGCTCATGAGAAAAATCTTTTTGCGCTGTGGGGGTAATTTGTCAAGGGCAGCTTGGTAACGTTCGGCAATTTCGCGGTACGATAGTTCGGGTAAGGCCGTCGCACCTAATTCTTCTAGTGGAATTTCGGTAATGGAAACAGTATGGGCAATCTTTTTCCGCAGGTGCCCAGCAATCTGTTGGCGCATCATGCCGAAGATGTAGTGCTCCAAATCCTCAATATGTGTCACTTTGGGACGTAGCTGCCAAATTTTAAGCAAGGTATTCATTACGAGTTCTTCAGCGATTTCCTTATGAGCTACGTTACGTAGGCTTGCTGCCAAAAGCCTCGGCCTAAAATAGTCGAAAATTGCTCGGAAGGCACGATCATTGCCCTTAGACCAGGCTTTGATTTGCTGCTCGATTTGCTCGTTCATGAATGGATGACGGGATTTTTCGGCTCAAAGATAGAGAGTGCTATATTAACTTATTGTTATCAAATTGTGGACGGTACGGGTAGCTCAAACCTCGTAGGTTTAACTTCCATTTGTTATTGTTCTTCAATGGTAAAGTTGAGGGCTTCGCCGTTCTAAAACCTACGAGGTTTTGATGAAGGTCACGAAATTTACTTCGCTTTTGACAAAGCCATTTTTATGGCTAAAAAAGCAAGCACACTGGCCATAAACCATTTTTGCACTTTTACCCAAAGCGGGTTGTTGGCAAAAAAGGTAGCCGCTTTGGCAGCACTTAATACAATCAAAAAGTTAATGCTAAAGCTTACCAGCACTTGTGTAAAGCCAAGCATTAAGCTTTGGCTAAAAATAGAGCCGTAAGCTGGTTTAATAAACTGCGGGAAAAAGGATAAATAAAATACGGCCACTTTGGGATTGAGTACATTGGTGAGAAAGCCCACGGTAAATAGCTTGCGGGGTTGGTCAATTTTAAGGTTTTGGTCTACCTCGAAAATATTTTTGCTATTGGGTTTAATGGCTTGGTAGGCTAAATATAAAAGGTAAATTACACCCAATGTTTTTAAAACAGTGTAGGCAAAAGGTACCGCAAATAAAATGGCGGTAAGTCCAAAGGATACCATCACAATGTGAAATAAAAACCCACAGATAACCCCTGCTAGGGACGTTAACCCTGCTTTTCTGCCTTGGGTAATGGTTCTGGATATTAAATAGATCATGTTTGGCCCTGGGCTGATGACCAATACCAAAGCGGCCAAAGCAAAAAATAGGAGTTCGTGAAAGGGGATCATGGGAGTGAGGATATGAACCCAAAGTTATGAATTAATTTGGAGTGGTTTTAGTGGGAAGGTCGATTTAAAATTGGTACAAACCCTCATAGGTTTTAAAACCTATGAGGGTTTGTACAGATTAACTACCAATAAATGGTATATAAAATGGTAAGCAATGCCAGTATCACAATGGTGCCAATGGCAAAGCTTCTAGAAGTCTTGAACATTTTGGGATCAACTTCCAAACCTTTAGGTACAATTCCTTTGCGGTTATCGATCACGCTGATGATGTACATGCCAATCACACAGAACAGGAACACAAAACCCATACGATCGATAAAAGGAATTTCGTAAACCCCTTTGGCATTTTTAACGGCAAAACCCATTGGCGACAACCACGAAAGATCGGTTAAAGTAGGTAATGCCTTTAAAAAGAGGGAGAAGATGAAACCGCCAATAGTGGCAAAAAGTGCTGCTTTAGAAGTCGTTTTCTTCCAGAAGAAGCCCAAGATGAACATGGCAAAAATACCAGGAGAAACAAAGCCTGTGTACTCTTGGATATATTGGAAACCACCTTTTTTGTCAATGCCTAAATGAGGGGCAATCAGCACCGCTAAAATCATTGCCGCTACAATCGTTATTTTTCCCGTAGTGATGAGATTCTTTTCCGAAGCATTGGTATTGAATACCTTTTTGTAAACATCTAAAGTGAAAATGGTAGCAATACTATTGGCCTTGCCCGCCAAGGAAGCGACCACGGCAGCCGTAAGTGCGGCAAAAGAAAGTCCTTTTAATCCAGCAGGCAATAAGTTGAGCAATACGGGATAAGCACGGTCTGGATTTACGGAACCATCGTGTATCATTTCGGTTTGGAAATGCCCTTCCTTATAAAGCACATAGGCCGCAATGCCTGGCAGTACCACAATAATAGGCATCAGCAATTTAAGGAAAGCGGCAAACAGCAAACCACCACGTGCGGTATTTAAATCGGCACCTAATGCCCTTTGGGTAATGTACTGGTTGCAGCCCCAATAGTTCAGGTTTACAATCCACATGCCGCCAATGAGTACCGAAAGACCAGGCAAGTCAATATAGTTTTCGTTCTCGGGCTTTAAGACCATGTGGAAATGCTCCGAAGCTTTGGAAGTCATGAGGTTGTAGCCTTCTAAAATTCCCTTGGTGCCATAGTGGTCGGATACGAGGTTAAGCGCTAAATAAGTAGTGGCCAAACCACCCAGAATGAGGAAAAACACTTGGATCACATCGGTATAGCCAATCACCTTCATGCCGCCAAGGGTAATAATGATGGCAAAAATAGCAATGGCATACATACAGGCCTCAATGCTAAAGCCTGATATACTGCTTACCGCCAAAGCTCCTAGGTAAAGGATTGAGGTAAGGTTCACCACTACATACAACAGTAGCCAAAACACGGCCATGATCATGGCTACAGTGCCATTGTAACGCTGGTGCAGAAACTGTGGCATTGTGGCAATGTTATTTTTTAAATATACGGGGATAAAAAAGATGGCGACAATGATAAGCGTAGCGGCGGCCATCCACTCGTAAGTAGCAATGGCCAGTCCCATTTTAAAGCCCGAGCCACTCATGCCAATAAACTGCTCGGCAGAAATGTTAGAGGCAATGAGCGAAGCCCCAATAGCCCACCAAGTAAGGGAGCCTTCGGCCAGGAAATAATCTTTTGAATCGGATTTGGCAGACTTCTTTTTCTGGTAGATATACAGCCCGTAAGCCGCAACAATAACGAAGTACACCGCAAATACGATGTAATCCTTTAGTTCAAGTACATTGGTTTTCATTAATTAATTGGTTGGTTGGTTTTTTGGTTGTTTAGATCGTTGGCTCATTTGATATTATTGAATTGTTTGTTCATTCGTTCATTCGTTCATTGGTTCACTCGTTCATTTGTTCATTGGGATATTAGTACTGGCCGCTCCTGTCCGTCATCCTCGCGTATGCGGGGATCTTAAAACGCTTTACGATTCCCGTCTTCACGGGAATGACGTTCTATTAATAGTTCACCCAAATCCGCCATTGCCACATGAGTTGGCATATGTTTACCCATCAATTAGAAAATCTAACTACCCTAGTCACTAATCCCGAAAGGTCGGGACTATGCTCCTAGCAACTAACCACTAATCCCTAGTTCCTAGCCCCTAATTCCTAATACCCAACTAAACTACAGATAAGAATGAATTGTCAATAGTACCCTTAATCTTTCTGTACAAAAACGAACCATTTCTGAACAAAACCATACCATGGCCAAAGGCGGGGTTGGCTACTTTTGTATTTCAGGGAGGCGCATAGCACATTGCTTTTGCTAACCCTGTTCAACCTAACCAAGTGAATGTATGAAACCAAATACCACAGGTTTAAAATCCTGTACTCGTCTTTTTTTGAACCCCAATCCCTTAAGGAATGCCATTGCCATTTGCAGGGTACATGCATGCCTAATTAAAGCCAACTGAAACCTGAATGATGCCGAGAAGATACCCGTTAATGAACCAAAGAAACCTCTATACGATATTCACCGCATTGGTGTGCCTTACCGTTTTCATTACCGCTTTTAAAAATGATCAAAGTAATGATGTTGACCCTAAAGCTAACTATGTTTCCCTAAGCCCAGCATACGATAGTGTTAGGGTGTTGCGCAACCCTTTAAACGGGTGGGTCATGTATGCCGCCCGCAGTGCCGAGGAATCTTACTGGGATAGCGAGTATTTGGTGCCAAGTTTGGGTAAAAAGGTAAAAGCCATCGATTATGCTTCTGCCTGTTACCTGCGCACCAGTTGGTCGTCATTAAATCCTAGCGAAGGCGTATACACTTGGAACGACCCTAATTCAAGGATTGGCAAGCTTATTAGGGGCGCACAAAAAAGGGGGCTGCCTATTGCCTTTCGCATTGTGGTAGACGGTCGCGACCAAGGCCAAAACACGCCGCAGTTTGTGTTTGATGCGGGCGCCAAGTATTATGTAGAAAACAGCGAACATCCCGATAGGCAAACCCCATATCCGCAAGATCCTATTTTTAGAAAGTACTATACCAAATTTATAGAAGCATTGGCTAAGGATTTTAATGATCCCGAGCGTACCTCTTTTGTAGATGCCTATGGTTTGGGTAAATGGGGCGAAGCACATTTTGTAGTGTACGAAGACCCAAAAACCGCTACGCCTGCAAATACCGAAAAACAGAAAGAAGAAGTATTGGATTGGGTAACCGATTTATATGCCCGCACCTTTACCAAGGTACCTTTAGTGATTAATTACCACCGTTTGGTGGGGCATCCCGAAAGTTGGGCGCCAGCCAATGCCAATAGTGATAAATTATTGGTAAAAGCCATTAACAAAGGCTATAGCTTACGCCATGATGCTTTTGGCATGACAGGTTATTACCAAAATTGGGAAAAGGATTTTGCAAAGCGATGGAACTACAAACGTCCTATTATTATGGAAGGTGGATGGATCACCTCACGTACACATAGTTATTGGAAAGATCCAAGCAAAAAATACAGACAGGGACATGATGAAGATGTACGATTGGGCGAATACGAAGCATCGGCAGAGGCAAAAGTAAACATGATGGACTTTAGGGCTGGCGGCGAAACTGCTTCGTGGTTTGAGAGCTCGTTCCCACTGGTGCAGGCTTTTGTATCCGAAGGCGGTTACCGTTTATATCCAGACCACATCAACCTTCCTGCGAAAATCAAATCGGGGAGCAAAGCCCAAATTACCCACCGTTGGCAAAACAAAGGTTGGGGCTATTGTCCTAACAATATTCCGCAATGGAACTATAAATATAAGGTGGCCTTTGCCATTTTGGACGGTAAAAGTAAAGTGAAGAAAATTTTTGTAGACCAGCATAGCGAACCTTCTAACTGGTTAAAAGATAAACCAGTATCTTATGATTTCAATACCTCTGTAGATCTTCCTGCGGGTCATTATGCTTGGGCGATAGCCATTGTAGATACCAGCAAAGAAAATGAACCAGGCATTAAACTGGCCCTTGAGGCCGAGACTACCGAAGAGGGTTGGATAAAATTGAACGATTTTGAAGTACAATAGCATGGGATACCACAACGCAATACGAAAGATATTTTTAGTGCTGGCTTTTTTTACGCCACTGTTTACCACCTATGGGCAAGCCCCTTACAGTCGTTTAGAAAAAGACACTTTAGTTATAGGCAACCAATGGATAGAAAGAAAATTCGTTTGGAACCAAGGTAACCTCATTACCTATAGTTTAACCGATAAAGCTACTAAGCAACCGTGGCTAAATAGGTTAAAAACTCCCGATTTTTTAGTCAGCAAGGAACTGAATGCCAGCCAAGGCAACTATACCACCAAACAGGTAAGGACAACTGCTATTCAGCCCAGTCATTTGGAGGTGGAAGTGAGTTTCAATCTAGGCACTTTAGCCGTAAAAAAAGTATACCGTGTATACGATGATAGCCCAACCATTGCTTGTGATATTTACCTGAAAGGCAGCACCGATTTGGTGTTTGACGGAAAGGTCGGTAATGCGGCGGATCGTAAAAATATTGAGTTTGCCGAGGACATGAAATCTCAGCAATTGACTGCCATTATCGATCAAATCAAGCTGGATGGTTTCCATTGGCAAACCAACATTGTGGAATTTTTTGACGTTACCGATTGGAACAACAACCTTGTCCAAGAAAGAAAATTCATTCCTTATCGTAAAACCACCTATCGTGGAAATTTGCTATTGGCGCACAATAACGAAAACAACAAAGGCTTTTTCTTTTTAAAGGAAGCCCCAACTTCTAGCGTGCAACTGGCCTATAACGGTTACGATTTTACTACGGATTTTAACCATTTCGCGATGAGTGGAATGGGCTTAACCGCAAACGACATTAAGACTGACCAGTGGACGAAAGCCTATGGTGCGGTGATTGGCGTGTACAGCGGCTCGGAACTTGAGCAGCTTAAAGCCTTGCGGAGCTATCAAAAAAATATGCGCAAGTTGTTGCCGCAACGCGATGAAATGGTGATGATGAATACTTGGGGCGACAGGAGCCAAGATTCGAAAGTAAATGAAAAATTCAGTTTACTGGAAGTAGAGAAAGCTGCCGAACTCGGAATATCGCATTTCCAGATTGATGATGGTTGGCAGGTAGGGAAAAGCCCTAATTCGGCATTGGCCAAAGGCTCTTTCAAAAACATTTGGGATAATCCCGATTACTGGAAGCCCGATTCTGCTAAATACCCGAATGGTTTGCATCCCATTGTAAAACGAGGCAAAGAACTAGGCGTAGAAATTTGTCTGTGGTTTAATCCTAGTGTACAAAACGATTATGCCGATTGGGAAAAAGATGTAAATGCTTTGGTGGGCTTATACCAAACCTATGGCATCCGCACTTTTAAAATAGATGGTTTGGCCATTCCAACCAAGCAATCGGAAATTAACCTACGTAAACTATTTGACGGGGTGTTAGAAAAAACCAATCATGAGGTAGTGTTTAATTTAGATGCTACCGCAGGGAGAAGAGCGGGCTATTATACCTTTAACGAGTACGGGAATGTGTTTTTAGAAAATCGCTACACCGATTGGCAGAACTATTATCCTTACTGGACCCTACGTAATTTATGGCAATTGTCTAAATATGTGCCAGCAGAGAAACTACAAATTGAGTTTTTGAATAAGTGGCGCAACGCCGAAAAATATGGCAAGGATATTTTTGCGCCAAATAACTACTCCTTCGAATATTTGTTTGCCACCACCATGGCTGGGCAACCTTTGGCATGGTTTGAAGGTACAGGTTTGCCTGCCGAAGCTTCAAAAATCAAAGACCTGATCAAAGCCTATCGTAAAATTCAGCACGATTTCCACATGGGTACCATTTTACCTATTGGCGAGGAACCTTCGGGTAGGTCGTGGACAGGTTTTCAGTCCATCGATGGAAATAAAGGCTATTTCATTTTTTACCGAGAAAATACGCCCAATGCTACAAGTGCCGTGAAGACTTGGTTACCCGCAGGCAGCAAAGTAAAATGTACGCCAGTACTGGGCAATGGCAAGGCCATTAACACTACCGTAAGCAAAACAGGCAACATTGAAGTAAGCCTGCCTAAAATAAACGACTTTGTAATGTACCAATACCAAATTACCCCATAACACCGCATGAAACACACTTTAACCATACTACTATTAGCTTTGGCGCTTCCTACTTTGGCCCAAAAGAAATACCAAATAAAATCGCCCGATGGCAAGCTGGTAGCGGCCGTGAGCTTGGGCGATCACATTAGCTATTTGATTACACATGAAAGTGATACGATTTTAAAACCCTCTCAACTGGCAATGGTTTTGGAAAATGGCCCTACTTGGGGTCGTGGCTCCCATCTAAGCAGCGCAAAAAACCATACTGTCAATCAACAAATTAATGCTCTCTTTTATAAAAGAAATCAAATTGCCGATCAATACAACGAGTTGGTACTTCAGTTTAAGGAAGACTTTAGCCTCATTTTTAGGGCCTATAACGAGGGCATTGCCTATCGCTTTGTGTCCAACAGCAATCAAGGCATTGTGGTTAAAAATGAAGAGGCACGTTTCAATTTCACCAAAGATTTTAATGCCTATGTGCCTTACGTAAAAGGAAAATACAAAGACATCGAAAGCCAGTATTTCAACTCCTTTGAAAACGAATATACCTACACCGCATTAAGTAAGATGAGTGCCGATAAACTGGCATTTAGCCCTTTGGTAGTCAGCTTGGATAAGGGGAAGAAAGTGTGTTTGGCCGAGGCCGATTTAGAAAGCTATCCAGGCATGTACTTGGTGAACAAAGATGGATCTACTTCGCTTCAATCTGATTTTGCACCTTACCCAACCGCCACCAAACAAGGTGGACATAATGAGCTGCAACAACTCGTAACCTCAAGGCAGCCGTATTTGGCCAAAAGCCAAGCCAAAGCCAAATTCCCTTGGCGCATCGTCATCGTATCTACCAAGGATAGCCAATTGGCCGATAACGATATGGTCTATAAATTGGCAGAACCATCAAGATTGGCTGATGTGTCGTGGGTTAAACCAGGTAAAGTAGCTTGGGAGTGGTGGAACCATTGGGGCATTTCGAAGGTTGACTTTGAAGCAGGCATCAATACCGAAACCTATCAAGCCTACATCGATTTTGCGGCTAAAAATGGTATCCAATATGTCATTCTCGACGAAGGTTGGGCCGTAAACAAAAAAGCAGACTTATTTCAGGTAGTGCCCGAAATTGACTTGAAGAAGTTGATTGCTCATGGTAAAGCCAAAAATGTAGGCATTATCCTGTGGGCAGGTTATTACGCTTTCGAAAGAGATCTGGAAAAAGTGTGCAAGCATTACTCCGAAATGGGCGTGAAGGGTTTTAAAATAGATTTCATGGATCGCGATGATCAGCCGATGGTTGACTTCCATTACCGTGCGGCCGAAATAGCGGCAAAGTACAAGCTGATGCTCGATTTTCATGGTACCTATAAACCTACGGGAATTAACAGGACCTATCCAAATGTGATCAACTTTGAAGCCGTTCATGGACTGGAACAAATGAAATGGACAGGTCCCGAGTTGGATCAAGTGACTTACGATGTGACCATGCCTTTCATCCGTATGGTGGCTGGCCCCATTGATTATACCCAAGGTGCCATGCGCAATGCTACTAAACGTACCCATCGTGGCATTAACGACGAGCCGATGAGCCAAGGTACGCGCTGTCGCCAGTTGGCCCAATATGTCATTTTCGAATCGCCTTTGAACATGCTGTGCGATAGCCCTACCAATTACGAGAAAGAGCAGGAGTGTACCGATTTCATTTCGGCCGTGCCCACCGTTTGGGACCAAAGCATCGCCCTTGATGGGGAAATTGGAAAACACTTGGCCATTGCCCGTAAAAAAGGAGAGGTATGGTATGTAGGTGGCATGACCAATTGGGACGCCCGTCAAACGGCCTTGGATCTTTCTTTCCTAGGTGAAGGAAATTATGTGGCCGAACTGTATCGTGATGGTGCCAATGCCAATCGCATTGCCTCCGACTATAAAAAAGAAACTGTGGCTATTCCTGCCGACCGTAAAATGAGCCTTAACATGGCTAAAGGTGGCGGTTTTGCCATGAAGATTTACAAGAAATAACAACCGTTTATGATGAAGCCGAATACCTTTTACTTAGCATTATCCCTGTTTTTAAGTGTAATTTTTACCAACGTGGTGGCACAGCAAACCATTACCAACGTATATGGTCGCCAAACGCAATCACTCAATGGAAAATGGGATGCCATTATCGACCTTTATGATCAAGGACGTAAAAACAAGATTTATCTGAACAAGAAGCCAGAAACCAAGATCGATTTTTATGAGTACTCGTTCGATAACGGTTTACGCTTAAATGTACCTTCCGATTGGAATAGCCAAATGTCCGAGCTGAAATATTATGAGGGCACGGTTTGGTATGCCCGTAGGTTTGATGTGGCCAAGGAAAGCAACAAACGGCTATTCCTTTATTTTGGAGCAGTAAGCTACCGTTGCCGCATTTACCTAAACGGAAAGGAAATAGGACAGCATGAGGGTGGTTTTACGCCTTTTCAAATGGAAGTGACCGATGCCGTGAAAGAAAAAGACAACTTTTTGGCGGTGGAGGTGAATAATACCCGCAAGATAGATGCTATCCCAGCCATGGCTTTCGATTGGTGGAACTATGGAGGCATTACCCGCGATGTATTTTTGGTAAGTACACCAAAAGTGTTCATCGAAGATTATTTCATCCAACTGGATAAACATAAGGCAAATAAGATTGACGCTCGCGTAAAACTTTCAGAAAAGACAGCCAATACACCAGTAACCATCGAAATTCCTGAACTGCAGTTAAAGCAAACTCTTAAAACTGATGCCAATGGGGAAGTGAAAACCTCATTCCTTACTAAAAAGCTGAAACGCTGGTCGCCTAGTAACCCAACCTTATACAAAGTGAAAGTGTCGAGTGAGAGTGATCAGGTAGAGGAAGAAATTGGTTTTCGTAATGTTTGGGTAAAAGGGGAGGATGTGTATTTGAACGATCAACCCATCTTTCTAAAATCTATTTCCTTTCATGAAGAAATTCCGCAACGCAAAGGCAGGGCATTTTCGCAAGCCGATGCAGTGATGTTGTTATCGGAGGCCAAAGCTTTGGGCTGTAACATGATCCGTTTGGCGCACTATCCACAAAATGAATACATCGTTAGGTTGGCCGAAAAAATGGGTTTCCTACTTTGGGAAGAAATCCCGATTTGGCAGGGAATTGATTTTGAGAACCAAGCCACCAAAGAGAAAGCGGGAAAAATGATGCAGGAAATGGTAATGCGT
This sequence comes from Pedobacter sp. ASV17, assembly GCF_016429065.1. GTDB lineage: Bacteria > Bacteroidota > Bacteroidia > Sphingobacteriales > Sphingobacteriaceae > Pedobacter. Next base: position 48,792 of record NZ_JAELTX010000006.1, read on the forward strand.
GACAAAAACCGTTGTGCATTAACGTTTTGGGGGGTAGCCAACGAAACGCAACCCTCGGCACCACGTAATGCCTTTTTGAAATACTTGATTGAAACGACCAAAGCCATTGATACCACAAGATTAATTACCGCAGCTTTTGATTTGGTACGTTTTGACCGCCAAAGGCAAGTGTTCATCATGGACGATCCTTTTATCAAAGAATTGGATGTGGTGGCCGTAAATAAATACATGGGTTGGTACCATCCTTGGCCTGTAACTCCTGATAAAGCCACTTGGGATGTGGCTAAAGGACAGCCTTTAATTGTGTCTGAATTTGGTGGCGAAGCCCTTTATGGCAAAACAGGCGATGCCGATGTGGTAAGCTCGTGGAGTGAGGATTACCAAGCAACCTTGTACAGGGAAAACCTGGAAATGTTCAAGCATATCCCTAACCTACGCGGTACATCGCCTTGGGTATTGTTCGATTTCCGTTCCCCTTTCCGTTTCCATCCCACCAACCAAGAAGACTGGAACCGTAAAGGATTGGTTTCTGACCAAGGGTACAGGAAAAAAGCATGGTATTTAATGAAAGCGTATTATGATGGTAAGTAGGTTAATTACCTCCCCCTGCCCACGCACTTGCCTGCGCACCCCCCTCCAAAGGGGGATAAGCATGATGCTTAACCAACTTCGACTAGGTAATCATGTATATCCCCCTCTTTGAGGGGGTAGGGGGAGGATTGAAGTAAACCGTCATTGCGAGGAAGAATGACGAAGCAATCTTACAACGGTTGTTGAACGGATTGCATGTTGCTTTAGGATTGCTTCATGCCTCGCAATGACGAAAAAGGCGGCACAATGACGGCTTAATAAATAAAAAGTAAAACGGTAATCAAATTCACCACAATGAAATACAATCGATATAGAAACTTAACCCATATATGGTTGATATCGCTATTGATGCCAGCAGTGGGATATGCCCAACAGCCTAATTACGACGAATCCAAAGTGCCTGCCTATACCTTGCCCAATCCCTTAAAAATGGAAGATGGACGAGTGGTAAACACCAAGGAGAAATGGAATGAGCGTAGAAAGGAAATCCTGCAAATTTTTGAGACGCAGGTGTACGGCAAAGTACCCGCACATCCAAAGGAACTACATTTTAAGGTGTTGAACGAAGACCGTTATGCCATTAACAACATGGCTACCCGAAAAGAAATAGCGGTTTATTTTAGCAAAGACGAAAAGCATTACATGACTATTTTAATGTATGTGCCCAACAAGCGCAATGGCGCAGTGCCCATGTTTTTCGGTCTTAATTTTAAAGGCAACCACACCGTTTCCGACGATCCGAATATTACCGAATCCATTACCCGCATGAAACCCAAGGAAGGCGGTAGCGAAATACAAATGGGAACCTTTAAACGTGGTGCCGAAGCTTCACGCTGGCCTATAGAAATGCTAATTGCCAATGGTTATGCCGTGGCTACGGTTTACCGTGGTGATATTGATCCCGATTATGATGACGGTTATCAAAATGGGGTACAGCCCTTGTTTTATCAGAAAGGACAAACCAAACCTGCGGCTGACGAATGGGGAACCCTAGCCGCTTGGGCTTGGGGCTTAAGCTGTGCCATGGACTATTTTGAAACCGATGAAGACATCGACAGTAAAAAGGTGGCCGTAGTAGGGCACTCTCGTCATGGTAAAACTGCCTTGTGGACAGGTGCCATTGATCAACGCTTTGCCATGGCCATTTCCAACGACTCGGGCTGCGGTGGTGCGGCCATTTCAAGAAGAAAATTTGGAGAGACTTTCCGTAAGATCAACACCCTTTTTCCGCATTGGTTTTGCGAAAATTTTAAGCAGTACAATGACCGTGAAGAAGATTTAGCGGTAGACCAACATCAATTGGTAGCCTTAATGGCCCCTCGTCCAGTGTACATTGCCAGTGCAGCCGAAGATTTATGGGCCGATCCTAAGGGAGAATTCCTCTCGGGTATACATGCCACGCCAGTTTATGAGCTATTTGGTTTGGATGGCATTAAAGGCATTGAGGCCCCAAAAGTAAATGAACCCATCATGAACGGAGCCATAGGTTATCACGTGCGCTCGGGCAATCATGATATCAATTTATACGATTGGCAACAGTTTGTCAAATTCGCCGATAAACACCTTAAATAAGTTAAAAACCCAACGCTAAACACACGAAAGCAACATTTGATATAAGAACCGCAATGAATAATCAGTTATTAAGACACCTTACGCGTATATTTTTGATTGTGCTAGTGGCGCAGGTAGGAGCACTAAAAGCACAAACCGTTTTAGATTTATCAGGAACTTGGAGGTTCCAAACCGATGTGATGGATTTCCGTAGAGGCTCACTTTCGCCTCGCTACAACCACCTGTTACAGGAAACCATCCAACTTCCAGGCATTACCGATGACCATCAAATTGGTTATAAAAATCCTTACAAATACATCGATCGCTTAACCCGTAAATATGAGTACATGGGACCAGCTTGGTACCAACGTGATATCGAAATCCCTGCCGATTGGAAAGGGAAACGCATTTTTATGTACTTTGAACGTACCCATTGGTTAAGTTCCATTTATGTAGATACCAAAGAGGTAAGCCAGATAGATTACATCAGTGTGCCACATAATCACGATTTAACCGATTTTGTTAAACCTGGTAAAACGCATCGTATTACAGTTTGTATCGACAACAGATTCCAGTACAAAACCCACAAATGGAATCATGCCCACACCGAGTTTACCCAAATTAACTGGAACGGAATTTTAGGAGAAATGAAGCTCATTGCCATTGATCCTGTCTTTGTAGAAGACCTTCAGGTTTATCCTAATATTGCCGATAACTCCATTAAGGTAAGATTGCAAGTAAATAACGATACCAAAAAACAGGTGAAAGGAAAAGCCAATTTCACCATTACTGGTCCAAATTATAACCTTAAAAGTGAAGCTACGGTAGTGAGTAATGACTCGGTTACTTTTGTAGAAAGCACCATTCAACTTGGTAAAAATGTAAAGCTCTGGGACGAATTTAATCCTAACCTTTATCAAATTACCGCACAATTGAACACTTCCGATGGGAAGACCAATTATCAGCATACTAAATCCGATACTTTCGGGATGCGTGAAGTGAAGCAAGGCAAAAGCCATGTGCTGCTCAATAACCGTCCCATTCATTTAAGGGGCAATGTAGAAAATGCGGTTTTCCCTAAAACGGGTTATGCGCCAGTGGATGATGCCTCTTGGGAACGCATCATGTTATTGATGAAGGATTATGGACTGAACCACTTGCGTTTCCACTCATGGTGTCCGCCAAAAGCGGCTTTCCGCATGGCCGATAAGCATGGAATTTACTTTGAGGTAGAAATGCCGATGTGGGGCAAGGATGCTGAACCAGACGAAGACCGTTACAACTTTTTCCGTAGGGAAATTAAAGCCATTTTAAAGGAATACGGGAACCATCCCTCGTTTGTATTGTATTGCAATGGCAATGAAATTACGGGCAATTTTGATTTTATTGAAGAGTTGACCGCCGAAGGTAGAAAACTGGATTCACGTCACCTGTTCAGTGGTTCTACGGCGCGTACAAGGGTAAAATCTGATCAATACTACGTATCACAGCAAACCAATAAAGGCCCCGTAAAAGTTTATGAAGGCTTGCCCAATACCGATTGGGACAGAAGTGCCGAATCAGATGTAGATGTACCTGTAATTTCGCACGAATCAGGTCAGCGTTGTGTCTATCCTAACTTCGAGGAAATTAAAAAATACGCTAACAGTCCTGTAGAAGCCCGCAACTTTGAGGTGTTTAAAGATCTGTTGCAAAAAAACGGTATGCTCGATCAAGCCAACGACTTTTTCCGTGCTTCGGGAGCATTAACCGTTTTGGAGTACAAAGCAGTGATTGAGGCGTTGTTGCGTTCTTCAAAATCGGCTGGTTTCCAGTTGCTGTCTATCAACGATTTCCCAGGCCAAGGGTATGCCCCTGTAGGCATCCTTGATCCTTTCTGGGATTCGAAAGGTTTGGTCACACCAGAGAAGTTTAAAGAGTTTTGTGGACCTACCGTAGCCTTATTACGCTACGAGAAGAGTGCCTATTTCAATAACGAAACCTTTATGGGCAAAGCCGAAGTATATAACTACAGCAACGCGGCCCTTAAAAATGCCAAACTAAAATGGTGGCTTACCGATGAAACTGGAAAAGTATTGCAAAAAGGTAATTTAAAAACCCAAACCATTGGCAACGACGGCGTATTTCCAGTGGGCGAATTTGCGATTCCTTTAAAAGGTATTACCAACAAACAAAAACTTACGGTACATATTTCGGTAAACGACCAAATTAAAAACAGTTGGGACATTTGGGTATATCCGCCGCATCAAAATTTAATGCAGTCTACCGATCAGGTGCTTTACACTACCGTTTACAACGATGCTGCCAAAAAACAATTGGCCCAAGGTAAAACCGTGGTACTTTATCCATCGCCAAATCAGGTGAAAGGTCGTAAATCAGTTTTCCATAACCACTTTTGGAACCCTATTATGTTTGCATGGCCACCAATGACCATTGGAAGTTTAATCCACAACAAACAGGGCATGTTTAATGATTTCAGCACTTCTTATCATACCGATTGGCAATGGTGGGATATCTTGAACAATGCCAAGGTGATTGAAATGCAAAACGCCCCTGAAAAGCTTCGTCCATTTATTCAAATCATCGATAGTTACGATAATAACCAAAAACTGGGCATTGGTTTCGAAGCTAAAATGAACGGTGGAAAGTTGTTGGTATTGGCGTTAGATACCCAAAAAGATATGGACAAACGTCCAGCTACACAGCAATTGCTTTACAGTATTGATCATTATGTGAAAGGCAATCAGTTTGCGCCCGAAGTACAAGTAGAAGAATCATTTATTCAATCATTTTTAACAAAATAGGAGGAGATAAGATGAAGTGGAGAATATTATGGAGTTTAGGAATACTGGCCACTCAGGCATTGCATGCCCAAGAAATCAGCTTGGATAAAAAGGCCTCCTTAACACAAGTTTATTTGCCAGCGGTAACATCGGAACAGTTGCTGTCCATGAACGACCTGAATGTTGAGTTTGGTTATGTGCTTTATCAAACGGAAATCACTACCCAATCTGATAGTGAAGAACTGGAATTGGAAAATGTACGTGATTATGCTGCGGTGTATGTGAATGGGAAGTTGCAGGGAACTTTGACGGATAACCGTAAAAAAATGGCCATCAAAACTGAACCTGGAAAATACTTGCTGCAGATTTATGTAGAAAATATTGGAAGGATTACCTATGGTCCAGAAATCACCGATAATTCTAAAGGCTTGTTCGGCGGAATTACCTTGGATGGAAACGACATCGAAAATTGGAAAATGTTACCACTCAATGTGCGAAAATTTCCCATCAAAAATCTTACCTTCGAGAGCAGTTTAAGCGACGGGAACCCTGGTTTTTACAAAGGTACTTTCAGCCTAGAGGGTTTAAAAAATACTTACTTGGATATTTCTGGTTGGGGAATGGGCGAGGTTTGGATCAATAGCAAATATCTGGGCTCCTATTGGGAAGAAGAAAAGCAGCGTTCCATCCTGATTCCTACCGAAGATTTGGTACAGGGCGAGAATGAAATCGTCGTTTTCGAGCTAAAACACCATCAACAAAAAACAATGAAATTATCGCAAACACCCGTTTTTAAATAAGCTGAACAATCATGAAAAAGGTTACCTTACTGTTATCCGTTATTACCATTACCTTATTTTCTGGCTATAAAAAAGAAAATCCCTTATATAAAGATGCCAAGCAACCGATCGAAAAACGTATAGAAGATTTATTAGCCCGCATGACTTTAGAAGAAAAAGTAATGCAGCTCAATCAGTTCACCTTGGGGCGTAACGACAATGCCAATAACATGGCCGACCCTGTGAACGATATTCCTGCTCAAGTGGGTTCGCTTATTTATTTTGGTAGCAATGCCGATTTGCGTAACAAAGTACAAAAAAAGGCGATGGAACAAAGCCGTTTGGGCATTCCCATTATTTTTGGTTATGATGTGATCCACGGTTTCCGTACCATTTACCCAATCTCCTTGGCCCAAGCCTGTGCATGGAATCCCAAGTTGGTGGAACAAGCTTGTGGCGTAGCTGCCCAGGAAGCCCGAATGTCGGGGGTAGATTGGACTTTCTCACCCATGATTGATGTGGCCAGAGATGGTCGTTGGGGACGTGTGGCCGAAGGCTATGGCGAAGACCCTTACACCAATGCTGTTTTTACGGTGGCCTCGGTAAAAGGTTACCAAGGAACGGATATGTCTAGCGAAAAAAATGTAGCAGCCTGCTTAAAGCATTACATCGGTTATGGCGCTTCGGAAGCTGGACGCGATTATGTGTATTCAGAAATATCGAGACAAACACTTTGGGACACTTACATGCTGCCTTATGAGCAAGGCGTAAAGGCAGGAGCGGCCACGCTAATGAGTTCTTTCAATGACATCAGTGGAACGCCAGGTTCTGCCAACCATTATACCCTAACCGAAGTGCTTAAAGATCGTTGGAAACATGATGGTTTTGTGGTTTCTGATTGGGGCTCGATAGAGCAGTTACGTCCGCAAGGGGTAGCGGCCAATAAAAAGGAGGCGGCGCTTAAAGCGTTTACTGCTGGTGTTGAAATGGACATGATGAACAGATGTTATGATAACCATCTGGGCGAATTGGTGAAAGAAGGTAAGGTATCAGAAGCTGCATTGAATGAAGCCGTAAGAAGAGTATTAAGGGTAAAATTCCGTTTGGGATTATTTGACCGTCCTTACACGCCAACTACTACAGAAAAACAAAGATTTTATCGCCCAGAAAGCATGAAAATTGCCGAACAGTTGGCAGAAGAATCGATTGTTTTGTTGAAGAACCAAAATAAAGCCCTACCCCTAAATAAGGTCTCAAAAATTGCGGTAATTGGACCCATAGCCCAAACCAAATGGCATTTGCTAGGTTCATGGGCGGCACAAGGCAATGCCGAAGATGTGACCACGGTTGTGGATGCTTTAAAAGCAGAATATAAAGGCAAGGCCGAAGTAACCTATGCTTTGGGCTGTGATTTTGATGGGCAAGACAAAAAGAATTTTGAAGAAGCTAAAAATGTAGCGACAAATGCCGATGTGATTGTGCTTTGCTTGGGTGAAAAGAAAAACTGGAGTGGTGAAAATGCTTCACGATCAACCATTGCTTTGCCACAAATACAGGAAGAACTGGCTGTGGAGCTGAAAAAACTGGGCAAACCTGTCATATTGGTATTGTCGAGCGGCCGCCCATTGGAACTTAATCGTTTGGAACCCATCAGTGATGCTATTTTAACCATGTGGCATCCTGGAACACCTGGAGGGAAACCATTAGCAGGTGTTTTATCTGGAAGGGTAAATCCTTCTGGTAAATTATCCATGACCTTTCCTTTTTCTACAGGTCAAATCCCAATTTATTACAACTACAGACAAAGTGCCCGCCCACACCAAGGTAAATATCAAGATATTCAGAGCACTCCTTTATATGAGTTTGCACATGGTTTAAGTTATACTACTTTTCAATATGGAGATTTAAAAGTATCTGCTGCACAAGTTAAACGTGGCAGTAAACTCGTGGTAGAAATTCCAGTGAGCAATACTGGCGATAGGGATGGGGTGGAAACCGTACATTGGTTTATACAAGATCCAGTATCAAGTATTTCACGTCCAATTAAAGAACTGAAGCATTTTGAAAAGCAACTCTTGAAAAAAGGCGAAACCAAAACCTATAAATTCGAAATCGATCCTGAAAGAGACCTTAGCTTTGTAGACAGTGACGGAAAACGTTTCCTAGAAGCGGGAGATTACAATATTTTGGTGAAGAATAAGAAAATTAAGATAGAAATTGTAGATTAATTGTTGTCAATCTGGTATCTTTTGTCAATCTGAGCTTGTCGAAGATCCTTTGTCACTCGGCCTATCGAAGATCACTTTGTTAGTCTGGATCTGTCGAAGGTTCCTTTGTCAGTTTGGCTTGTCGAAGTATCCATTGTCAGTCTGGATTGTCGAAGCACACCTTTTGTCAGTCTGAGCCTGTCGAAGACAAATTTTAGAATAAACAGCTTTTTTGGTAAATGAAGAAATACGTCCTTTTCGCTTGTTTGATTACGTTGCTGTTGCAGAGTGTTTTTGCTATTGATGTTTCGAAGTATCGGTTCCATATCATGCCCGAAACTTCCTACTACGGTGGCATCCAGAGCATGGCTAAGGATAGCTTGGGAAGGATGTGGTACACAGGACCCGATGCGCTTTTCATGTACGATGGTAACAACTTTTACCAGCTGAATGACATCGTTTTTTCCATCAAACCAAAGGTGAAATGGGGCTTTGGTTCAGTGGTTAGGGATAAAAAAGGAAACTTGTTTCTGAGCACTGGACATGGTTTGCTAAAATTCAACTATGATAAGTTTTCGTTTGATATCGTTGTTGACCAAAAAGTCCGTTCACTTTGTTTGCATAGCGACGGTAAACTGTACATGCTATCTGCCGACAGTTTGAAACGTTATGACCCACAAACCAACAAAACGGATGGTTTCATCCTGCCAAAAAATCAATCTTTCAATAACCTCATCAGTTTAAATGGCAGTGTTTACATCACTCAAGATGCCGTGCTTCAAAAAGTGGACGTGGCCAAACGCAGGTTCATTCCATTTGCAAACTTTGGAGGAACCACCAATGCGGTAAACGACGCCTTGGCTTATAAAGGTTTATACTATTTTTTGACCCAACGTGGTGGCATTTTCGTCACCGATGCTGCGGGAACGGTTAAACGGAATATTCCAGTAATCATTAACGGTACCCAATCTTTTATCTCCAAAAAGCTCTATGTAGATCAAACAGGGGTAATATGGGTGGCCGCTCAGGCAGGACTTTTCTTTTATGATCCATTAACGGAAAGCAGCAATTTTTTGCGCATGAACCTAAATGATGCTTTTTCATTACCTAACAATTCCATCTGGACCATTTATCCCGATCCAGACCAAGGTGCATGGATAGGTACTTATGGTGGTAAAATTGCTTACTGTTCGCTGTACGATTCTCGTGCAAGGTATTTTACACCTAGCCTTGGCGGACTAAGTCATCCTATTGTGAGCAGTTTTCAGGAAGATTATTTAGGTAATGTATGGATTGGAACAGAAGGTGGCGGACTCAATTACTGGAACAGGAAAAGCGATACTTTTAGGCATTTCGTGAAATCGCCAGGCAATTCGCCCAACTCCAATATGATCAAACGCCTCAAGTTCGATCAGCAAAACAAGCAGTTGTACATTTCGGCATTTAGTGGCGGTATTGGTACCTACGATATGAACTCGGGAAACTTTGGTAGCCTTGGTTTTCTATCGCCCGAAAGCAAACAACCCTTAACGGTTTATGATTATGTACGCGATCAACAGGGCACATGGTGGATGACCGACCCCGACAAGTCGTTCTTTTATAAAAAAACCGCACAAGGCCCTATTGAAATGACCAGGGTTATTGGCGCCAACGGCGAGAAACTGTATCTGGAAATTGAGGCCTTGTTTCTGAATAAGCAAAACCAAATTTGTTTAGTTACCCACCAGGGACTTTTTGTGGTTGATCCCAACACCCAAAAGGTGTTGAAGCATTACATGATCAAAGATGCTTCCTATTCCGCCAATTACCTCTGTAGCTTTTATTTGGCTTCCAATGGCGATTTATGGCTGGGCACCTTGGGCAAGGGCGTAAATGTGCTAAAGCCCAACGGAACCTATGTAAATTATAGCAGTACCAATGGTTTGCCTGCAAAAATGGTGTTTGGCATTTTGGAAGACAATGCTTCTAAAAACATTTGGTTGAGCACCAGCGACGGACTTTACTATTACGATGATAAAGTAAAAGCTTTTGAGAAAGCAAGGTTTTACCAAGAAAATAGCTGTGGCTCATTCTACATCCGTGCCGCCTACAAAACATCAAAAGGCGAAATGCTATTTGGTGGCACCAATGGGTTTTTGCTTTTTGATCCCGCTTATTTGAATAAAAATCCACAAAAGCCTAGAGTTTTCTTTACAGGATTTTTTGTCAATAATAAACAAATTACCACACAAACAGAGGGATCGCCCTTAGCTAAAGACATTGCCAGTTTATCCAATCAAAAGGAAAACCGAATAAGATTAAGCAGCAAACAATCTAATGTAGAAATCAGGTTTTCGGCGGATAGTTATTTGTCGGCAGATAAGAACCAATTTGCCTATCGCATGAAAGGATTGGGCGAAAAATGGCAGATTATCCACAACACTCAAAGATCGGTGCAGTTCCTTAATCTCCCTAGCGGCGATTATACTTTCGAAATCAAGGCTTCTAACAACGATGGCCTTTGGGGAGATCAAATTTCACGACTTTATATCCACGTTGACCCGCCTTTTTTCCTGTCGTGGTGGGCTTATTGCTTTTATATTGCCATTGCCATTGCCCTGTTGTTTTTCATCACTAGATACTATACCAATAAAAAGGTATTTAAGGAGAGATTGGCCTTGGAGGCATTGAAAGAGAAAAATATGCGGGAGCTAAACCAGGCACGTACCGATTTCTTTACCAATATTTCCCACGATTTAAAAACGCCGCTTACTTTGGTACTTCAGCCGCTTAAACAGCTTAAAGAAACCTTGGGTACCAACGATGGCGCCAAGGGCTACATGGGCTTAATTGAGAAAAACGTGACCCGCATTCAGCGGATGATCAGTCAATTGCTACGTTTTAGAGAAATAGAAAGTCAAAAAATAACGTTGAACCCACAAATTGGCGATTTCATCAACTTTGTACGAGATGTTTTTGGACTATTCGAACTATATGCCAACAAAAAGGAAATCGAAACCAGTATTTCTACTTATCAGGATAACCTGCAAGTGGCTTTTGACTACGATGTGATTGAGAAAATCCTCACCAACCTGTTCTCTAACGCCTTAAAATACACACCAAACAAAGGTTATGTTGGGGTACGTATTTATGCCGCTACCGAAGAAGAAAAGCAGCGACTTTCTGAACCTGTGGAAGAGCAGGAAACGGCTTATATTTCCATTGAAGTACTTAACAGCGGCGATGGTTTTTCGGAAGAGCAGATTGCCACCTTATTTACTTCCTTTAACCGTCTTTCATCGCACAGGCCAACCTTTGAGGAAAGTTCGGGCTTAGGGCTTGCCATTGTAAAAGAATTGGTTGATGTACTTGGCGGAAAAATATGGATGGTGAACAAAGCGGATAAGGTTTCCTTTACCATCATGTTGCCGCTAAAAACACAAGCCAGTTCTGGAGACATGCAGTCGAATGTTTACGATTATACCATTTCTGAGATTGATGACATTATGTTGGATGCTACGGAGCCAGAAAATGCAGCATCGAGTGCCAGAAAAGCCAACAGTTTACTGCTGATTGAAGATGACCCTGCCATGCGTGCTTACATGGAGCAGCGACTGTCAGAACGATACAATGTATATACAGCCAGTGATGGGGTAGAAGGCCTGATCAAAGCAGAGAAAATCTATCCGCAGTTGATCATTACCGATTTGATCATGCCTAACAAGAATGGATTTGAGGTTTGCCGCAGTTTAAGAAATAACTTTAAAACCAGCCACATTCCAATCATCATGATTTCGGGTAATGGCGACGATAACCAGAATAAAATCAAGGCACTCGAATACGGTGCAAGCGTGTTTATCGATAAACCTTTTGATGTAGACTATTTGTTGCAACAGATAGATACCATTTTAAAGAACCAAAAAGAGCTTAAGGAAAAATACAGCAAGCGCATTCAAGTTAATCCTTCCAACGTGACCATCACCTCAATGGACGAAGAACTATTGGTGAAAGCAATGAAAGTGATTGAGCAAAATATCGCCAATGCCAATTATTCTGTAGACGATTTTGTGTCGGATATGAACGTAGGAAGAACAATTCTCTACCAAAAAATCCACGACATTGTGGGCATGTCCATCAAAGAATTTATTTTAAATATCCGATTGAAAAGAAGCGCTTACCTGTTAGAAAAATCAGATTTAACCGTAGCCGAAGTAGCTTACCAAACAGGATTTAACAATGCCAAATATTTCAGTGTGTGCTTTAAAAAACAATTTGAAATAAGTCCATCGGAGATGAAAAAGAAATCTTCTACTAGCGCTGGGAAAAAGTAATTGGATTGTTTATTGGTTCATTAGTTCATTGGTTCAATTGTTCATTAGTTCAATTGTTTATTGGCTCACTGCCTGTTCATTTCCGTCATCCCGAATTTATTTCGGGATCGGTAATGCGCTAGTAAGTAAAACCTCTCTCTAACTCTCTCCTTGGAAAGAAGAGAGGATTGGTAGTGCCTATTATATTATTCATTGGTTCTATTAATTTAGCTACTAACTTACCCAAGTCCTTCTCTCTCCCTCGTAGGGAGAGATGTCTACAGACAGAGAGGGTTGTTGTCTGTTCGTTTAACCGTCATCCAACTCGGCTAGTCGTCATCCCGAATTTATTTCGGGATCGTAATGCACTAGTATGCTTTAATACGCCTTAAGATTCCCGTTTTCACGGGAATGACGCTTCGGTGAACGGAATTTCGATTTATGTAAAAGCTCCTAACTTTCCCAAGTCCTTCTCTCTCCCTCACAGGGAGAGACACCGCACAGCGGAGAGAGGGTTAGACTTACGAAGTTTTCGAAACTTCGTAAGTCTAACCAAGCCCTGTACGAAAGCGAACCATTTCCGTACAAAAACGAACCCTTTCCAATAGCCTTTATGCTAGTTTTGGAAACGCCAAATAAATCCGATACCTCGTATGAAAGTTGATCGTGAGCTATTGGCCAGCAATCAACAAGTATTTCCTAAACCAAAATAAATGAACAACATGAGAAAATCTTTCTCTGGGCTATTTTTGATAGCACTCCTCATTACGGGGCAAGCAAAAGCCCAATCCTTAAAAAATGTAGTTAATAAAGCCTTTGATTTTGCAGAGAAGCAAAGTTTACTGATGGCCAAAAAGTACGAAAACCAAGCGGGCAGACTTCCAAAATCTTTCGAAAACGGAAAAGACGTATCTTCTGATTCCAGATGGTGGTGCAGCGGATTTTTCCCAGGTACCCTTTGGTATTTGTTTGAAAACAATAAAAATCAGGAAGTGTTGAAGTACGCTCAACTATATACGGATAGGGTAGAGCGGGAGAAATACACGACCGATAACCACGATGTAGGCTTTATGCTTTATTGCAGTTTTGGAAATGGCTTGCGACTTACTGGTGAAGAGCGTTATAAAGAGGTGTTGTTAACGGGGGCTAAGTCATTGGCTACTCGCTATGATCCAAAAGTAGGTTTAATCCGTTCATGGGATCACAAACAAGAAGTGTGGCAATATCCAGTCATTATTGATAACTTAATGAACCTTGAATTGATGCTATGGGCAGCTAACTATTCCAAAGATGAAAACTTTAGAAAAATAGCCATTTCCCATGCCGATAAAACCATGAAGTATCATTTCCGCCCCGATTACAGCTCTTACCATGTGGTTTCATACTACCGCAAGTCTGGCGTGCCGCATTTGAAGCAAACCCATCAGGGAGCAAGTGACGAATCAGCTTGGAGCCGTGGACAAGCTTGGGGCCTATATGGCTATACCTACCTTTATCGCGAAACAAAAGACCAACGCTATCTTGAACAGGCCAAAAACATTGCTCATTTCCTGATCAATCATCCGCAAATGCCCAAGGATTTTATTCCTTACTGGGATTATAATGCACCACAAATTCCCAATACCACTCGTGATGCCTCTGCCGCTTGTATCATGGCGTCGGCTTTAGTAGAACTGAGCGATTTTGTAGATGCCAAATTGAAAAAGAAATATATGGCTGTAGTGGATACACAAATTAGGACCCTTTCGTCGGAAGAATATACGGCGAAACTGGGTGAGAATGGAGATTTTATCCTCAAACACAGCACAGGAGCTTTCCCTTTCAAATCCGAAGTGGATGCGCCATTGACCTATGCCGATTATTATTATTTAGAAGCATTGACCAGATTAAAGAAAAGGTTATAAATATTCCTCAAATCATAGAAAAAACAAGTATTCTTACTGTTAAATACCTCATCGTTACAAAATCATAACCATGGCAATCTCCAAGAAAGCAATCCTAATGTTCTGCGTATGCATGTGCAGTTTCACTTTTTTATTAGCGGTTAAAGCCCAAAAACCAGCCGAAACTTATCATAGCCCTAACATGTATTCCAAAGGTTCCCAATCAGAACGGATACAAAAAGCGATAAATGAGGCGAAAAATACCACGGGAAAGGTAATAATCCCGAGATATGATGCCGTGACAAAAACCGATGTTTGGTTAATTGATCAAGCCATTTTACTGCCAGGTAATTTTGAACTAGAGCTTAACAATTGCAAAATCAAATTATCAGATAAATGCAGGGATAATTTTATCCGTTCGGCAAACGCTGGATTAGGGATTACCAATATTGAACCGTTAAAAAACATCAAGATCACAGGAAAAGGTAATGTGCTTTTAGAAGGAGCCAATAACCCCCGAGCTACGGGCGACCACAATAAAACCTTATCCAAATCTCCAGATGGCTTCGGACAATCGTACGGAAGCGATGCCGATAAACCAAATGAAAATCAAAAAGGTGGATGGCGCAATCATGCCATTATACTGGCCCATGTAGATGTTTTTGAAATCAGTGGCATTGTGTTGAAAGATTACCATGCACACGGTTTGGTACTGGAACGTTGCAGCAATGGCGTAGTTAAGGATATTACTTTTGATGTAAGGCAAGCCATTAACGTTGCGGGTACAGACCGCCAAGTATTGAACCAGGATGGTTTGGGCGTAAGGTTTGGATGTAAGAACATCACCATTGCCAATTGCAAAGGCAAAAGTGGTGATGACTTTATCAATATCGGTTTAACAGATACTGGGGTAGAAGCAGGCAAGGAAAATGTAAATGTAGTGAGCGGGTCCGTATATCGTGGAGAGATCGATAACATTTCGAACATCTATCTCCAAAATTGGCAAGATTTCTATTCCATTTCACATCGGGCAATCCGTATTATGCCCATCGGTAAGTTGAGGATCAGAAATGTTTTTATCGAAAATATGATCATTAGTCCTTTATCAAAACAAGGCTTGGTGGTTGAACATACTTCCAATATCAAAGGCTTGTTTGTAAGGAACATCATTACGCATTACCCTGTAAAAGCCAAAGGAATATCCGAGGCTAGTTTTAGGGATATTTTCTATATCGGCAATGGCGCTCCAATAGATGTGGAACAAAGTGATTCAGTAAGAGTAGATCATGTAAAAACCATTGCACAGTAATCGATTACCTGATAGATAAGCCATTTTTCTTCTGAAGTAGGTATAAAAACGTACACAATCCCTCAGGTTGTACAAAACCAAACCATTTTCGTACAAAAACGAACCCTAGGGATATAGTTGTGTATTTAGTTTTGTTGTAACCATTTGTACAACCTAGAACCAAGTATGAAAACTAACCAACTAATCATGTTAGCCGTTGCTAACGAGCGAGGCCCTAAAAATTCAAGGGATTTCAGAGTATTTAACAATGTACCTCATTCACCGTTTTTAATTCCTGTAAATCATCAGGCAGAAAATCCTATGGCCAAACTTTGGTCTTTGCTGAAGACCCTCTGGTTGGTATAGAAAAAACAATTTTGGGTAGTCCCATTTGCCATTCCAAACGTCATCATTGATAAACCCATAAAGCTGATGCTTGCTGCCGCGTTACCACAGGCAGTTTAAACATTGGCAACAAGAAATAGAAGTTGAACAAAACAAAACCAAAGCCTATTGCCAAACCCAAATGAACTTAGCTTTCTTCGCTCCATTTAGCGGCGCAAAGACATGAACGATTAATTTTTAATGCTAACCAATATAAAACTAAATGATAAAAGAATTACACATCAAGCTCAAGAGCTGGCTAATGATGATTGTCGTCCTACTGATGGCAACAAATTACAGCTATTCACAACAAGATCCGATTAGAGTTAAAGGAAAAGTTACTGATGAGAAAGGGGAAGTGCTGGTAGGGGTTTCGGTAATTATCAAAGGAACTAAAACAGGAACCTTAACCGATGTAGACGGAAATTACACCATACAAGCTGCACCAGCGGCTACCTTGGTTTTCTCTTACATTGGCTTCGATCCACAAGAAATTAAAGTCAGTCCAACTGGTACCATCAATGTGAAAATGTCGGGCGATAAAACCTTAGACCAAGTAGTGGTAGTAGGTTACGGTACCGCCAAGAAAAAAGATTTAACAGGTGGTTTGGCGGTAGTAGGCAAAGAGCAGTTAAGCATGATGTCTACCTCTAACTTAATGGACCGTTTAGTGGGGCAAGTTGCAGGTTTTAGCATTACTACCGGTAATGCTGCTCCCGGCGCTGCACAAACCTTGTTAATTCGAGGAGAGAACTCCATATCGGCAAGTAACAACCCACTCATTATTTTAGACGGTATTCCTTACAGTGGTTCGCTTGCAGATATCGATCCAAACAACGTAGAAAACCTTTCTATTCTAAAAGATGCTTCTGCCGTAGCTATTTATGGTTCTAGAGGTTCAAACGGGGTAATTTTAATCCAAACCAAAAGAGGCGCCTTAGGCAAGGCAACCGTAACCTATCGCGGGCAAATAGGCATGGCTGAACCTATGCAAACCATTGATGTAATGGGGCCAAATGAATATATCCGCTTTCAACAAGATATCAGCAGGCTAAGATTGGGACATACTGGCGAATTATTAGATCCAATTGCAGGCGAAATAATAAGTATCACCGAGCGCCAAAATTATGCAAACGGTATTACGAATAACTGGCAAGACTATATCTTTAGAAGAGCAGTAACCACAGATCACCAATTAAGTGTTTCTGGAGGTACAGAAACAACCAAGTACATGGCTTCTTTAGCTGCGCTACAGCAAGATGGAGTGGTGTACAATTCGCGTTTATCTCGATTGAACATGACTACTAACCTTGATCAAACCTTTAATAAATGGTTAACCATTGGGGTAGGAATGCAATATACCCGAAAAAGTGATGGTGGAGTTACGCCAAATATTGAGCATGCCATTAAACAAAGTCCTTATGGTGCATACAAAGATGCAAATGGCAGATATGTGCCAGAGCCGATGGAGTATGCGCTGATTGCCAACCCTATGCGTAATGTAAATGCAGTTCAGGATAGCTACAGTAATAACTTCTTCCTTTCGGGCTATACCAATATCCTATTACCATTAAAAGGTTTATCGTTAAGATCAAATTTTGGATATAACTACCGAAGTGGTTTTACTGGTACCTATTACGGACGCGACACCTTTGAAGGTATAGAAACGGCAAACCAAGTAGGTGGTAGTGCCTCTATTAATAACTCTCATTACAACGATTATACTTTTGAGAATCTTTTAAAATATGAGCGTGAAATAGGCGATCACCGTTTTGATGTGACTGGCTTATTCAGTATGCAACAAACCAAAAGCTGGGGAACCTCTCAAAGCGGAAAAGGTTTTGTAACAGATGATACCGAATATTTCATGATAGGCAGTGCCGAGCGTTTGGTGACCAATGGTTCTTCACTATCAGAAACAGCGATGCTATCTTACATGGGTAGGATAAATTATGCTTACAAAGGTAAGTATATGCTAACGTTGACTGGACGTACAGACGGGGCTTCGGTATTTGGTGTAAATAACAAATACGCATTTTTTCCTGTAGCTGCAGCAGCATGGCACATTGGCGAAGAAAGCTTCCTTAAAAATAAAGTAAGTTGGTTAGACATGCTGAAAATACGTCTTTCTTATGGTGCTAATGGTAACCAAGCCATTACCCCATACAGAACCTTAGATCGTTTGTACTCAAGCGTAAAATATATTTGGGGAGATGCTGGCCAAGCAGTAACTACAGCATACCTAGCAGGAGATGGCATTGGTAACCCAAACTTAAAGTGGGAAACCACCTATTCTACCAACCTTGGTATCGATTTCCAGTTGTTTAAAAATAGGTTAAGTGGTACTATTGATGCCTATATTTCTAGAACTAAAGATTTGTTAATGATCCGTACCGTTCCTATCATGAACGGATACAACAGGATTTGGGACAATGTTGGTGAAACACAAAACAAAGGATTCGAGGTAACTTTAAATTCAGTAAACGTTAAAGGAAGAGACTTTACTTGGAGTTCAACAGGTGTTTTCTCATTAAATAGAGATAAGATTGTAGAGTTAAGAGGCGACGGATTGGACGACATCGCCAACAACTGGTACATTGGTAAACCTTTGCGTGTATTTTATGACTTTAACGTAATTGGATTATGGCAAGCTAATGAAAATTACACCGTACAGCCAGGTGGTGTACCAGGCGGGGCAAAAGTAGAAGATGTAAACGGCGATGGCAAGTATACCGCTACTGGCGATAGAAAAATCATTGGGTCTAAAAATCCTCGCTATACCGCATCATTTGCAAATAGATTCAGTTATAAGAATTTCTATGCATCGGCATTGGTAACGGGCGTATTTGGAGTGTGGCGTGATGATCACATGGCCAATATGGGTGCTTGGACCTTCGGTATCACCAACTACGTACATAACGCAAATTATTGGACGCCAGAAAACCCAGGAGGAACCATTGTTTCGCCAGCTTACCTCAACACACTTCAACATGGTTTCTACAAAAAAGTAAACTATGTGCAGGTTCGAAACATCACTTTCGGGTACAGAGTCCCACAAAACGTAGCTAAAAAAATAGGCTTAAGCGGTATCGATATCAATGCAAGTGTAAACAACCTGCATACTTTCTCTAATATCAGACAAGTGCTTAATTACGACAATACCTGGATGGCATCTTTCCCAACTGCACGTTCATACATGTTCGGTCTAAATGTTAACTTCTAATACCACACGAAAATGAAAAATATTATCACAACAAGTCTAGCACTTATCATATTGATCTCATTAGGTGGCTGTAAAAAGTTTTTGGAAGAAGATTTGAAAACTGAATTGGCACCAAGCAACACTTATACCAGCACCTACGGATTTGAAGTAGGAAGCGCGGGGCTTTATGCACTTACCCGATCAGAATATAACACCTATGGCGAGGGTGGAGCCTTTATACACAATGGTGCCACTCCTTACGAGTCATTACAGGCTGCAACAGACATTGCCGACGTCATTAACAGTGACGGTTCTTTAACGTCCTTTGCAACCTTAAATATACCTACCACAGAAAGATTTGCATTAACCTACTGGAACTGGGCTTATAACTTAATTTCCTCAGCCAATTTGATGCTCGTGTATGCTGATAAGAATACCAATTGGAGCTCACCAACAGATAAGCAGCGCTTTCAGGCCGAAGCTCGTTTTTTCAGAGCCTATGCTTACCGTACATTGGTGTATTTATACGGAGATGTTCCTTTCGTAGAAACCATTCTTTACGACTTTAAATTGGACTTTACCCGTACACCTAAAGCAGAAGTGATTGCACATATGGTGGATGATTTGAAATTCGCAGTAGACAATTTGCCAACCAATCCCGATGTGAGCAATTTCAAAGAAGGCAAGCTAACAAAATGGGCAGCAAGCCATTTGTTAAGTGAAATTTACCTCTTACAAGGCAATTATCCTGCAGCCGAACAGGCCGCATTGGCAGTCATTAACAGTGGTTACTATGGCCTGATGAAAACTAGATTTGGGGTAAACAAAGACAAAGCTGGAGACGCCTTTAGCGATATGTTTTTGGAAAATAATCAAAACAGAAAAAGTGGCAATAGGGAAAGTATCTGGGTATTACAGTTTCAATTCAATACCCTTGGTGGTGGTACCAATTCTGATGATTGGACCCGTAGGGCATGGATACCAAACTATTCGTCAATCAGCGGATTTGTTTTGGCTGATACCTTGGGCGGCCGTGGTATTGCCCAATTAGTGCCAATGAAATGGTGGGTAGGTACTGGTGGTACCAATGCTACAGGTAACGTTGCTGGTATTTTTAACACTGATGATATGAGGAATTCCAACTATAATATCAAACGCAATTGGTACTATAATAATTCCGCGGACGCTGCGCTGTTTGGGAAAAAGGCAAATATTACAGAACAAACTTGGTTTACCACTAAAACTTTGTTTCCAGCCATTACCAAATTCTTTTACGGACGTTCAGAAAACTTAGGTTTAACGGGTAGCTATAAAGACCGTATGAAATTCCGTTTAGCAGAAACCTATTTACTACTTGCAGAAGCGTATTTAGGACAAAACAATCCACAAAAAGCAGCTGATGCAGTAAATGAAGTACGCAGAAGAGCCGGTACGGGAGATGTAAGTTCTGCGAATATGACTATGGATTATTTATTAGATGAACGTATTCGCGAACTAGTAGGTGAGGAAAGCAGGCGCTTCACTTTGGTGCGTACCAAGAAATATGTGGATCGTGTAAAAGCATATAATCCTGCCCTTGCCGGTAAAGTGAATGAAACCCATATGTTGTGGCCAATTCCTCAGGTAATTAGGGACGCCAATACCGGTGCACCATTCCCTCAAAATCCAGGATATGGCAATTAACCAATTGTTGTTAATCAAAAATAAACAGATGAAAACGAACTATTTATATAAAACTTTATTAGCCTTAAGCTTTGTGCTTTGCCTTTCGGCTTGTAAAAAGGGAATTAATGATATTCCGAAAGTTCAAGAAAAAATGGAGCTAAAGGCGTCTTCACAAGCCATTACTTTAGATGAAAACAATCTTTCCAAAGATATCTTAACCTTCAACTGGCTACCCGCTCGCTCACAATCAAATGACCATATGGTGAGCTACACCACTAAATTAGATGTAGTGGGTAATAATTTTGGTGCAGGTACTGCCATTATGAATTATGAAGATGATGGCGTATTTAGCAGAAGCTTTACTTCAGAGCAGTTACAAAATTGGGCAAATGAAAAATGGGGCGTACCCGCCAATAAGCCATTTACCTTAGAATTTAGGGTAGTAGCTGAGTGGCAAGGCGGTGCTACCTTCGAAGCCCCAGAAGTAAGAACCATACGAGTAGTAGTTACTCCTATTAAAGCGGTCATTTTTAATGCCGATAAGGTGTTTTTAGGTGGGACTGCTATTCAGGGCATTAATAAAATTGAAATGCCTGTAACGCCAGAGAACCTTAACCAATATGCTTATGTACTGAATTTACAACCAGGTGAGTTGGAAATTCCAGTAGAGTATCAAGGTTTAACAAACTATATCGTTTCGGCAGATGCTGGTACAGAGCTTAAAGACGGTCAGGCAGTAGCGATTAAAATGCGTGAAAGCAAGTTTGCATGGAAAATAGAAACCGCTGGCCAGTATCGTGTAGTGGTTAATATGCAAAAGGCCACGGCTACCATTTATTCGCCTGCGCAAGCATTGAGCCCTAGGGTAGTGACTTGGACAGGTGATGGAAGCGTAGTTTATAATACTACCGTTTCCGAGTTATGGATGCATGGACAGATCAACAACTGGGGAACCCCGATTAAAATGGAATGTAAAGTGAGTTTGGCCGATCCGCAAATACTCGTGTATACTGGTGGCAAGGTTGGAAAAGCCAAATTTATCGTTTATGGAGGTACTGATAACAACAGGAATTTGGCCTATGCCTTTACCGCTCCAGTGAGCAGTACCGGAACAGCCCAAGAACTCACCTTGATTTTAGGGAAGGTTACCGAATTGGCTGGAGGAACTACCAGTGCGCAACGTAACTCGTATTATACCATTCCTGCAAATACTAATGTCTTGATTTTTGACTTACGAAATAATACCATCCTAGCAGAGAAACGCTAGACAATGGCGAACTAAAATATTGGAGTATAAACTAATTTAAGGTTACTCAACATGAAAAAATTAAACTATAAAATAACAGGCCTAAAAACTTTGGCCGTGGTAATGTGCCTCTCGGTTTTTGCCTGTAAAAAGAATAAGGAAGACGAGGCAACCCAAGCGCAGGGTACACTTGTAAAACCTAATTATAATAGGAGCTCGGTGTTTCGCAATCCGTTAAACGGATGGGTAATGTATGGTTCTGGATCAGGTTTGGCTACTTACTGGGATACCGAATATTATGTGCCAGATTTGGGCAAAAGAGTAAAAGCAATTGATTATGCATCAGCTTGCTATATCCGTACCAGTTGGACAACCTTTAACCCAACTAATGGAGTTTATGCATGGCGTGACCCAAGCACTGCCATTTACAAAATGATCAAAGGTGCCGAAAGCAGGGGCTTGCCCATTTCTTTTCGTATTGTGGTAGATGGTCGTGACCAAGGCCAAAATACGCCACAATTTGTGTTTGATGCAGGAGCAAAATTTTATTTAGAAAATGCGACCTACCCTACACGTAAAACACCCTATCCACAAGATCCAATTTTCAGACAGTATTACACCAAGTTCATAGAAGAGCTGGCGAAAGACTTTAATGATCCAAAGAAAACCGCGTTTATTGATGCGTATGGTTTGGGTAAATGGGGCGAGGCGCATAATGTGATCTATTTTGATCCCGCAGTTAGTACTCCTGTTGCAAAGGTTGAAGAAGCAAAAGAAGAAGTGATGGATTGGATCTCTGAGCTTTATACCAGAACATTCACTAAAATTCCTTTGGCCATGAACTATCACCGTGTAATAGGAGATCCAGTAAGCTGGGGTTCGGCCAATCCTAACTCGGATAGATTGTTGACTAAAATGATTAATAAAGGATATAGCCTTCGTCAAGATGCTTTTGGAATGACCGATTACTACCAAACTTGGGAAAAAGCTTTTGCAAAAGCTTGGAACTTCAAACGCCCAATTTTAATGGAAGGTGGTTGGATTACCAGCGGTACGCACCGTTATTGGACTGATCCAAGCGGGAAATACAGAGAAGGGCATCCAGAAGATGTAAGAAAAGGTGAATTTGATGCATCGTTGGAAGCTGCGGTAAACACCATGGATTTCCGTATTGGAGATATCGAAAGCTGGTTCAGTAAATCGTTTACCTTGGTACAACGCTTTGTTTCCGAAGGTGGCTATCGTGTATATCCTGATCAGGTTTACTTGCCAGAAAAATTGAATAGCGGCGCCGAAACCACCATCACCCACCGTTGGAGAAATATGGGCTTCGGTTATTTCCCTAATAATATTCCACAATGGAACTTTAAATACAAAGTAGCTTTTGCTTTATTAGATGCCAGTGGTGCAGTAAAGAAAGTGTTTTTGGATAAAGCAAGTGAGCCTTCAACTTGGATGAAGACAGCCCCTACAAAGTATGAGCTAAAAACAAAAGTAGACGTGCCAGCAGGAACGTACACTTGGGCAGTAGCCATTGTTGATACTACAGACGATAACAAGCCAGGGATCAAGCTATCGGTAAACGGCGACATTACTACCGAAGGATGGTTAAAGCTGATTAACGTACAAGTGCAGTAAGCAAATATTGACTTTATAGAACAAGCCGCAGCGAAAGTTGCGGCTTTGTTGATTCTATTACTAAACCTTGCAGGTTTTAAAAACCTGTAAGGTTTGATAGCAAAGATGAACGGACAGCGAACGAATGAACAATTGAACTAATGATCAATTTTTATGCTACAACTTTTATATTTGTGTATGTCCACATCCAAGTTAGCCATCTATCGTCGTAAAAGAGGATTAAGCCAAGAGCAACTATCAGCCCTTTCAGGGGTAAGTGCCCGGACAATTCAGCGTATCGAAAAAGGCAATGTAGAAGCCCACTTGGCCACACTCAAATTATTAGCCGACTCGCTAGATGTAGATACCGAACTGCTTTTGGAAAACGAGCCAGTAGCGGCGCCAACGTCAACGGTTACTGAAAAAACTCACAAACTAACACCGCTGTTTCATGCCTCTGCCTTAGTGGGTATGTTTTTTCCTGTTCTCAATATCATTATCCCTGGGGTTTTATGGTTTTTGAAAAAAGATGAGGCGCCAGAGTACGATCGTCAAGGCAAGCAAGTCATCAACTTCCAGCTCACCATGTCCTTTGCTTTTGTGCCAGCAATTTTCCTATTGGTGTTCTATTTTCCAGTAGGCTTTCCTTTAGCCATATTGGTTTATTTTTACACCATGGTCATGTGTTTGATCAACTTATTTAAGTCCATTAATTACAAGCCTGTTTATTACCCTTTATCCTACGCTTTTTTAAAATAAGTGCCATATAGGTCCCAAAAAGGGCAAAGTGACGTGAAGGTGTCGGGTGCTTGTCGTTGAAACGAATGAGATACCACCCTAAATTTGTCTTAAATAATTTAAAAGATGAAAAACCTATTTACGCTTGCTTTCGCACTTTACCTTTTCCCTTTGTTTGCACAAAATGCTACTAAGGTAAAACAGCTCAATGGCCAATCGGTAAGTACCGAGGCCCTACAAAAAAGAATAACACATTTGGTAGACAGTGCCAAAATTGCTGGATTACAAGTGGCCATTATTAACGGTAATAAAATCGTGTGGACTTCGAGCTTCGGCTTTAAGGATATCGAGAATCAAAAGCCCTTAAACGATAGCACGGTAATGTATGCTGCTTCTTTAACCAAACCCGTAAGTGCCTATGTTTTTCTACGCTTAGTTGATCGTGGAATATTCAAGTTGGATCAGCCTATACGTAGCTATTTGAAAAAGCCCATTGGCGAATATCCTAAATGGAAAGACTTGGCAGATGATACCATTTCTTTCAATCGCATCACGCCTCGAATGTTATTAGCCCATAGTTCAGGTTTGCCAGTATTACGCCAACTGTACGGCAATAAAACGAACCTCATTGCTAAACCTGGGGAGAAATTCTATTACTCCAATGAAGGAATCAATTTGTTAGGTTTTATGATAGAAGAATATACTGGAAAAACACTTGAGGTAATTGCCCGTGAAGAAGTTTTTGGCCCTTTGAATATGCAACGCACCAGCATGATTTGGGAAAAGCCCTTCGAAAACAATTTCTCTTATGCCTATTTTAAAGATGGCAAGAAATACGGTTCAGAAAGAAGACAAAGCAGTCGTGCTGCGGGTTCCATGACAACTACCGCAAGTGATTATGCTCGGTTCTATATGCAGTTAATGACCAATAAAGGTTTAAGCAAAGTTAATCTACAACAAATGTTGTCTCCACAAATTGCCGTAACCAGTCAACGTGGCTTTGGCAGTTTGAGAGACAGTTTAACTCACGAAAATGATGCGATTAAATTAGCTTGGGGCTTGGGGATAGGTTTGTTTCAATCACCTTATGGAAAAGGTTTTTTTCATACAGGACATGGCGAAGCCAATCAGAATTATGCAGTAGCCTTTCCAGAAAAAGGAATAGCGGTGGTATTGTTGAGCAATAGCGAGAACTTTGAGCGTGTTAGTGCACAAATTGTAAAAGCCTGTATTGGCGATACCTATTCACCTTTCAAATGGTTGGGCCATTTGGACCATTAATCAACGATGTGGATAAAACCTCTTAAGTTTTTTACACTACTGCCCCTTCCTAAATCGTCATCTCGACCCTAGGGAGAGATCTAGCAAAGAAGTTTAGCTGTTTAGTTAAAACCTCGTAGGTTTCAAAAACCTACGAGGTTTGGTCCACCATCCACATATCTCCACACCTATTTAAAGTACTGTGACAAGCGATAATATTAATCAAAAGTTAAATTAGTTGTGATAGCTAATTTTTTAGTTGATATTTGATGGATACATAAATAGCGATGGATATAAAAGATTTAACGAGGGTTGAAGAGCAATTGATGCAGGTGCTTTGGAAATTAGAAAAAGCCTTTGTAAAAGAAATTATTAATGAACTGCCCGAACCTAAACCAGCTTACAGTACCGTTTCTACTATTATTAGAATTTTAGAAAGCAAGGGAGTCATCGCTTATGAAGCCTTCGGAAAAACCCATCGCTACTATCCGCTCATTACCAAAGAAGAATATATGCGGTATGAAGCAGATAAGTTTTTAGGAAACTACTTTTCAAATTCTGTTCAGGATATGTTTTCTTTTTTTGTTAAGGAAAGGAAAATTGATATGCAAGATGCAGAGCAGCTGCTTAAAATGATTAACCAAATAAAAGATTAGGATGGATTTCCAGCATTATTTTTTGTGGTCTAACACAGCGCTAATAATATTTTATCTTTTTTATCTCTTGCTGCTCAAACGCGAGACTTTTTTTGTGCTCAATAGAATTTATTTACTAGCAGCATTGCTTCTGTCTGTCGTTGTCCCATTTTTTGAACTATCACCTTTCTTCAAGATTCCTAAAATTGAGTTGATAACTTCTTCGCTTTCCATCCAAAATATGTCCCAATTTACGGCAACACAAAAATTGGATTTTGATTGGCTATCTTTTGTTTATTGGGGTGGCGTTTTGGTGAGTTCTTTGTTTTTGCTGTTTAAGTTAATCGGAGTAAAGCGAAGTATGGGATGGTCAAATGTTGGAGAGGCATTTTCTTTTTGGAGAACCAAAAAGATAGATAAAAATTTGCCCGAATTTGCCTTGGTAGACAAACATGAAAGTATACACGTTAAACAACTTCATACAATAGATATTTTGTTTGTCGAAGTCATTAGCATCTTCTTTTGGTTTAACCCTTTCGTTTACCGATATAAACGGAGTTTAAAGGTGATACATGAATATTTAGCGGATGAGTATGCGGTAAATTTTACTGGAAGTAAAAAGCAGTATGCCATGATCTTGTTTATGCAAAATTTTAAAGCTGGCCCAGTATTGAGCAATAGTTTTTACCATGCTTCGATACTCGAAGCTAGAATAAAGATGCTACAGCGAGAGAAATCCAGTCGCTATAATTTGTGGAAGTATGCGTTATGCATACCACTGCTGGCAATCATCATGTTGTTTTCTTCGTTTAAATCAACAGATTTTAAGGCAACTCACGTAGACCAACCTGCTACTTTCCCTGGAGGATTTGAGCGCTTCAGTGAATACATTCTTAAAACCACGCGTAAGGTCGCTACAAAAAATGGAAAAGTGAAAGTGAGCTTTATCGTAGAGCCTGATGGAGAAGTAACCAATGAAAGAATAGAGATAGGCTTAGATGAAGCCATCAATAATGAGGCACTTCGGGTAATTAAATCGAGTCCAAAATGGAAACCAGCATTGCAAAATGGGCGGAAAGTAAGGTCGGCTTACGATATAAATATAAATTTTTCTGCTGTAAATCAGTAGTTTAAAATGTATTATTTAATAAATTAGCTGTTGCAGCTAATTTATTAGTTGTTTAACTAATTATTTAGTTGTATGTTTGGATTAACGAACTAATCCAACAACTATGCGCATGCAACTGGCTAAATTTCCAATACTTCTATTCCCTCTGTTTTTGTTTTTTCTTCTCGGCCCCATGCTGGTAAATGCGCAGCAAACTAAGGGTACTGTGACTGGTCAAGTGGTTGATGAAAATCAATTGGCACTACCATTTACCCAAGTGAGTTTAAAATTGGTGGGCGACTCTACCCTCGTAAAGACTTTGCTTGCTGATGACCAGGGACGCTTTGTATTTGAAGCCCCTTTGGGAAGGTATTTCATTGAAGTTAAGATGATGGGCTATCATACAGCTAAATCAAAAGCCTTTGACATTGAGGCCACAGAGGTCATGTCATTGGATAAAATACAACTCAAACTATCTGCCACTCAATTAGCTGCGGTAAGTATTTCTTCACCAGTTCCGTTTGTAGAACGACGAGCGGATAAGTTGATTGTGAACCTTAATGGATTGGGTTCGGGTGCGCCTATCATGGAAGTGATGAACCAATTGCCTGGGGTAACGGTTACGCCCGATGATAGGATTAGCTTAAATGGAAAGTCTGTGCAAATTTATGTTGACGGTAAAGCAACCACGCTATCCGCAGAAGCCCTATCGGGGATGTTAAAAGGAATGTCTTCTTCTTCCATTCAAAAAGTAGAATTGATTGCGCAACCTTCGGCCAAATACGATGCTGCTGGAAATGGAGCCATCATCAATATCATCAGAAAGCGCAACTATAAAGCAGGGTTGAACGGCAACATTTATGTTGGAGGCGGAAAAGGCGAGTTTGGGAAAGCAAATAGCGGTGTGAATGTGAACTATAAAAGTACGGGTTATAATCTTTTACTCAACATGGACTATAATTACAATAAGTATTTTTACAAAAGCACCATTACCTCCAATTTTTTAAATGCAGATAGAAGCGGAATTTCGCAATCGATTTCTGATATTCCAAGTATAAGAACCAATGCCAATTATACCCCTAACTTGGGATTGGATTTTTATCTATCTAAACAAACGACCTTATCAGCTTCTGTTAAACCAGGTTTTCAGGTTTTTAATCGCGAGGTCAATGCAAAGCTCGTTCACTCAGATGGAGATGGAAATGTCCTTAATCGTTCCCAATTTTTGAGCAATGTTGCCATTAAGGCCAGTAATTTTTCTTCGGGACTCAGATTGCAGCATCAGATAGACACTTTAGGTAGGGAACTATCTGTAGATGTTGATTATTACCGTTATGGAAATTACAATGATCAGCATAATGATCAGACGACATTCGATTTAAACTCCAATCCTGTTACCGCCTATCCAAGTATCGTAGCGCAAGATCGTGTTTTTGAAGTATATGCGCTAAAAATGGATTATACTCATCCATTAGGCAACGGAAAGCAATTGGAAATAGGACTAAAATCCAGTTATGTAGATTCTGATAATTCGAATTCCTATGTTGACTTTAGCAATCAGCAAACAGACCTGTTTAATTATCACGAGAGTATTTCTGCCGTTTATCTTACTTATTCCAAAACAGGCAAAAAACTTTCTTATCAGCTGGGCTTTAGGGGAGAATATACCTTTGGAAAAGGAGCACAGCAAATGAACACTGCAAGTTTCAAAAGAAGCTATTTCCAACCTTTCCCATCTATTCATTTGGATTATAAATTCAACCAGCACCACAGTTTGAGTTTGGGAATGAATAAAAGAGTAGAGCGTCCAGGTTATGAAAGCCTAAATCCATTGTTGCGCATCATCAGTGCTAATAATTTTCAGCAGGGAAATCCAGCACTTAAACCCACCGTTGCCTACAACGCCGATTTATGGTATGGATATAAAAATGCTTTCTTTTTTGGAGTAACCTACAGTTATGGTTTAAATGATTTTACAAGCATTTCCGTTCCAGTTGACGGTAATGCCGTCACAACCTTACCCGGAAATGCAGATTATTCAAATTATGCCACCATTCAGGCCATGTACGGTAAACAAGTGTTGCCGTGGTGGTATACAAGTTCCAATGTCATTTTATCTAAACGTTCTTTTAAGGGAGAATTTAATGGAACGCTATTAAAGAGTAATGGTATGGCCGCATTGTCGGCAACTTCCTATCACAGTTTTTTATTGAGCAAAAATTTTTCTTTCATGGTCCTCTTTAATTATCGGGGCAAGAATATAGATAGAACAATTACCAATAAATCTTTTGCTTATGTTACCACAGGTGTTCGTCAACAGTTTTTGAAAAAGAAAGCTTCTTTACAGTTGAATTTTATGGACGTTTTTAAATCATATAAAAATACCTACCAACAAAATAGCGGAACGGTGCAACAACTATGGCAAAATAACTTTGAGACTAGAATGGTAAAGCTAAATTTCAGCTATAATTTTGGCGGATCAATTAAAAACACCAAAAAGAGTAATAGTGCAGAGGAAGAAAAAAGGCGAAGCTCTATTTCGGAGAATTAGAAAGGTTTTTTGCTTAAAACCTCATTAAACCTCGTAGGTTTCAAAAACCTACGAGGTTTTAGCCTGTCTCTTATACACATCTCCGAGCCCACGAGACGAATTAC
>NZ_JAELTX010000665.1 GCF_016429065.1 Pedobacter sp. ASV17
CTATTGTTGCTAAAAAGGCTGCTGCGGTAAGCCGCAATGGCATGGTTCCTCTGGTGTGCATTGGCGAAAAGACAGAGGGCGACATTACAGTCGCCGTGGCCGAATGCGCTCCGCAAGTTGAGGCGGTCCTCGCTGGACTACCTGACGATGCGGACGCTGTGCTGGCCTACGAACCTATATGGGCCATTGGTGCGTCGCAACCAGCTGGTGATGCTCATGTTCTGGCTGTTGTTGCGGGCCTACGAGAGCTGGAATGCGTTAAGAAGAGAAAGGGTTCGACAAGGGTCGTTTACGGCGGCAGTGCAGGACCCGGATTGTACGAGCGACTCAAGGATGGGCTGGATGGGCTGTTCCTAGGCCGCTTTGCCCATGATCCGGAGCGCTTTGTCCAGACGGTCAAGGAGG
>NZ_JAELTX010000666.1 GCF_016429065.1 Pedobacter sp. ASV17
GGGGCCGCTCGAACCAAACGGCGTTGTTGATGAAGATGAGCTTCCTGAAGGTCGTTGGGGAAAATTCATCTCCAAAGTCTGTGGTCGCAGAAAGCGCAAGGTTGAATCTCATGCAGCCATCGTTCAGCCCGCGTCCAACGCAAAAGTCGTCAATCTCGTTCGTGGAGATACGTATGAAATCTCCCAGCGGTTCTGGGACTTTCAAAAATTCGTCTCACAGCCAGTCAAGATCATCTTCACCATGTACTATCTCATCGATATCATGGGCTGGCCTTCGACCATTGGCTTTGCTCTAATGGGCTTCTTCCTCACCTGCAATACCTTCCTCGTCAAGAAGCTTATCAAGCTTGAGCGCCAGCGTACCGCTCACTCGGATAAGCGAGCCCAGGCCGTCTCTCATTTCGT
>NZ_JAELTX010000667.1 GCF_016429065.1 Pedobacter sp. ASV17
GAAAGCATGCGTACTAGGCGCCAGCTGTCACGTTGCCGCGAATTGCGAAGAAAAGACTGGGACAAAAAGTACTGATGCAACGAAGCAATTATGTCTTCACATCCTCACTAACACGCGATAATTACAGCAGATACGGTTTGAATCTGGAGGAGACCGACGAGTACAGCATCCCAACGGCGCCAAGGCCAAGCAACCAAGGAACCAACAAAGTTGTCGCGCCTTGTGTTTTAGATATCTAACGAATACCGTTTCCTGAAATACTGGCGCTGAAGCTCCTTGACTTGCGTGTCGAATCCCTCGATGGGCCCTTCGGTGGCGATATGCGGGGCAACGTCGTTAATGGAAATGCCTCGAACTGCATTCTTGCTGACATCGATGCCAAATTCTTTACGCCAGGCCGTGTAC
>NZ_JAELTX010000668.1 GCF_016429065.1 Pedobacter sp. ASV17
GAATGAGAACGGATGCGCTGGCCATTTACGCAGAAGAAATGTTTGCTCGGACTGAGAACAGCGCACAACGCAGCCTGCCAACTGTTTCGGTTCTTCACTGGGTTGGGTTGGCCAAACGTGCGGGTTTGTGTGAGTGGTTCTTCACTGCTCAGAACTTGATTGTTGAAGACGAAAACGGGAACAAGATTGTAAGCAGGCGTTAATACAGGACCCACTGTTGATGGCGATTTTGGAGGAAATGCTGCTGTAATTCTAAGTTCGTATTTAGAGGTCAGAATGTTTTATTTGATGTCAAATATGTGTGCTTTTTAGGTAATTGTGATTGCTAAAAGAAAGTATTTTCATAAACCCTTTCGTTATGCGATATACTGCAAGCTGCAATCACGACTGCTGCTCGTAGAACAC
>NZ_JAELTX010000669.1 GCF_016429065.1 Pedobacter sp. ASV17
GCGCAATATACTGTACGATGGCTCCCAACAGCGAAAATGCGATCTACTGTCGGACGTGGAACGTCTCGAGTACCTGACTTGCCTTGCGAGAGAAAACATGGAAGTCTGGGTATGTAAATCATGTATCAAACTTCATAGAGTCTGCTACGATGATGTTCCGGGAAAGGCGACAGGAGGGCTAGTCCAGCGATGTGATGAGTTTGGCTTGATCGCCGTTTCATCAATGCCTCTTTCGCCTTTACCTTTTGAATCAACGACACTCTACTTTCATTACTGCCACATTCAACTGGCACTTAAATACACGCGGATGGTGAACAGACGCAGCTTCATTCAGAAGTACTATCTCCGCTGACTACTACTTGACGTGTTCGATGCTTGTGGACTTCAACTCTGGCTGGGCTGCGC
>NZ_JAELTX010000670.1 GCF_016429065.1 Pedobacter sp. ASV17
CTCCAGACAAAATGCAACCCTGTGCCACACACAACGGGGTCTTGAACAACCCGAAATACGCGTGGATAGACAAAGTCCGCGGATAATGATACATGAATCCTTAACTCCGAGTCCGGAGCTCCGTGCCCACGATTAATACATAAAGCGATGCGTCGACATCACTTGAGAAACACGCCAGAGTCGGCCAAAAAGTCATCCA
The DNA here is from genome assembly GCF_016429065.1 of Pedobacter sp. ASV17. Classification (GTDB taxonomy): domain Bacteria; phylum Bacteroidota; class Bacteroidia; order Sphingobacteriales; family Sphingobacteriaceae; genus Pedobacter. Next base: position 200 of record NZ_JAELTX010000670.1, read on the forward strand.
CCTTTCGCTTGCGTGCATTCTTCAAGTCGTCCAAGTTGACTAGTCGTTTGGATCGCGCATCGCGTGGCGCATCAGCAAGCTTGCCGACCCGGCCCGTCACACGAGCCAGCAGGACACGCATGCGCTCCACCTCCTTCTCGACTGGGCCATTCCGCGTTGCTAGGTTCTCCTGGATGCCGGCGCCGCCGTCTGCAGTGCGTAGAGG
>NZ_JAELTX010000671.1 GCF_016429065.1 Pedobacter sp. ASV17
GCAACGACCTGTCGCCCCGTTTCCTTGCGTGGAATAAAAACCCTAAGTATAGCGGACAGACGAGCCTGCACTGGCTAGCTCACTACCGTCCCCTGCATGGCACATGCATAGATGCCGAAAGACACTCGAACGATTCCTTGCGCATTCATTAGAACCACGTTCAGCGCGTTCATTATTATTAAGACTATTAATACAAGACAAACCAGAAAGTCAATTCTGCATCTCGACATCATCAAAGTTCCAAGCACTATTCTCCAACAAACCCACAAACCACCTTGGGCTATCATTACCTGACAACGCCATCAGTTGACGATCTATGGGTGTCCGGCCAAAGGAGAACGGCGGAGGAGGCATCACGACTGTTTCCGCCTCGCTGGAAAAAGTTCCCTCAACCTCTTGTAGTC
>NZ_JAELTX010000672.1 GCF_016429065.1 Pedobacter sp. ASV17
CACCACGCCTTGTCACCTGCGCCCACTTGAACTTTCGCTACAACAACGCAGTCATCACGCGCCATGACGGAAACAGTTGCGCTGCTGCAATCGGCTCGCGCTGCCGGAAAGGGCACCACTGCAAACCCCACCTGGGCCGGCGCCGTGCCACCGCAAGCTACTGGAGCTAGCGCACATCATCCCAGCAGCACTGGGGCAATGGGCACCACCACCACCACCACCACCACCACCACTACCGCTACCACCGCCCGCACCGGCAACGGCTCAGCACCCGTGCGGCCTACTGCTCGTACTCATCATACTGCTGCCAAAACTCGTCTGCCTGTCTCGTCAACAAACCCGCCAAACAGCCCCTCGTTTACCCTCCACCTTCATCGACAACAAGCACCATCGCGGCCCAGATC
>NZ_JAELTX010000673.1 GCF_016429065.1 Pedobacter sp. ASV17
ATACGCTTTCTTGTAATTCGTCTCGTGGGCTCTGAGATGTGTATAAGAGACAGGAATATACGAAGTTCGGCCTGAGGGCTGAACTAAGTAAGCTCCAAGAACTCAGCTTACCTCGCCGAGTGCTGGGCTATCTTCTGACAGCACGATCGCAACACGGAGACTTCGCGGAATACCACGAGAGATTCCACCCAGGACAGGCGACACTGGAGTGCCCTTGCGGGCGCCAGAAATCGCCCACCCATCTTTTCTACTGCAGGAAGATCCCTAGCCACCTTCGCGTTCGGCTGACACCCGACGCGGAGACGGCGATAGGGAAATTCCTCGGTAGCTCCTACAAGGTGTTTGTGCGCATTGCTGACTTCTACTATTCGAAGATCAACGTACGCATCTAGCACCTGTAGGG
>NZ_JAELTX010000674.1 GCF_016429065.1 Pedobacter sp. ASV17
CTGAGACAGAGAGCATTTTGATACTTCAAATCTGGTCAGCGGCAGTAGACATGTGTTTACATGTCCGTGGAACAGATGACGCAATTCAAGACATTGCTTCCGACGTATGGCGACCTACATTTGAGCGTATAGCGGCGCTTACCGACAAACTGTGGCATGAGACAGAGAAAAACGCAATGCTCAGAAGTCTACCATCGACATCCGTATCGTTCACTTTCAGCCTATCAGTGTGCGAGCCGCTGGTGTGGGCGGAACTATGTTGCGACGGCGACATCCGCCATCAAATCACCAGTTTCCTGCGCAAATGGCCGCGAAGGGACGGGCTATGGGACCCCATCATCTCGGCATCCATTGTCGAAGGGAGCACCTCGTTCGAGCAAGCCTTTACCGCGCTATCCGCAAC
>NZ_JAELTX010000070.1 GCF_016429065.1 Pedobacter sp. ASV17
CCCCCCCCCCCCCCCCCCCCCCCCCCCCCCCCCCCCCCCCCCCCCCCCCCCTTTTGTAATTCGTCTCGTGGGCTCGGAGATGTGTATAAGAGACAGGTATAGTTTTTTGTACAATTCGAAGAAAAAACATCGCTAGTTTCTAACGTTTTTAAACTTCGTAAGTTTTAGAAACTTCGTAAGTCTTCGTTAAAATATTCTGTTGTTCGAGTTTTTTGTCATTCCGAAGATAGAAGGAATCTCTAGCTATATAAAACCCTTCGTTATCGAATTGTAGGTGCAGGTAGCGCTCTGTGTGGTCTAACGATAATGAAATAAAACTTCGCAGGTTTGGAAGTTGTTTGTAACAGCCAATATTTTCGTATTTTTGAATATGGGCAGGCTAAAAATATACGATATCGATATTCCCCGCGAAAGCATACTAGCTGAAAGGGAAGTTTTGTATTTAAGTAAATCTGCTGAACAAAAATTCTATGCATTACTACAGCTCAATCGTGTTTCTGTTCAATTAAACGGAGGTAACCCGTTAAAGAAACCACAGGGTAAAGGGGTTCTTGTTCGTAAAGCAAACAATAGCTAGGCAAAAGAAAACCTCGTAGGTTTTTAAAACCTACGAGGTTTAGACCGAAGCCATAATCTCTGATGTTTTAATTATAAAAGTTTATTTAATAGAAATAGTGTTGAAATAAATGAAGTCGCAACTTGCATATAAAGGTTTTTTATATCCTATTCTAGTAATATGGCTTATCATTGCTTCATTGATGGTGATAGAAAATAATTATCCTGTTAAAATATTTCAGCTTAGATGGATAGATTACGTAATGACATCGTTGGTTGCGCTCACTTTTATTTGGCTCTTTTCTGAAATAAGAAGAAAGATGATTTTTGTTGAAATGGACGAAAACGCTATTGTGGTTAAGAATTTATTTTTCCTTAATAAGAAAATTGATTTTACTGCCTTGAATGGTTACGAGACTAGAGTTCAATCTATGAGACTGGGGAATTTTGAAGAGTTAATTGTTTTTAATGATGAACAAAGGATTGTCATATCAGAGTTTTTTGTGAAGAATTATATCGATTTAAAAAAGTTCATAAGCGATAAGCTTCCTTATCATGGTGGGCCAGAGAAAGACAGAAGTGTATAATGTTGAAACCTCGTAGGTTTTTAAAACCTACGAGGTTTAGACCGAAGCCATAAAAAGATTGCAGCGGACAGGTAGGACTATACCAGTCAATAACTAATGGTCTTGATTTTCAAATAAATATATTAAATGAACAATTTGACAATTAATCAATTCAACAATTTCTCTAATCAGAAAAATACCTTATCTTTGCACGCAATTAATTAATTTAAAAACACTTTAATATTATTCAGGTAATGTATTTAAGTTCAGAAAAGAAAGCGGAAATTTTCGCAAAACATGGCGAAGTAGCAACCAACACTGGTTCTGCAGAAGGTCAAGTAGCATTGTTCACTTACCGTATTGCCCACTTAACAGAGCATTTGAAAAAAAATCGTAAAGATTTCTCTACTCAATTAGCACTGCAAAAATTAGTAGGTAAACGTCGTGGTATTTTAGCTTATCTTTACAAAAAAGATATTGGGCGTTATCGTGCTATCATCAAAGCTTTAGAGCTAAGAGATATCATCAAATAAGAGCTTTTATCAATAAAAGCCATCCAAAAGAAGGGTGGCTTTTTTGCTTTGCAAACAAAACACGTATATATAAACTCAGGTGTGCAAAAAGAGGAAACACACCATAAATTTTTTTAGATGAATGTAATAAAAAAATCGTTCGACTTGGGCGATGGAAGAATTGTTGAAATTGAGACTGGTAAATTAGCTAAACAAGCTGATGGTTCGGTAGTAGTTAAAATGGGCGATACCATGTTGTTAGCAACAGTAGTATCAACTGTAGGTGCTAAACCTGGTACTGATTTCTTACCGTTATCGGTAGATTACCAAGAAAAATATGCTGCTACGGGTCGTATCCCAGGTGGTTTCTTACGTCGTGAGGCTAAATTATCTGATTACGAGGTATTGATTTCTCGTTTGGTAGATAGAGCTTTACGTCCATTGTTCCCTTCAGATTATCACTCTGATACGCAGGTGATGATTTCATTGATTTCTGCTGATAAAAATATCATGCCTGACTGTTTAGCAGGTTTGGCAGCTTCGGCGGCACTTGCTGTTTCGGATATTCCTTTTAACGGACCAATTTCAGAGGTTCGTGTAGCTAAAATTGATGGTCAATTAGTAATTAACCCTTATGCTAGTGATTTAGAGCGTGCAACTTTAGAATTTATGGTTGCTGGTTCTGCTAACGATATCGTAATGGTAGAGGGTGAGTGCGACGAGATCCAAGAAGAAGAAATGGTTGAAGCATTGAAATTTGCTCACGCTGCAATTAAAGTTCAATGTGCTGTTCAGGTAGAATTAACCGAAGCTACTGGTAAAACTGTAAAACGTGAATACAATCACGAAGACCATGATGAGGCTTTAAAAGAAAGAATCTACGCTGAAACTTACGACAGAGTTTATGCCATTGCTAAATCTGGTTTAGGTAAAGATGAGCGTTCAGAAGGTTTTACGGCTATAATTAACGAAATTTTAGAAGCTTTCCCAGAAGATACTGAAGACTTAACTAAAGCATTGGCTAAGCACTACTACCACGATGTACAATATGATGCAGTACGTAACTTATTGTTAAATGAAGGTATCCGTTTAGATGGCCGTAGCACTACTCAAATTCGTCCAATTTGGAGCGAAGTAGGTTATTTGCCAGCAGCTCACGGTTCTTCTGTATTTACTCGTGGCGAAACACAATCATTAACTTCAGTTACTTTAGGTAGCAAAGATGATGAGCAAATGATTGATGGTGCTTTCATTAATGGTTACAATAAATTCTTATTGCACTATAACTTCCCTGGTTTCTCAACTGGTGAGGTAAGACCAAATAGAGGTGTTGGCCGTAGAGAGGTTGGTCACGGTAACTTAGCGATGCGTTCTTTGAAGAAAGTATTGCCTACAGGTGCTGATAACCCTTATACGATCCGTATCGTTTCTGATATTTTAGAATCTAACGGTTCTTCATCAATGGCAACAGTTTGTGCTGGTACTTTAGCATTAATGGATGCTGGTATTAAAATCAAAGCGCCAGTATCTGGTATTGCAATGGGATTAATTACCGATGAAAAATCAGGTAAATATGCCATCCTTTCAGATATTTTAGGTGATGAAGATCACTTGGGAGATATGGACTTTAAAGTTACAGGTACTAAAAATGGTATCGTAGCTTGTCAAATGGACTTGAAAATCAATGGTCTTTCTTACGAAGTATTAACGAAAGCGCTATTGCAAGCAAAAGAAGGTCGTTTACACATTTTAGGTGAAATGGACAAAACGCTTTCTGAGCCTGCTGCTGATATGAAGCCACATGCACCACGTATTGTATCGTTAACCATTGAAAAAGAATTCATTGGTGCGGTAATTGGCCCAGGTGGTAAAATTATTCAAGAAATGCAACGTGAAACTGGTGCTTCTATCTCTATCGAAGAGGTTGATGGTAAAGGTATTGTAGAGGTATTTGCTGACAATAAGGCGGCTATTGATGCTGCTGTTGGCCGTATCCGTGCAATTGCTGCTAAACCAGAAATTGGAGAAGTTTACACTGGTAAAGTAAAATCTATCATGCCATTTGGTGCATTCGTAGAAATTATGCCAGGTAAAGATGGTTTGTTACACATTTCTGAAATTGATTGGAAACGTTTAGAAACCATGGATGGTGTGCTTAAAGAAGGTGATATTATCGAGGTGAAATTGTTAGATATTGACAAACAAGGTAAAATGAAACTTTCTCGTAAGGTTTTATTGCCTCGCCCTCCAAAACCTGAGTCGGCACCTGCTGCTCCACAAGGATAAATCAATTAGCTAATTAGCTAATGTGCTAGTTAGCTAATTTTAAAAACCCTTTCAGTTTTACTGGAAGGGTTTTTTGTTTAGGATAAGTGGTATTATAAAAGAATTTGTAACTTGCATTTGATGAAATTGAACGGTAAGCAAAATAAAGTAGAAGAGCTTCAGGTAGCTTATAAAAAGGCTGAGGAAGACTTGTTGCGTAAGGCTTTATCCAGTTCGTATACAGAGCGTTTTCATGCGATGACAAGATTGATGAAATTGAATATGATGCTGAAATCGGCTAAGGTAGTCCATAAAAAAATGGATTAACTATGGATGTATTTGACGATGAAATATTAAAATTATGGCGAGCACTTATCGAAAATAAAGTGAAGTTTATAATGATAGGTGGTGTTGCAACTAATCTCCATGGTTTTCATCGGACAACAGAAGATATTGATGTCTGGATTAAAGATGACCTAGAGAACAGGAGAAAATTAAGAAAAGCTTTTGTTGAATATGGGCTAGGAGATTTTGAGTTGCTTGAAACCATTGAATTTATTCCAGGTTGGACTGATTTTCATTTAAATAATCATTTAAGGATGGACATCATGACCTCTGTGAAAGGATTGGAGGGATATGGGTTCGATAAGAGCTTATCGTATGCATCTATTGCAACAATTTATGATTTAGAGATACCATTTTTACATATTAATCAGTTGATAGAAGCCAAAAAGGCATCTAATAGGCCGAAGGATAAAATTGATGTCATAGAATTAGAAAATATTAAAAAACTAAGAGATACAGAAAACTAAATGAAACACTTAATTGCCCCTTCCATTTTATCGGCTGATTTTGCCAACCTGCAACGTGATATAGAAATGATTAACCAAAGCGAAGCAGATTGGTTCCATGTAGATGTAATGGACGGTGTTTTTGTCCCTAATATTTCCTTTGGTTTTCCTGTAATTACAGCAGCAAAGAAACACGCCAAAAAACCTTTTGATGTGCATTTAATGATTGTAGACCCAGATAGGTACATTGCCGACTTTGCAAAGGCTGGTGCGGACATCATTACCGTACATTATGAAGCCTGTACACATTTACATCGTACAATCCAGTTGATTAAGTCGGTAGGCTGCAAGGCGGGAGTGGCTTTAAATCCGCATACGCCAGTTAGTCTTTTGAAAGATATTTTGCAGGATATTGATTTAGCCTTGGTGATGTCGGTAAATCCAGGTTTTGGTGGACAAGCTTTCATCCCCCAAACTTTAAATAAAGTAAGGGAATTGAAACAAATGGCCCAACAAGTCAACCCTAATTTGTATATAGAAGTTGATGGGGGAGTAGGCATTCAAAATATTGCTTCGTTAATTGAAGCTGGAGCCAATGTTTTTGTAGCAGGTAATGCTGTTTTTGCAGCACCAAACCCAACACAGATGATTGCAGAACTAAAAAATATAGAAACCTCTATTCAGCACATCTAATTTAATGGCCAAGAAAACGCTTTTCCTCTTATGTTTGGTCATTTTATCGCTATGCGCCAGCGCACAATCCTTAATAAAGGTGAGTGGTATCATTTATGATGAGAAAAATCAACCCTTGCCCAAAGTAAGCATTACATTGGTGGGCTTATCTGGAAGCACAGTAAGTGATGAAGAAGGAAAATACACCATCCAATCACGTTTGTCTAATTTCAGTTTGCGATTTAAGCTGGTAGGCTATCGAACAGAAACCATTAATTTCAGTGAACAAAAAGGTGCTGAAGTAAAAAAGGATATCTTTTTGAAGCCCGATGTAAAAGAACTTAAAGGCGTAAAAATTACAGGGAAACAAAACGAATTAAATAATGCGCAAAGTATCAATGTTACTGATCTGGCAAGCTTGCCTACAGTTTCTATGAACTTTGAAGCCATTTTAAAAACCTTGCCAGGGGTTTCTACCAACAATGAATTAAGTTCACAATACAGCGTACGTGGCGGTAACTTCGACGAAAACCTGATTTACGTTAACGATATTGAAATCAACAGACCTATTTTAATCAGAAATGGCCAGCAGGAAGGTTTAAGTTTTATCAACCCCGATTTTGTGAGCAGGGCACGTTTTTCGGCAGGTGGTTTTAATGCCAGGTATAACGACAAACTTTCGTCGGTACTGGATGTAAGATATGACAAGCCAGATAGTAATGAATATGTGCTGACGGCTGGTTTGATGGGTTTTTCGGCCACCGCTAAAACCAATTTTAAAAATAGCCATTTGCTGTTTGGTTTCAGGAGAAAAGATAACAGAAATGTATTGGGAACGCAAGACCAAAAAGGTAGCTATCGTCCTAATTTTAATGATTTTCAAGCCCTTTATCAATATAATTTCAGCCAGAAATTTAGCATTAACACCTTGCTTAATTTTAACTCTGGAAGCTTTAGACTCGTGCCGCAAAGTAGGGAAACGCAATTTGGTACCATTACTACACCTATGCGTTTAAAGGTAGATTATGAAGGACAGGAAATTGACGATTATTATACTTATGGAGGCGCAGTAACGGCTTTGTTCAATCCTCATAAAGACGTATCTATCAAGTGGATTAATAGTTATTTCGAAATTGAAGAAAGAGAGCGTTTTGATATTGATGGTAACTATGTTTTTGAAGAAGTAGATAACGATTACGCTGGTGGTGGCTTTGGTCCAATCCGTAAAAACAGGGGCTTAGGCAACCAATACAGTTATGCCAGAAATAGTTTAAATTCAAGTACAGCGAGTACTGAGCTTAAGGTGGAACAACGTGTAGGTAAACATGAATTTACCTATGGTGCAAGATTCGAGCAAGCCAAATATGTAGATAAAATTAACGAATACAGTTACCTTGATTCGGCAGGGTATATTTTGCCAGCCAATACCAATTCGTTTACTTTTGAGGATGCCATTTTTACCAACAACCATTTAAAAATCAACACCATTTCAGGCTATTTACAGGATAGTTACGCTGTTACTGCAAAAGCAGACTTACAATTTGGTTTGCGAGCGAGTTATAATGATTTAAGTAGTGAATTGTTGCTTAGCCCTAGGTTGTTGATGTTGTATCGTCCAGATGAGCAAAAACTTTGGCGATTTACCGCTGGCATTTATCGTCAGGCACCAAGTTATAGAAGCATTAGAGATTTGGATGGTTCGTTAAATCTGAATCAAAAAGCACAGCGTTCCTATAATGTATCTGCAGGTTACGATTTTGCTTTCAATGGCTTGGGTACACGCCTAAAGTTTACTTCGGAGGTTTATTACAAGTATTCTGATAGGATGATTCCTTACACCGTGGATAACGTAAGAATCAAATATTTGGCTACGAGCACTGCCAAAGGTCATACTTACGGAGCAGATTTTTCATTGGGTGGTGAACTGATAAAAGATTTGATGTCGTTTTTTAGGGTTTCAATCTTAAGTGCTAACCAAGATGTAATTAACGACAGTTATGTAGCTAAGGATGCTAATGGTCAAAATCAAACCATTTATCCTGGCTATTTGAAAAGACCAACCGACCAGAAAGTGAATTTCTCGATGTTTTTTCAGGATAGATTATTCAAAAGTCCTACTTACAAAGTACACCTTAATTTGCTGTATGGTTCCAAATTGCCTATCGGTGCCCCTCAAATTAAAACTTATACCGATGATTTCAGTATTCCAGCATACCGTAGGGTAGATATTGGTTTTTCTAATGACTTTTTGGATGCCAGTGCTAAAAGAAAGCCCCAGTTTTTGAGCAAATATTTTAATTCAGTGATTGCTTATGTGGAGGTTTTCAACTTGCTGAATATCAATAATACGGTATCTTATCTGTGGCTAAAAGATGTGAATAATGTCAACTACGCCATCCCTAATTATTTAACGGGCAGACAATTAAACTTTAAGTTAATCTTTAAGATAAAAGGCAACTAATTGAGGTTAATATGCTATCACTTTAGGTTAATATACTAGCAGTATTTTTGTCTTTTTCTTAAACGTTTGTCATGTTGATTATTTGGTTGATAAAAAACCTAAATAATTAGTGTCAAAATGTTAATTTTACGAGCAATAAAAAACAGAAAAAATGAGACATAATTTTGGAGCTGGTCCTTGTATTTTACCGCAGGAAGTTTTTAAGCAAGCTTCTAGCGCAGTACTAGATTTTAAAGACGGTTTATCAATTCTAGAAATCTCCCATCGCTCACCTGAATTTGAGGCAGTGGTTGAGGAGACGGTAAGATTGGTAAAGGAGCTTTTAAATGTTCCTTCGGGATATTCAGTACTGTTGTTGCAAGGAGGAGCAAGCCTACAATTTTCAATGGTGCCCATGAACTTATTGCCAGAAGGCAAAAGCGCCGCTTATTTAGATTCGGGTGTTTGGGCAAGTAAAGCAATTAAAGAAGTTAAATATTTCGGTAAGGCTAATGTTGTAGCATCCTCAAAAGACTCCAATTATACCTTTATACCTAAAGGCTTCGAAATTCCAGCGGATAGTGCTTATTTCCACTATACCTCTAACAATACTATTTATGGAACCGAGCTGTTTGATTTGCCTGCAACTAAAGTGCCTGTAGTTTGCGACATGTCGTCGGATATCATGAGCCGTGTGATTGATGTTTCTAAGTATGACTTGATCTATGCTGGAGCGCAAAAAAATATCGGCCCTGCTGGTTTAACCGTAGTGATTGTAAAAGACGAGATTTTAGGAAAAACAGATAGAGCTATTCCTTCTATGTTAGATTATAAATCTCATGTTGATGGCGGTTCAATGTACAACACACCTCCTGTATTTTCTATCTACACCGCCATGTTAAACCTACGTTGGTTGAAATCAAAAGGTGGCATTGCAGAAATTGAGAGAGAAAATGTTGCAAAGGCGAAAGCTTTATATACAGAGATTGACAGAAATCCGTTGTTTAAAGGAACTTGTGCTGTAGAAGACCGCTCACGTATGAACATTTGTTTTGTAATGGAAGACCCTGAGTTGGAAAAACCTTTCGCTAAATATGCTGACGAAAATGGTTTTGAAGGCTTAAAAGGACACAGAAGTGTAGGTGGTTTCAGAGCATCTATGTACAATGCCCTTCCAATTACCAGCGTACATGCGCTAATCGATTTAATGCAAAGTTTCGAAGAAAAATACAAAAAATAAGAAATGGCTAGAATACTTGCCAATGATGGCATAGATCCAATAGGAAAGAAATTATTAGAAGATGCTGGGTTTACTGTAGATACACAAACAGTACCTCAAGACCAATTAGTAGCAGCATTGCAAAATTACGATGGCTTAACCGTTAGAAGTGCTACTAAAGTTAGAAAAGAACTGATTGATGCTTGCCCTAACCTTAAATTGATAGGTAGAGGTGGTGTTGGTATGGATAATATCGACGTAGAATATGCAAGGTCAAAAGGAGTTACAGTAGTGAATACACCTGCTGCTTCATCATTATCGGTAGCGGAGTTGGTATTTTCTCACTTATTTACTGGTGTACGTTTCTTGCAAGATGCTAACCGTAAAATGCCTGTAGAAGGAAATACCAAATTCAATGATTTGAAAAAAGCTTATGCTAAAGGCATTGAGTTGAGAGGTAAAACCATTGGTATTATTGGTTTTGGCAGAATTGGAAGAGAAACTGCGGCCGTAGCTTTAGGTTTAGGAATGAATGTATTAGCTTATGATTTATTCCCTTTCAGTGGTAACATTACTTTGAACCTAACTTTAGGAATCAAGGTTGAAATTCCAGTAACTACGGTAAGTTTAGAGGAGGTAATTGCCAATAGTGATTTTATCTCTTTACATACACCATTTGCCGACAAACCAATTTTAGGAGCAGCTGAATTTGCAGCCATGAAAAATGGGGTAGGTGTGGTGAACTGTTCACGTGGTGGAACGATTGACGAAGCCGCTTTGATTGAAGCTTTAAATTCGGGTAAGGTTTCTTTTGCAGGTTTAGATGTTTTTGATAACGAACCTACGCCAGCTGCAGAGATTTTATCACACCCTAAAATTTCGTTGACTCCTCACATTGGTGCTTCAACTAACGAAGCGCAAGAGCGTATCGGTACGGAGTTGGCTAATTTGATCATCGATCATTTTAAAGGTTAATTTTTGATAACCGCATGATGTAAAAAGCCCGAGATTTTAATCTCGGGCTTTTTTGTGTTTATACAAGCCGTCATTGCCATTAATAATCCTTCATTGCGAGGCACGAGGCAATCTCGTATAACAACATTGTTTAATTTCGCTTTAGGATTGCTTAGTGCCCCGTAATGACGTAATGGGAAAGTTTGTAGTAGCATATCTATAATCCGTCATTTCGACCGTAGCGTAGCGAGCGGAGAAATCTTTGGATGTAAATTACTTCATCTAACAAAAGACCAAATGTTATGTCACCACTTCGTGGTTATGAATTGCGATGTTTCATAATTAGAATAATATCAGTCCTTCGGACTTAAATACTATTGAGGATTCTTTAGAACAAACGTATCTATAGCCCAAAACCACGAAGTGGTGATATTCTTCTAACAAGATAAACGGTAGATAAATAACCCTGAAAGGGTGAGATTATTCTAACAAGATAAGCAATAGTAAAAACCCTGAAAGGGTGGTGTAAATTCCATTCATAGCCCGCCTGTGAGGATTTAAGTTCATAGTTACATCCATAGCCCGTCATTTCGACCGTAGCGTAGCGAGCGGAGAAATCTTTGGATGTAAATTTATTTTATCTAGCAAAAGACCCAATATTATGTCACCACTTCGTGGTTCTGAATTGTATGTCTCATAATTAGAATAATATCAGTCCTTCGGACTTAAATATTATTGAGGATTCTTTAGAACAAACGTATCTATAACCCAAAACCACGAAGTGGTGATATTCTTCTAACAAGATAAACGGTAGATAAATAACCCTGAAAGGGTGACATTATTCTAACAAGATAAGCAATAGTAAAAACCCTGAAAGGGTGGTATAAATTCCATTCATAGCCCGCCTGTGGGATTAAGTTCATAGTCCGTCTCATAACCCGTCATTTCGACCGTAGCGAGTGGAGAAATCTTTGGATATGGCGAGAGATTTTACTACGTAGCGCTTCGGTTCTCTTCCGAAAATTCGGAACTCCGCTACGGTCGAAATGACGAAGAGTTGTAATAGCAAGGCACGACTGCGAAATGGCTAAGAAGTAAACCAAACCCACAACTTTAGAAAAAATAATTTCGCTTTAAGATTGCTTCGCAAAGCTCGCAATGATGTAGCCAAGTTATAGCGAAACTTACTCCATTGAGTTAGTAAGTGCCCAGTACCTAAAACCTAGCACAGCCTTTTGAAAGGTGCTCAGTCTCATTGGATCTTTTTGGTAATAGGATGGAAGCACCAGTTTATTCAATTTTACCAATGCCTTAAAAAATGCTTTCTTCATGTCATAAAACTTTAATGCCACTTTGAGGCTCTTTTGACTTCATCAGTTTGTTCTTTCTGTAAAGAATAAAGAACAACACTGCAGATATGACAACAAAAAGTGCTACTAAAAGTTGTAAATAATTGGTGCTTTTGCTGATTTTCTGATTGTATTCCAGCAATTCATCGTTCTTTACCTGTAAATCCCTAATGGTTTTCTTGTAGCTATCAATACGTAACTGACTGTTGTCTACATTAGATTTTACCTGTTGAAACTGTAGGTCTTTGTAGTCTAACAATACCTTCAATTCCGTAAAGATATTATTGTCGTTAATGGCAATCTGTCTCAAAATCTCGTTAGAGTTTTTGATGTCCCTTTTGGTTTGGAAACCGAAAATACCCGTGCGGGCATTTAAACTTTCATCATATTGTCCAAAGCGTGTGCTACGCTCGGCCAGCATGGCATTAATTTTATTTCGTTGCAGTTCATAAGCAGAACTATCTTGCGCAAAACTTACGCTTATTAAACTTCCGAATAAGAGTGTAAAAAGAATGGCTTTTCTCATCATAGTTAAAACTTTAAATAGTATCTAACAAACTCCATGCCTCAGCTTTTTTTACAAAATGAGGTTTCACCTGTGCCCATGTACGTTTGAACAAATCAGATTGCCTATAGTTTTCAAGCGCATCGGCATTTTTCCATTTGCTGATGGTGAAAAACACGTTCTTGTTGGTTTCATGCTGTAGTAGATTAACGCCCATGCAGCCTTCAAAGCTTGCAATTTGGATGTTTACCTGCGTAAATAGCTGTTTGAAGTCTTCGATGAATAATTCAGAAAACTCCAATTTAACAAGTCTGGTGATCATAAAAAGATGGTTTATGGATGGAATTCTACCCTTACAATATCATTAAGATGGAGGCCTAATAAACCACTGGCTTTGCCTTTGTTAATGGCAATTTCCAAATGGTTACTAATGCCAAATAGGCAGAGTTTTTCGCCTTCTGGAACCTCATTATAGTGCCAGCTCAGTTGGGTAATGGTTTCGCTTTTCCTAAAATAAAGCGTAAAGTCTCTATTGCGTTGTACTTTGGTAAATAAGTCCTTGGTAATGTTGGTAATTACGTTGCTGAACCTATCGATAAAAATCACACTTCCTCTAATGATGTCACGTTCAATTACTGGATGCAAAAGCATGCGTTGTTCGATGTCGTCAGCAGGAATACCAATCTCTTTGAGCTTGCCGCCTTTAGCCAAATGCACGGCAGCTTTCACCAAAATATCCACCAAAGGGAAGTGCAAGAATTTCAAATCCTGCATAATGTTCAGTTCCACCAATTCATCTGGTTTCTCTTCAAAAAGCAACGAAAAAATTCCATTATCGGCACCTACAAAATAATGGTCTTTGTAGCGCAGGGCGATATATTTGGTATTTTCGTTAAATACCGAATCAATCCCGATAAGGTGTACCGTATTTTTAGGGAAATAGATATAGGCGTTTTTAAGAACAAAAGCCGCGTAAGAAATGTTGAAAGCAGGTACTTCGTGGGTGATGTCTATAATATTAACGCTTGGGAGGATATTCAGGATACTGCCTTTTAGTGCAGCCTGATAAAAATCCTTCGAACCCAAATCTGTCGTTAATGTGATTATAGCCATTAAAAATTAAATATTTATGCTTATTCTTGCGTATAGGCAAATTGCCTACAAATATTCAATTTTTAAATCGAATTACACAGGGCGCAACTAAAAAAACAATATTTTGAGCGAAATAAAATTGATACTGGAAACTACCGATCAGATACAATTCTGGGGGGCGAATAACGAGCATTACGAGCAAATTAAAGCTGCTTTTCCAAAGCTGAAGATTGTAGCTAGAGGCAATGAGGTGAAGGCTTTAGGTGACGAAGCCGAGCTTAAATTGTTTGAGCAAAAAATCAATGCTTTGGTGGCTCATTTAGATAAATTTGGCACGCTGACCAACAACGATGTGGATGGCATATTGGGCGCTAAAAAAAATACCGAGAACACTGCAGAAGCTGCTAGCGGCACTCCTGTGGGTAGTGGCGAGGTGATTGTTTACGGAAACCACGGCCTAATGGTAAAAGCCCGTACGGCCAACCAGCGCAAGATGGTAGATAGCATCAATAAAAATGATGTGCTGTTTGCCATTGGTCCTGCGGGTACTGGTAAAACTTATACTGCAGTTGCCTTGGCGGTAAGAGCCCTAAAAAACAAAGAGATTAAGCGCATCATTTTAACCAGACCTGCGGTAGAAGCAGGAGAGAGCCTAGGCTTTTTACCTGGTGACTTGAAGGAGAAAGTTGACCCTTATTTGCGTCCCTTGTATGATGCATTGGATGATATGATTCCTGCGGAGAAGCTAAAAATATATCTAGAGAACAGGACCATCGAAGTAGCACCGCTAGCTTTTATGCGTGGCCGTACCTTGGATAACTGCTTTGTGATTTTGGATGAGGCACAAAACTCAACCGATTTACAATTGAAAATGTTCCTAACGCGTATGGGACCAACCGCTAAATTTATCGTCACGGGCGACGTTACCCAAATTGACTTACCTAAAAAGGCACAATCAGGCTTGCATAATGCCCTTCGCATATTGGGTGATATTAAAGGAATCGATATTATTTATTTAAGCGGCGAAGACGTGGTACGTCATAAATTGGTTAAAGCTATTTTGAAGGCATACGGAGATATTCAGTAGTGGCTAGTTGTTAGTAAGGTACTAGAGATAGCATATTGTTTAAAACACGCTAAGGTCCGAAGATGAAATTTTATAATTCTGTCTTCGGACTTTTTTATTAGGTTAAGTTAGAAGCTCAACTTTCGGACTTTCCCGACTTTTTTACTATTTTTATGCCCTCATGAAAGCAGTAAAAGAAACCCAATTTACCTTCCCAAAACAAAGTAGTTTTTACAAAGGAAAAGTACGTGATGTGTACACTATTGATAACCAGTTAATGGCAATGGTAGTGACCGATAGAATTTCAGCATTTGATGTGGTATTGCCAGAAGCAATTCCTTACAAAGGTCAGGTGTTGAACCAAATTGCAGCCAAGTTTTTATCGGCAACAAAAGACATCGTACCTAATTGGGTAGTCGCTATTCCAGATGAAATGGTAACCATTGGTCGTATTTGTGAGCCATTTAAGGTGGAGATGGTGATTAGAGGATATTTGGCTGGTCATGCTGCACGTGAGTATGCTTTAGGTAAACGTCAAGTTTGTGGTGTTGCTTTGCCAGAAGGCTTGAAAGAGAACGATAAGCTACCTGAACCTATCATTACACCAACTACAAAAGCTGCTGTAGGCCACGATGAGGATATTTCAAGAGAAGATATTTTGGCAAAAGGCATTGTTTCTTTAGCAGATTATGAAAAACTGGAGAATTACACCCGTGCTTTATATCAAAGAGGTACCGAAATGGCTGCTGAAAGAGGATTAATTTTGGTGGATACTAAATATGAATTTGGTAAAGTGGGTGATGAGATTTATTTGATTGATGAAATTCACACGCCAGATTCTTCCCGCTACTTTTATGCTGAAGGTTATGCTGAAAGACAGGCAAATAACGAGCCTCAAAAACAGCTTTCTAAAGAGTTTGTGCGTAAGTGGTTAATAGAGAACGGCTTTCAAGGTAAAGATGGACAAGTGGTGCCAATAATGTCTGAAGAAATTGTAGAATCCATTTCAGAACGCTATATTGAGCTTTATGAGCAGATTGTTGGAGAGAAATTTGTGAAAAATCCTTCTGAAAATATTTTGGATAGGATAGAGGCAAATACCAAAGCAGCTGTTGAGAAATTATTGAGCCTATAGATTTAGGTAATAAGTATTACGTTTTAAGTTTGGGTTCTAAACAACTAACCAACCGAAAAACGAAACAACCAAAAAATAAAGAATATGAAATTTAGTGTAGATAAGCACGAGAAATATGTAGTGTTGAAATTAGAAGAGCCTAAATTCACTAATGATAACACCCCAGCTTTAAAATCGGAATTTGTTCTTTTGAACACAGAAGGCTACCATAATATTGTTTTAGATTTATCGGCCGTTAAAGAATGCAATGACGCACAAGATTTAAGTGCTTTATTGGCTGGCGATAGACTTTGTAAAGCTGCCGATGGTATTTTTATCGTATGTGGCGTTAATAAAAGTATTGCACAAATTATCCAAATGTCAAACCTTCATCAATCTGTTACGTTTGTTAATAAGCTAGACGAAGCAACCGATCTTATCTTTATGGAAGAGATCGAAAAAGAGCTTCGCGGCGGAGTAGACAAAGGGTAAAATTATTGAATGAAATTTGAAGTAACGATCTTAGGTAGCAGTTCGGCAACGCCGATTTATAACCGAAATCCAACAGCGCAATTACTCAATTGTAATGAACGCTTTTATTTAATTGATTGTGGTGAGGGTACTCAGCAGCAATTGATACGCTATGGTTTTAAGGCCTCCAAAATTGATTTTATTTTCATCAGCCATTTGCATGGTGATCATTTTTTTGGTTTGGTGGGGCTATTATCGAGCTTGCACCTTAATGGGCGTACAAAACCTTTGCATCTGTTTGCTCCTGCTGCGTTAAAAGAAATTTTAGACCTACAGTTCCTTCATTCTGATACGCATTTGCGTTATTCCATCAACTTTTTTCCGATTGATCCTTCTAAACCAGAAGTTATTTTTAAGAACAATGATGTTGTTGTTGAAACGATTATACTGAATCATCGTATTCCTTGTACTGGCTTTAAGTTTACCGAGAAAAAACGTTTAAGAAAGCTGATTGTAGAGAAGTTAGAAAGAGATTCCATTCCAGTGGAGTATTACACCATGCTAAAGCGTAGTGTAGATTTTCAATTGCCAGATGGGAGGAAGATTAATCATTTAGATTACACTACAGATTCAGCCATTCCAAAGGTGTATTGCTATTGTTCTGATACCATGTATGACGAACGGTATTTTGAGCAGATCAAAGGAGCAGATACCCTTTATCACGAAGCCACCTTTATGCATGACATGTTGGAGCGTGCTTTGGAAACCCATCATACTACCGCACAGCAAGCCGCTGAGATCGCAAAAAAGGTAGAGGCTAAGAAACTATTGATTGGCCATTTTTCTTCAAGATACAAAACATTGGAAGGTTTGTTGGAAGAAGCACAGGCTGGTTTCGAAAATACAGTTCTAGCCACAGAGGGTAGAACCTTCGAGATATAAAGCTGAGTACTCGCCTGTCGTCATTTATAGACTTACGAAGTTTTTAAAACTTCGTAAGTCTATAAAACACCTACTGATCCAAAGATTTAACTTCATTGAGCTTCGGTTCTCGGCTACGTTGCTCTCCGCTTGAAATGACGGGTCTATTATACATTTGCGCTATAGAAATGATGAAGCATAAAAAAAGCGAAGAACTATTAAGAATTCTTCGCTTGTCGTATTGAGGTTCTGTTTATTATTTATCTTTCTTATTCCCGCCGCCAAATACAGAGAAGTGTACATAGCGCTTAGGATTAGCTTTTAAGTCGATCATTAATGCATCTAAGTTTTTAGAGGCATTGGTAAGGTTATCGTACATCTGTCTGTCGTTTAACAAGGCGCCCAAAGTACCTTTTCCATTTTTAAGGTCACTAACCATTCCCTGCAGATCTGCTATTGCTTTATTAGCGTTGTTCACTGTCTCTTCAAAATTTATAGCCGCTACTTTATCCGTCATGGTATTTAAGTTCTTCATTACGGCATCAATTCTAGCGCCATTGCTTTTAAAGTTGGCAGTAATGGCTTCTACATTAGATAGGATAGATGAAAGTTTAGAACTTTCTGATCCCACTAAAGCATCAACTTTTTTAGAAGTAGATTCTAATGAAGTTAAAGTACCTGCAATACTGGTGAAACTGCGGTCGATGTTTTTCTGAAGGTTAGGATTTAAAATCGTGTTGATGCTTGAAAGGATCGAATCCATTTTGGTAATGATCAATTCAGCCTTCTTTTGAACAGGTTGGAAAGTTTCCATCAAACCCTTTTCTACATTGGTTTGTAGGTATTCGCCATCTTGAGCAAAATTTTTATCGTTACCAAGGGTTAACACAATCGCTTTGCTGCCTAAAAGGTCTGTGCCTTCTAAACGAGCGATGGTATTTTTTGGAATTTCGTATTTTCCGTTGATTTTCAAAGTCGCTATAATCGTAGCATCTGGCTGTAGTTCCAATGCTGCAACTCTACCAATTTGGTAACCGTTAATCAATACAGGTTTAGATACCGCTAGGCCATCCACTTGCGTGTATTTGGCGTAAAGGATTGTCTCGCTAGAAAATATGCTGTTTCCTTTTAAAAAGTTATAGCCTATAATAAGCAGGGCAATAGCAAATGCCGCTAAAATACCTACTTTGGTTTCGTTCTTTATTTTCATTTATGTTGTAGCGATTTATTGATGGTTTTCTATGTTTTTTATAGTATCAATGAGCTCGCAAGCTCGCTTGGTTTATTTAATTCTCTACTTCTTTTTTGTATTGCTTAATGGCATTTACAATAGCAGTTACAATTTCTTCTTGCCCTTCATCAGAGTTGATGTATTTCTCTTCTTCGGGATTGGAGATAAAGCCAATTTCGGTTAGTACCGATGGCATTGCCGCCCTTTGTAATATCAGTAATCCTTGCTCTTTAACACCTCTGTTCACCCTTTTGTTTACTTCGGTATAATTTTTTTGGATATAACTAGCCAAAGCTAAGCTTTTTGAACGGTAAAGTGATTTATAAAGTGATAATAAGATGATCTCTTCAGGGTCGGTAGGGTCATAGGTGCCATGTTTCTTGAAGTTTTTATCCTTGATGATCTCCTCGTTTTCCTTTAAGCCAGCATCCATTTCGTTGATGCGTCTGTAAGCTCCCACAAATGTTTCTGTACCTTTGGTATAGTTGTTTCCCTTGGGCATTGAGTTACAGTGAATGGAGATAAATAAATCCGCTTTGGCATCGTTGGCAATTTCGGCTCGACGGTACCAATCCACATCTACATCTGTTTTACGGGTTTGTATGACCTTAATTTGAGGGAGTTCTTCTTGAAGTTTTGCCCCTAGTTTTAATGCAACTTTTAAAGCCACATCTTTCTCCCACGAATAAGCCCCTTTAGCTCCAGGTTTCACACCTCCGTGACCAGCATCAACTACAATAGTCTTGATTTTATAACCTTGGGCATTTGCATTGAAAAATGGGAGAGCGAAAAGTAAAAAAGTGAAGTAAAAAAGGATGTTTCTTAGCTGCATTTAGTTGTGTTTTGTGCAAAAATACAAAATTTAATTTTCTACGCTTGATTTATAGGCTTGAATGGCTTTTAATATACAATTAGTAATTTCTATCTGACCAGCTTCTGAGTTCATGTAGTTTTCTTCGGCAGGGTTCGAAATAAAACCAATTTCAGTAAGTACGGCAGGCATGCCCGCTCTGGCTAAAACAGCCAAGCTTTTTTCTTGAACGCCTCTATTGATCCTTCCCACAGCTACATATTGATCTTGTATGTATTTGGCAAATTTCAAGCTCTGTGTTCTAAAGGTGTTTTTCATTAAAGATAAAATGATTGCACTTTCAGGATCGCTGGTGTCAAATCCTTCGTAGTTTTCTTTATAGTTTTCCTCTAAAAACATGGCTGCATTCTCCCTTTTAATCGCGTCATCCTGTTCATCAACCCTGCCGCTACCTGATACAAAGGTTTCTGTCCCCCTGGTAGATGTACTTTTTGAATATCGAGTTTTATAGATAGGAACTTTTTTGCCTTTTTTACGGGTATAGCCACTGATATAACGTTGTGGATATACGGGCATATCATTACAGTGGATAGAAATAAAAAGATCGGCCTTGACATTATTGGCCAACGCAATTCTCTCATAAAGAGGAACAAACACATCTTCGGTACGGGTGTATACTACCTTTACATCCTTTAAGTTTTCCTCAATCAGCTTACCTAATCGCAAGGCTGTTTTTAGGGCAACATCCTTCTCAGTAGAATAGTCTCCTCTGGTTGATCCATCTTTCCCGCCATGGCCTGCATCTAATACAATTGTTTTAATTTTATATTGTTGTGCAAATAACTGATTATCAATAGTTAATAGTGATAAGATGGAAATTAATATGATCAATATTTGTTTTGCTCTGTTCAATGGTATATTTTTCATTAATTTTGAACGTTTTGTGGTAAAGATTATTGCAAAATAAACATTCACGCACAAATTTGAAACTTTTACAGACACTCATTTTTTCATTTTTTTTAGTGTTGTTGGCCATATCGGCTGATAATAAAGTTTTTGCATCTACATCTGTTGCATTTTTTCAAACCAAACCACAGCAAATAGATAGTCCTAAAAGAGATACTACTAAGAAGGTGATGAAGAAAAGTAGCCTAGATTCTAAACTGGAATACTATGCAAAGGATTCGGCTGTAGTAGACCGAAAGAACGAAATCCAATACCTATATGGCGGTGCACGTGTAAAATATGAAGGTTTAGAATTGGATGCAGATTTTATCCGTTTTGATAACAAGAGTAAGATCGTTTTCGCCAAAGGAAGTACCAATGATAAAGGCAAGTATTACGGACGTCCTATCTTTAAAACAGACGAGCAGGGTTCATCAATGGCCGATTCGTTAACTTATAACCTCAATGCCAAAAATGGGGTGGTACACGGTGTTTTTACAGAACAAGAGGGAGGTTTTTTCTCTGGAGGTAAAACAAAAATGCAGCCCGATAATGAATTTCACGTTCATGGTACCACTTATAGTACCTGTAACTTGCCTCATCCGCACTTTGGAATTTATATCACCAAAGGGATTGCTACTGAAAAGCATATTATTACTGGGCCTGTTTACATGAAGTTTGAAGATATTCCCATGCCATTGGGATTGCCTTTTGCCTTCTTTCCAAAACCCAATAAAAAAGCATCTGGATTTATCTTACCTACCCCTGGAGAAGATGCCACTAAAGGTTTTTCTTTACTTGGAGGTGGGTATTATATGGCCTTTAATGATTATTTGGATGCTCGTTTGATTACCAATATTTATACCAATGGTTCTTATGACCTTAATTTGGTGTCTAATTATACTAAACGCTATAAGTACAACGGAAATATCAACTTGACCTATTCTAGCACTCGTAACGGATTGGAAGGTACGCCACAATATGCTCCTGTAAAGACCATTATGATTGGTTGGACGCATAGTCAAGCGGCAAATGCCAAACCAGGGACTACTTTTAGTGCTTCGGTAAACGCGGGTTCCAGTAGGCACAATGCAATAACCGCAGGTAATGGAAGTTACGATCCTAATAAGTTTTTACAGAACACCATGAGTTCCAGTATTGCTTATGGAAAGGTGTTTGGTGATGGATTATTCAACTTTACCTCGGCTTTAACGCATAATCAACAAACACAAGGCGATTCAAGAAACATTAGTTTAACCTTGCCAGATGTGAGTTTGAACATGACTACCATTAGTCCTTTTGATTCTAAAAAGAGAGTTGGTGAGGCTAAGTGGTATCAAAAATTGACGATGGGTTACAGCATGACCGCCTATAATAGGGTGAGTACTACTGAAGATGTGCTGTTTTCTAAGAGTGGGCTAAATAGTTTTACCAATAGCATTTCTCATAACGTGCCTATTAGCTTACCTTTTACTTTATTTGATTACTTGAATTTTTCTTCAGGTGTAAATTATAGTGAAAAATGGGATTTCAAAACCTTACAAAATAGATATATCCGTACGGCTACTGGAACAGGCTATGAAGTGCGCTCAGATACGGTGAATGGATTTAAAAGAGGTGCACAGTATAGTATCAATACTTCTATGTCGACCAAGATTTATGGTATTAAGCAGTTTAGAGGTAACGGTAGTATCAGGGCAATGCGCCACGTAATGACCCCTAGTATTGGTTTTAGCTATGCACCTGGTTTTGCAGCCAAGAAGTATGGGTATTATAAAGTCGCAGAATATTATACGGATGATATTAGGCCAGGAATGAGTGTAAATACTGGAGAAGTTGTAAAAGACCAATATGGAAACCCACTTTTATATTCTGTTTTTATGGGGGGCGGTCCTCCGCAATATAGAAGTGGTAGCATTAACTTTGCTGTGGATAATAACGTAGAGTTAAAAGTTAGAAACCGTAAAGACACTACAGGAACTGGTGAACGTAAATTAGCAATTCTTCAAGGTCTGTCTTTGAATGCTAACTACGATTTGTTTAGACAAAACAAGAAGCTTTCCAATATCAACTTCAGTGGTCGTTCACAGTTTACTGAAAAATTAGGAATTAACTTCAGCGGTGCATTTAGTCCTTACATGGTAGATTTAGTTCCTTTTACTTCGGGAACGGGAAGCAGCACCACCACTACTTATTCTTATCAAGAAATTGACAGATATGTATGGAAAGATGGCAAGCTACCAAGACTGACTACTTTTACCCTTTCATTTGACTACAGTTTAAATCCAGAAGCTTTTAAAAAGCGTAATGAGAATTTAGATAAGCTCAATAATCAAAATGTGCCAGCAACTAGAACGCAGGAACAAATAGATGCGTTAAATGCAGTGAGTAGAGATCCAAATGCTTTTGTTGATTTTAATATTCCTTGGAACTTCTCTTTTTCTTATAGCTTTAACTATAATAATCCATTGGGTAGACCAGAGACTAGAAGTATTACCAATACCCTAAATTTTAGCGGTGACTTTAACCTCACACCAAAGTGGAAAATACAATATACCTCAGGTTACGACTTTAAGGCGAAGAATTTATCGCAAACTTCATTTTCTATTTACAGAGATTTGCACTGCTGGGACATGAGTGCCAGTTGGATTCCTTTTGGAGCCTACCAAAGTTATTCCATTGATATCAGAGTAAGGGCTTCTGTATTGCAAGATTTGAAATTAAGTAAGCGTAAAGGTTTCTGGACGAGGTATTAGAAAGGTGTTTGTACCTCTCGTCAACCTAAATACAAGTTGAAAAGATGTTAGCAGAAATTATAACCATAGGCGATGAAATTCTCATCGGTCAAATTGTCGATACCAATTCTGCTTGGATGGCAGCAGAGCTGAATAAAATTGGCGTAACCGTAAAACAAATTACTTCCATTTCAGATGAAGCTGAACATATCGTAAAAGCTTTAGAAGAGGCGCAAAGTCGTGCCGATATTATTCTGATTACTGGTGGCTTGGGGCCAACTAAAGATGATGTTACCAAACTTACCCTAGCTAAATATTTTAACATGCCCTTGCGACTTGATGAAGAGACCCTAGCGCATGTGAAGGAATTTTTCGATAAGCTAAATAGACCCATGATCGAGGTCAATATTAAGCAAGCCGAAGTGCCTGATGGCTGTACTGTAATCAAAAACAAAAATGGCACAGCACCTTGTATGTGGTTTGAGCATCACGGAAAAATTATCGTTTCCATGCCTGGAGTGCCTTTTGAAATGAAATATTTGATGGAAGATGAGATTATCCCTCGTATCAAAGAGAGGTTTGAAATGCCATTTATTTTCCATCAGAACATTTTAACGGCTGGTTTGGGCGAATCTTTTCTAGCGGAGCAAATTGCTGATATTGAGAATGCTTTACCTGCTTATATCAAACTGGCTTACTTGCCAAAACTTGGACAGGTAAGGTTAAGGTTAAGCGCTTCGGGTACCAATGAAGCTCAGATTCGTACGGATGTTGCCTATTACACGAAGCAAATTGTTGAACGGGTTGAGAAATATGTGGTGCTTACCGAGGATTTACCTTTTGAAAAGGCCGTTCTTAATTTGATGGATAAGCATCATTTGACGCTTTCGTTAGCAGAGAGCTGTACGGGAGGCTATGTTTCTCATCTGTTTACCCAACACCCAGGTTCTTCCTCGGTTTTTCAAGGCGGAGCGGTAACTTATTCAAACGATTTAAAGCAATTGGTGTTGGGTGTAAGTGAAGCTACTTTGGCTGCCTTTGGAGCAGTAAGTGAACAAACCGCTAAAGAAATGGCTCAAGGAGCTTTGAGGAACTTTAAGACAGATTATGCAGTGGCTATTACGGGAATAGCAGGCCCCGACGGTGGCACACCAGAAAAGCCAGTAGGTATGGTTTGGATTGCCGTAGCCAGTAAAACAGAAGTAAAAACTAAAATGTTTAAATTCGCCAGCCAACGCTTTCAGAACATAGAACGTTCGGCAATGGCAGCCTTGATGATGCTGTTTTTACAGTTGAAACAAGATTTGAATGTAAAGCATTAAAAAACGTATTTTTGGCGCAAACCAAATTACATAAACTTATAAAAATATGGCCCGATACGAATTGTTATTACCGAAAATGGGTGAAAGTGTCGCCGAAGCAACCATTATTAAATGGACTAAACAGCCTGGCGACCATATCAATTTAGATGACACCATTTTAGAAATTGCTACTGATAAGGTTGACTCTGAAGTGCCTTCTCCTGTAGAAGGAAAACTGGTAGAGCACTTTTTTAAAGTAGATGATGTGGTGCAGGTTGGTGCAGTGATTGCGATCATAGAAATTGAGGGAGCCAATACAGCCGCAGAAAAAGTGGAAACGGCACAGCCTGAACCAGAACAAAAAGCTGCTGTTGAAACTGCGATTCCTGGTATTAGTCAACTGCCTACAGAAAGTCAACCAGCAGCCGCTAATATTGATTTTAAAGCTTCTGATAGGTTCTATTCTCCTTTAGTGAAGAATATTGCCAAAGAGGAGGGCGTTTCGTTAGAAGAATTAGATACCATTAAAGGTTCTGGTGCTGATGGACGTTTGACCAAGGAAGACCTTTTAAATCACGTGAAAGCTAAAAAAGGTGGTGCTACAACCACAGTTGAAACCGTTGCTCCTGTAAAGGAAACTGCTGTTCAAGAAGAGAAAGCCGCAAAACCTGCTCCAGTAGTTACGAGCGTAAGTGGTGGCGATGAAATTATAGAAATGGACAGGATGCGCAAGCTTATTTCCGATCATATGGTGATGAGTAAGCAGACTTCTCCACACGTGACTTCATTTGTTGAAGCTGATGTGACCAACTTGGTATTGTGGCGCAACAAAGTGAAAAAGATTTTCGAACAGCGTGAAAACGAAAAAATTACTTTCACACCAATTTTTGTAGAGGCGGTAGCGAGAGCGATTAAAGATTTTCCAATGATTAACGTATCTGTAAATGGTACACAAATCATCAAAAAGAAAGATATTAATATTGGTATGGCTGCAGCTTTGCCATCAGGTAATTTAATTGTTCCAGTAATTAAAAATGCGGATCAACTCAACTTGGTAGGTTTAACTAAAGCAGTAAATGATTTAGCGAATAGAGCTCGCAATTCGAAACTAAAACCAGATGAGACGCAAAATGGTACTTTTACCTTAACTAACGTTGGATCATTTGGTAATGTGATGGGTACGCCAATTATCAATCAGCCGCAGGTTGCTATTTTAGCGGTAGGCGCCATTAAAAAGAAACCTGCTGTTTTGGAAACGGAGCATGGTGATGTGATTGCTATCAGACACATGATGTTCCTATCCTTATCTTACGACCATAGGGTAGTAGATGGTGCATTGGGAGGTTCATTCGTTCGTCGTGTAGCAGATTATTTAGAGAATTGGGATATCAATAGAGAAGTATCTTAAATTGATATTTAATAAGATAGAGAAAGCTTCGCAGGGTAAACTTGCGGAGCTTTTTGTTTTCTACATCTTTAGTAGTTATACTCATTGTATGCGTTATTTCTTATAAAGGATTTCCATAGTCTAGATTTTTTAGGCACAAGCCTTTGAATTTTATATCACCCTTTCAGGGTTCTTTGTACATTGTTGGTTTTGTTAGAATAATGACACTACTTCGTGGTTTTTGGAGCTGGGCGTACTTGGCAAACAATTCTTAAATAATATTTATGTCCGAAGGACTGATATTATTCTAGATGTAATGAATTGGTTTATAACCACGAAGTGTTGACATCATATTAGGCCTTGTATTATATGAAGTAATTTATATTACGATAGAGATTTATTAACCTGCTATTTGTTAGGTTTCTCCCTGAGGTTGAAATGACGCACCGATTATTGTATTTGTAGCGATGGTTTAAGTACTACAACAAATTACATTTTATATCACCCTTTCAGGGTTCTTTATGCATTGTTGTTTTTGTTATAATATGACACCATTTCGTGGTTTTTGGAGTTGTGCGTATATGGCAAACAATTCTTAAATGATATTTAAGTCCGAAGGACTGATATTATTCTAGAATAATGGTGAAATTATTAAAGTAAAAGCCCAGACATCCATCTGGGCGTTTTACCATCAAAACAAAACAATATAAAAATTTAATTAACAAGTATTCCTTCTTCGGCAATTGCTTTTATGTCCTGCTCAGTGTAGATAATTCTTCCTGTTTGGGCGATAAAAACATCTTTATTCAAGAGTAGTTCTTTGTTCTCTAAAAGGCTCTTCAAGCTTACGTTACCAATTACATATTTGTAATCGTTTCGAGAAAAACGTTCAGAGATGTTCTCAATTTGAAGCTTTTCTACGGTGTACTCATGTTGGTAGCGTAAATAAACTTCCAGACTTACTCTGTCGGTATGGATTAAACCATTTTTTTGGTGGTATTTTTTGTACTCATAGCGATAGTCGTAACGCAAGGCAGCAATGTCCGAAAGTACTGCCGCACCTGTTGGGTGACCACCAGCGCCCTTACCAAAGAAGAACTGTTTGTCGGCAAATGCCGCTTGTACGGTAACGCCATTGTACTCATTCTCTACATTGTAAAGGAAATCATCGCTTTTTACAAACTTTGGCAATACGAAAGTAATCACCTGTTTAGTGCTGATTTTTCTGGTCGTAGGCACTAGTTTAATTTTGTAGTTCTTCTCTTTTGCGTACTGGATATCGGCATCGGCAAGGTTTTGAATACCAATGTTCAATATTTTATCGGGGTTGATGAAAAGTCCGTAAGCGTGTGCGGTAGCAATGGTCAACTTAAATTTAGGGTCGTAACCACCCACGTCTAAAATAGGGTTGGTTTCTGCAAAGCCTAAATCTTGTGCTTCTTTCAAAGCAGCATCATAACTTGCTCCTTCGTTAAATATTTTAGAAAGAATGTAGTTTGAAGAACCATTGAAGATACCACTAATGCCGTGTAGTAGCTCATTGTCGTAATACTCTTCTAAATTTCTGATGATTGGAATACTACCGCATACCGCACCTTCGTAAAGCAATGAAGTGTCGTGTTCTTCTTGTAGGTGTACTAATTCCTCTAAGTGATTGGCAATCATTTTTTTATTGGCTGATACCACATGCTTTCCGCTGCTAAGTGCTTTTTTGGTGATTTGATAAGCAGCATCGGCATCATCAATCAGCTCTACAATGGTATTGATTTCTGGATTGTCCAGTATTTCATCATGTGAAGTGGTAAACAAATGCGCATCTAAAGTCCTTTTCTTTTCAGGGTTTTTGATGGCTATTTTTACGATTTCCAAGTTTAGGTTTTGCGACTTGATGATATCATGCAGACCTTGTCCAACCACACCAAATCCAAATAATCCTATTTTAAGTTTCTTGCTCATGTTTTATTGATGATTAAAATGATGAAAGGATTTCACCGATTTTACTTTTTCTTGTTTTTAATTTAGTATTTCGATAGGCGTATAGCGTATCGAGATGTATCGCTCAACGCTCAACGCTCTTCGCTAGGCGATGTGTTGTAGCTTAATTATTTTTTTGTTTTTATTCTCTTTTAAAAAGTGCCCAATAATGTTGGTCAACTTATCTGTTTCTATTAAAAAGCCGTCGTGGCCGTAAGCGCATTTAATACTGCTGAACTGAGCATCAGAAATGTGCTGTGCCAAAAACTGTTGCTCGGTAATAGGGAAGAGGATGTCGTTTTCGATACCTACCACCAAAGTATTTGCCTTTACCAACTTAAGGGCGTCTACAATGCTTTTTCTACCACGACCCACATTATGGCTGTCCATTGCTTTGCTCAAATACCAGTAACTATAGGCGTTAAAGCGTTTGCAAAGTTTCTCTCCCTGATAATTTTGATAAGAGGAAGCCCTAAAATCAGTCACTTTATCGTTCACACTTTCCAATTGAGTTTCGTTGTAAGCTTCGTAAGTTCTGTACGATAATAAAGCAATGCTTCTGGCAGTTTTCAAACCTTTTAAACCTCCATCAGGCTGATTGGCGAAAAATGTTCTATCGGTAGTAATGGCCAAACGCTGACTTTCGTTAAAAGCAATTCCCCATGGAGAATGTACCGCATTGGTAGCCACCAAAATCAGATTTTCAATTTCGGTTTTTCCTAAAATAGACCACTCCAAAGCTTGTTGACCACCTAGTGAACCACCAATTAAAGTTTTCACTTGTTTGATTCCCAAATGGTCGGCCAGTAATTGATGAATGGCTGCCAAATCTCTAATGGAAAACTCTGGGAAAGCCAAATAATAGGGCTGTCCAGTAGTTGGGTTAATACTCAGTGGATTGGTAGTGCCATAATGTGAACCCAAAATGTTTGCACAGATGATAAAGTGCTCTTCTGGATTAAATAAATCTTTGGTGCCAAATAAACCTTTCCACCAATCTAATACATCGGCATTAGCGGTTAAAGCATGGCATGCCCAAATCACATTGTCTTTATTGGCGTTTAGCGTCCCGTAAGTTTGGTAGGCAATCTCCAAATTGCGAAGCTTTTTGCCGCTTTCGAGCTTGAATATTTTTGGGTATTTATAGGTTAACGAATTACTCATTGTTGGGTTGTTGTGGTTGTGTTGTGGTATGTTAGTTCAAGGAAGCGAGCGCCTGTTCAAAGTCAGCTTTAATGTCGTCGATGTGCTCAATGCCTACTGAAACTCTTAATAGGTTTGGTGTAACTCCAGCGGCTAATTGCTCGGCATCACTTAGTTGTTGGTGGGTAGTTGCAGAAGGCTGGATAATCAGTGTTTTTGCATCGCCCACGTTGGCTAAATGGCTTACCAGTTTCAGGTTGTCAACTACCTTGGTGGCATTTTCTTTCACGCCTTTTACTTCAAAGCTTAATACTGCGCCAAAGCCGTTAGATAAATATTTTTTCGCGTTAGCGTGGTAAGGGCTGCTTTCTAAACCTGGGTAATTTACCTTGGTCACTGCTGGATGGCTTTCTAGCCATTTTGCCAATGCC
>NZ_JAELTX010000675.1 GCF_016429065.1 Pedobacter sp. ASV17
GCCTACTTACTACTCGTGCGCAGCAGCGACCGCGCGGCGGCTCTGCAAACATCAGCGGGCGACAACGCATCTAGACTTTTTGGGCTTTCTCCGCCCGCGTTGCTAAAATAAAGCCCCTCCCCCGCTACGGGAATGGGCGGGCTGTGCAAGGAAACGCGTGTGGTGGTGTGAGTGTGACGAGCTAGTGGGTGAGTATACCGACTTGTCTAGAACAGACGTCTTTATTTTCCTTTTCGAATTTTCTTTTGTTTCACTACGTGGTCATTGTTTAACTCCGGTTTTACTGCTTGTTGAGTTGTCAAGAGACATGCTTCCTAGTCTCGTTTTAACTACGTGTAATAACATGTGTCAATAACTGCCCAACTTACTTTTAAACCCCAATCAATTCCGCCAATGTTCCGGC
>NZ_JAELTX010000676.1 GCF_016429065.1 Pedobacter sp. ASV17
TTTGCAGCGTGCATTCCTCTCATGCTCGAAACATTCAAAACCACGCACAGAAATATGCCTATAGCATCAAAAGATAAACGTTGGAGACCTTTCAGATGCCATCACCTTGATGGTTCAGCAAACATAAGCTGACATTAAGAAGCACTCATAAGATGATTCTTTTTTTTTTCCTCAAAAGAACGCCTTATGAGCTGGATTTAAAGCCATAGATTATTATAAAGGAAACCACCATCTACGAGAAACAAAACCCTCATCCTCAGTGCTTAACCAAACTGGTGGGCCACAAGAGTGGGCAGAGGCGTCGGCAATTTGTTGGAGATCCAGCACAGCCCAAATCTACCGTTGAGTCCTCCACGTTTCTAGCAATGGTGGGCGGGCGATCTAGTACAATACAGTAATAATC
>NZ_JAELTX010000677.1 GCF_016429065.1 Pedobacter sp. ASV17
GAGCCACACTTTCGCAAGCTTCGCGATGAAGAGGAGAAGCTGCGTGATGAGTTGCGTGCGAAGCAGGAGCGGCTTCGAAGGAGCTTGTACGTATGGAATAGGCTCGAGAGGGACGCTGCGGCTTGGGAACTCCGCAGTGACTTGAGCGAGAAGAGCATGAAGAATCTTGCTGGAGAGGGTATGGGCGGTGCTGCTTTCTGATCCTGGCTGGGATTGTGTGTTTTTGGTGTTGAGAAGTTTAGTATAGTTGGTACTACTGGCGTTTTATTAGGCAAGAAAATCAGGACGGAACCTAAGAAGGACAAAGTGGCGTTATTATTATATTTTGTATGGACTGTATGGATTCTTTATTCCTGTCAACGAAGTAGCTGCAGGACAGGATTGTGTAACTACGCTGTTACCG
>NZ_JAELTX010000678.1 GCF_016429065.1 Pedobacter sp. ASV17
GCTTTTACCTAGATTAACATCCTGTCATTGTCTATTCACTCTGCCCTGACTGCAAACGCAGCGAGCCTGACAGCTGTCAACCCTTACCGCACAAGCACATATGAAAGATACGACAAAAACAATAACATCTCGCGCACAAAAAACGAGTTCTTCCTCGCCCACGACATCTCAGTTCTCTTCATCAAGCTCTTTGAAAAAAGAATCAACTACTCTTACTCAAGTTTCGTAAACGACCAACACCAGAACATTTCAGCCTTGATTTCTTTTCACACGCTGACACTTCTGTGAGATATCATTCTTCGTTTGTAATGTTCTTGGAAACTTGGTTAACATTTCTCAGCACACAAAGCTGCAAATTTTGCAAAGATTCGTACCACTTCCAAGACCAAGTCAAAGCTCTCTC
>NZ_JAELTX010000679.1 GCF_016429065.1 Pedobacter sp. ASV17
TCCCCAGACAGTATCATGTCTTGTTTGTTGCCTGCACCGTCATTTGGGTCTGCCCAGAGAGGTATGCTTTCCTCCGAACCATGCGAGTTGATACTCGTGGAAGTGCTCTCTTGGCCGTGAATCGCATTGTCACTTAGTCCGGGTCCGGGATTGGCAACGGGCGACTGTTCAGAAACACCCTGAAATAAACCCGGCGGCGCTGTGTTGGCGGGACTGGCTGCATATGACTTGCGATGCAGTAGGCTGTAGTCAAAATAGGCCAGACTGTATAGTAGGAGGAATATTGACCCGACTACCAGCACCAGTCGCCGGATGTCTCTCGTGAACATGCCGTTTTATTGGCCCCCGAGAAAGTCAGGCAATTGACGCCATGTGCTCATTTCTCTTCGAGTAGGTATGCAGG
>NZ_JAELTX010000680.1 GCF_016429065.1 Pedobacter sp. ASV17
GCTGAGAGGGGAGCGGGTAATGTGCCTGCGCTCTGGGGGCCAGATCCTTATTACTAGGTGTTCGCTGGTGCGCAATATCGAGGAGGCTGCTAGTACTTCGCAGTACAGCAACACACAACGGCACTGTAGGTAAGGTACCTAGGAAATGTGGGTATGCTGAGCTGCTTTACCCCTCACAACTTACTAACCTCACCAATAATCTGTTCCGCTCCGCACTACAGACTAATGAGTGTTCCTTCGATGTAACCCTGCGGGTGGCTCACAGAACATGCTAACTTGGACGGGAGGCGCTCTTTTTAGACTCTACTGTCAACTCATGGCTCCATTTCTGCAGCCCAGTAATTTGGCCAACGTTGGCCAACATCTTGACTTTTCTTTCCTTATCGTGGTGATTGTTCATGAG
>NZ_JAELTX010000681.1 GCF_016429065.1 Pedobacter sp. ASV17
GTAGCTGCCCAACCACCGTGCCACGGACGTTGGGTCTTGCATGGCTGGTGAACCCAGCCATATAACGCTCCGAATACTCCCAAATTTCCCAGTGCCTTCGACCATCGACTGGACGATTAGTCCAGCGCAAACCAGATGTTTTCGTCGCATTTTACTTCATTTCCTGAAGAGCGGAGTTCGGTCGCTATGCAATGTTGTATTGGGAGCAGGAAGTAAACTTTGCTAGCGCTCTGCTGCTGCACGGTTGTGTGACGGTGGTACTCAAGGAGCTCTTCAATCTGCTAACCTTCGTTCACCGCCTCTCAGGTCGTCGGAGCGACCCAGACGGCATTCGCACTTCCTTCACCCTCGATGCGTACACATCCGTCTTCTGCAATGACTTTGACGGCGCGCTCTCCGAATT
>NZ_JAELTX010000682.1 GCF_016429065.1 Pedobacter sp. ASV17
CCCCCACCCCCACCCCCCCCCCCCCCCCCCCCCACCCCCCCCCACCCCCCCCCCCACCCCCCCCCCCCCCACCCCCCATACTTTAAAGCATTATACTTTATACTGGCTCGTTTAATTTGTATAGTGGGCTCGGAGATGTGTATAAGAGACAGGGTGCATACCGTGAACTACCACATCAAAGCCTCGTTAAAAATCATTAAAAACGATTTTCAAGACCATCCAGACGCCATTACTTTTGTGCTAGTCCTTACCTTTCGGGGGGGGACATCTGACGCTGCCGACGACTGAGCCGGTGTGTAGATAGCGGGGGTCGGGGGATAATTTATCGAGGGGGGGGGGGGGGGGGGGGGGGGGTGGGGGGGGGGGGGGGGGGGGGGGGGGGGGGGGGGGGGGGGGGGGGGGG
>NZ_JAELTX010000683.1 GCF_016429065.1 Pedobacter sp. ASV17
GGCCTTGACAGTATTTAGTGATACGCCATTCGCCGTCATGCTAAACAAACTGTCGAATATTAGCGTGCGATGTTTGCCATCATAAAGAAGCTTTATAATCACAGCATAACCCCCGTGTAAACCAGGCACTTAGGCACCGGCTACCAAATGCGGAGACGACACCATACGCAACAGAAGTCGAAATGGAACTCGGACAGGATGGAGCTCTATCTAAATCTTTTAAATGTTACAATTTCGTATTTGTACCCATAACTAGATTTGAGCTCAGTCTACAGGCGGCATGAAGCTGCACCTTACGCCACTTAGCTCTGGTGTTGGACAAGCTTGGAGCTCACAGCTTGGCGCTTATGACGTCCATGCAGCCTTCTGCGTGGCCGCCTTGGAATGGCCCGCAGCCCACTTC
>NZ_JAELTX010000684.1 GCF_016429065.1 Pedobacter sp. ASV17
GTGTAAAGAGGTGACGGTAAACTTACGATGACTTGACGCGAAGACCCTTTGTTTTCTTCCCCTGCTTCTGAGGCACGGGCGTTACAGCTCGGGATCCAGCAGTGGTAGAGCCCTCGTCGCCGCGAAACGACAAGGCCACGGGCGATACAGCGGTCTCAGCATCATCGTTGGGCTTCTTAGTGGCCGAACGGGTGGTTCTGGTGTTGTATGGCGTTGCCAGCGACTGACGAGACTTTCTCGTCTTCCTGATGGGAGTCGCGTCGCGCCGTTGGCGAGGACCTCTCACTGAGCTCTCAGCGGCCGTGTAGCCGTTTGTGATGCGCTGGGCGTCTAGTCGGCGATTGAAAATGGCCTCCAGCTCGGCGTCTTGCATGGGAGAGCCAACCGTGTCGGGCGACTCTCG
>NZ_JAELTX010000071.1 GCF_016429065.1 Pedobacter sp. ASV17
CTTCTCGCAACAGCACAGGTGTACTTTCAACCTTTGCTGGCGCAGGCGCAGCACTTGCGCTACTACCGCCGCCGCTCATTCCCGACATGCCATCGCCACCTCCACTGCTACTTGGCGCCATTGAAGCACTCGGTGCCGTAGGTACAGCACTCGCCGCCGATTTTTCTAAAATAAAACCATCTGCAGGGCTATATACTGGAATACGATAATTAACTTTCTTGCTTCGCAATACCTCTTGAACACTTTGTGCACTCATTCCCAACAATATCAAACGCTGTTTTGCTCGTTCCAAAAGTTGTTGGTCGCCCTCGCTTTGCGAAAGATAGATCAGCTCCTGTTGTGCCGCAGCCAAATCTGGTGCGTAAATCTCAAAAAGCAACTGTCCTTTTCTAACGGGTTGATAGTTGTATTTGATCCACAGTTTTTCCAAACGACCTGCAATTCTACTGGCCACACTCGTTTCGCTACGCAAATCATAATTCACTATCCCCTGCACTTCGGCCATCAAGATTTTGGTTTCGTGACTGGCCTTTACCAAAGTTGTTTTACCTACCACTAATTCATTGGAAGGTTTAACCAAAGCTTTTAGCGTACTGTCTACAGTAATCTTTCCTAGGTCACGATGTTCCTGTTGAGGTTTACTTTTGCAGGAAGTGATGAATAGTGTCGCCACTACTACCGATAACATTAGCATTCTAGCGCTAACTTTCATTTTGGGTGTATAATTGAAATGATGGGAAGTATTAAATTCCTCCCCCTGCCCCTTCAATGAGGGGGATATCGTTCTCGCTATTGGCGTCAAGTATCTCCCTTTGGAGAGCCTGCTCCGATACTTCGGAAGAGAATTAAAGAGGGAGGCACCTCTATTTCGAAAAACTTTTCTCCCAAAAAATCGAGACTCCGCTCCAATCGAAATAATATGGGTCAATAGCCTACTTATATAATTCCTTTTCATAATCCGCAATCATTAGGTAAAGTTTCAATTTTTCATCTAGCACGTTGCTCTGCATCATGTTAAGGGCTTCCCAAGCCGCAATTACATCGGGAAGCTCCATTTTATTTTCACGGTACGATAGCACACTTACATCTAAGGTTTTCTGTAGGGTTGGAATAATCTTTTTCTCCATGGCAGTGATTTGTTGTTGCATGGTTTTTATCTGATACTGCATGCCGTAAAGCATGCCTTGTGTTTCCTGTAGCATGGCAGCTTTTTCCATTTGCATGGCTTCTACTTCAAATTGCATCCCCTTCACTTCCGATTTGTACATCTTAGAAGACCAAGGCGCAATAGGAATGCTCACCATACCCATCACGCTAAAAGCTTTCGGCATCCCCGAGCCTAAAGGCGACATATGGTCAAAGCGTAGCCTAAAATCTGGCTTGCTCTGCTTTTTCATCGAGGCAATATTGAGCTGCATCGATTGGATATTATAGTCCATCTTCTTGATATCCATTCTGGCTATGGCCAAACTGGCTGTATCTAAATTTGAAGCGGCTACAAACTGGGGTTGGTAAGTACTATCTATGGCAAAATCTGTATTTCCAGGTCTATTCATCATGCTATTTAACCAAGCTTTGGCCTTGCCAATTTCGCCCAGCTGCATGCGTTTCATGTTTTCCGTTTCTTCCAGTTTTGCGGTAGTTTGGTAAACGCTGCCCAATTTCGATTGATTGAAGGGATATCTGATTTCCTCAATTTTCTTCATGGTCTGCATAATCTGCGTACTCTTATCCAATACCGCTATTTTTTGCTGTGCCACCAACCAAGCGTAATACAACTTTTTAGCCTGTGCCTTAAAATCATTCAAGGTAACGTCCCTAGTGGCACGCTCCACCTTCGCTTTCGACTCAATGTATTTCTTTTGCGCATTTTGCTTAGCGAAGTTTGGAATGTCTTGTTCCAATTGTAACATTAAAGAACCTTTATCCCTACCATCCATAATCATTTGACCAGGGTAAGGAGTCATAAACGTTCCTACGCCAACCATTGGTGCCATCCACGCAGTAGCCGCTTTGGCATTGTATTGATAAGCTTCTGCTTTTAACCCATATGATTTTAGCAGTAGGTTGTTGGCGTCAATGCGCTGTAAGATACTATCTAAAGGCAGTACTGGTGCTTTTTGAGCTTGCGCAAATGCAGGGAACAATAGCAACAAGGCTATTAACATTACTCCAATAAAGCGGAAAGTCTTAAATCCCCCCCCTTGCACTGAACGATTCACATTCGTCATTTCGAGCGTAGCCGAGAACCACGAAGTGCTCAGCGAAGCTAAATCATAGGACAATGAAAATTCCTCCCCCTGCCCCCTCAATGAGGGGGATACCAGAATAGCTACGTTACGAGAAATATTCACATTTGCGCTCTCTTCCTCTAAGGCAGCGCTCCCAACTAATCGGTAAAGCGTTTTTTTAATGTTGTACATCGTGCACCTCCAATTTTCCATATTTCCTCAATTCATATTCTTTCGACATCAAAAAGATGAGTGGTGTTACCAACAAAATGTGTGTCGACGAAGTCAAAACCCCACCAATCATTGGCAATACAATCGGTCGCATCACATCAACCCCTACGCCAGTAGCCCATAACACAGGCACCAAACCAAACAACGACACACAAACGGTCATCAGTTTTGGTCTTAGCCTTTTGGCAGCACCATAAATCACGTATTCCCTCAAATCATCTTTGGTAATCGTTTCCCTCGAGTTGCCCTTCAACTTAATCAGTTGCTGCATGGCATCGTTCAGGTAAATCACCATCACAATACCCGTTTCCACGGCAATCCCAAACAAGGCAATAAAACCTACCGCTACCCCTACCGAAAGGTTTACGCCCCAGAAATAAATCATGTAGGCTCCACCAATCAAGGCAAATGGCACCGTAATTAGGCTTAAAAATGCTTCTCTAATAGAGTTAAAGGCAAAGTATAGCGAGAAGAAAATAATCAATAATACCACTGGAGCAATCCACATTAAGGTTTGTTGCCCCCTAATTAGATTTTCATATTGTCCGCTCCATTCCAAGAAATAACCTTCAGGCAAAATCCCGTCTTTTTTATTTAGCTGCTCCATGGCATCTTTCACCGTACTGCCCAAGTCCCTATCCCTTAC
This sequence comes from Pedobacter sp. ASV17, assembly GCF_016429065.1. Lineage (GTDB taxonomy): Bacteria > Bacteroidota > Bacteroidia > Sphingobacteriales > Sphingobacteriaceae > Pedobacter. Next base: position 3,109 of record NZ_JAELTX010000071.1, read on the forward strand.
GTTAAACATTACCGCTCCACGTAAAATGGCATTGTCTGAACTGATCATCGGTGGGCCATCTTCAAATTTCACATGAGCAACTGCCGAAAGTGGTATTTCACCAAAACTAGGCGACTGCAAAGGAATACGCTCAATTTGTGCTACACTGTTTCGGTAAGCCTGCGCCAAACGCACACTGATCGAAAAACGTTGTCTGCCCTCAATGGTATTGCCAATACTAGCACCACCCAAGGCCGTTTCCACCACTTGGTTCACATCGTCCACATTTAAGCCGTAGCGGGCCAATTCTTCCCTTTTAATATCAATAGCCAAGTATTTTCCACCCGTAATAGGCTCTACAAATAAATCGCTTACGCCAGGCGTACCCACCAAAGCAGCCTTTACTTTTTCCGATACCGCAGCAATCGTATCCAAATTTTGTCCAAACACTTTAATACCCACATCCGTACGAATCCCCGTAGCCAACATATTGATACGGTTAATAATAGGCTGTGTCCACCCATTCACTACCCCTGGAATTTGCAGTTTGGCATCCAGTTCGTTAATAATATCTTTTTTGGTCACCCCTTCACGCCATTCGCTTTTGGGCTTTAGCGTAATAATGGTTTCAATCATGCTAATGGGTGAGTTATCCGTAGCCGTACTTGCCCTACCCGCTTTACCCAGTACTTTATCCACTTCGGGTACCGATTTGATAATTTTGTCCTGCACCTGCAAAATGCGCTTAGCCTCCGCATTAGAAACATCGGGCAAGGTTACAGGCATAAACAAAATGCTCTGCTCGTCCAACGGCGGAATAAATTCAGTACCCAATTTGGCCAGTAAAGGAATGGTAATCAACAAAGCCAAAAGGTTAATGCCAATGGTCGTTTTTCGCCATTTCAAAACTCTTCTAATAATAGGCTCGTAAATTCGCTCCAAAAAGCGGTTCACTGGATTGGCACTATCAGGCTTAAATTTTCCTTTCATAAAGAAAGAAATCAGCACTGGCGCCAAGGTAATTACCAATAACGCATCCACAATCATGATGAACGTTTTGGTGTAGGCCAAGGGGTGGAACAATTTACCTTCCTGCCCAGTAAGCATAAATACGGGCAAAAATGAGGTAATGATAATCACAGTAGCAAAAAACACTCCCCTCGAAACCTGTTTGCTCGATTTGGAGATGATTTCGATACGCTCTTCTTCGCTAATCCAACTTGGCTCTTTGCGAAATATATTCTTTAACCAATTTTTCATGGTGTAATTGTTTTAAATAGTTCTTTATTCTTTGGAAAACATGCGGTAGTAGTTCTTCTCCTACCAAAGTCCTGCTTTCCATTACTCCCGAAAAAACGGGCTCCATTTCAATCAGGTTTATGGTACAAAAGCCTTTGCATCAAACCTGCTCTACCTTATCAATACTCATCAACTCCCATCATCAGACTTCGCACTTCCCTGCTTTCCCATCACTTCTGCGTAACGTTCCGACAGGTGCTTGTAAGCATTCTCACTCATGATAATCCCATTATCTACAATCACCCCAATAGCTAGTGCAATTCCCGTAAGCGACATAATGTTAGACGAAATACCAAAGGCATTCAATAAAATAAAGCTAGCCGCAATGGTAATAGGAATTTGAATGATGATACTTACCGCACTGCGCCAGTGGAATAAAAAGATAATCACCACTAGGGAAACCACAATCATTTCCTCAATTAAGGTATGTTTAATGGAGTCTATCGATTCCTTGATTAATTCTCCACGGTCATAAACAATGTCAAATTTCACGCCCTTAGGTAAGCCTTTGGCCACTTCGGCCATTTTAGCCTTTACTTTATCAATCACCTCGGCAGCATTTTCACCGTAGCGCATTACTACAATACCACCTACCCGTTCACCCTCTCCATCTTGGTCAAAAATACCCAAGCGGGTTTCCCCCGTCATTTGCACCGTACCAATATCCGATACCCTGATGGGCGTGCCATTTTGGTTTTTAATAGGAATACTGGCTATTTCCTCTACCGATTTTAAATAGCCCGAAGTTTTAATGATATACCCAATATCACTCATTTCAAACTTACGGCCACCAGCTTCGTTGTTGTTGCTTCGCACCGCAGCAATTACCTGTGGCACCGTAAGTTTGTAATACAGTAGCTTATTAGGATCCAAAGCAATCTGATATTGTTTTTGGAAACCACCAAACGAAGCAATTTCACTTACGCCCTGTACATTTTGCAGGGCAAATTTCACATACCAATCCTGTATGGCCCTTTGCTCGCCCAAATCAACTTCGGGTGCATCCAAGGTGTACCATAATACGTGGCCCACCCCCGTTCCATCAGGACCTAGCTGTGGCGCGGCCCCTTCGGGCAATGCTTTAGAGATGGTGCTAATGCGCTCCATTACCCTTTCCCTTGCCCAATACACATCTACGTCATCCTCAAAAATCACGTAAATAAAGCTCATGCCAAACATGGATGAACCACGCACATATTTGATTTTTGGAATACCCTGCAGGTTGGTTACCAAGGGATAAGTAATTTGATCTTCGATCAACTGCGGCGAGCGACCCATCCATTCGGTAAAAACAATGACCTGGTTTTCAGACAAGTCTGGAATGGCATCAATGGGGTTTTTCTTTACCGCAAAAATGCCCCAAACAAAGATACCAATAGCCAATACCAGCACAATAAAGCGGTTATGTATCGACCAATCTATAATTTTATGTACCATTTTAAAATACCCTCTTTCTTTTATGGCTTAATATTTTCAAAATTCCCTCTCTCTCCCCACAAAGGGGAGAGATGCCGAAGGCAGAGAGGGGCTTAGTGTGCTTTGCTGGTATTTCCAGTACGGTCGTATTTGCAGCAGCCTGGCAAGTTTTCGTAAGTTTCGTCTTTAGCTTTATTTTTAGGAGTATCATGTCCTACGCCAGCTACTTTTTGCTGAATGGCATCGCTAGTGATTTTAGAACTATCGTAGCTAACGGTTAAAATTTTAGTGTCTTTGTCCCAAACAGCACTGCTAATGGCAGGATCTTTTAAGCCATTCTCGATACGTTTTTTACACATACCGCAGTTGCCCAACACTTTAATTTTTTCTGTTTTACTTTGTGCAAAAGCTGCACTTCCGATCATAGTCAATGCTACAATAGCAATCGTTTTTAATGCTTTCATGATTTAATTTTTTGTTGTTGACCAAAATGTTTGCACAAGCAAAGCACAAAGGAATCAACGGGTTAATAAATTGGTTTTTGGATAAAATGGCTTGAATAGCCGATTGGGTATGGATTCACTTTGTGTGGTCGTCATTCCCAACTCGATTGGGAATCTTAATACGATAGCAAAGTTCATTACAATTCCTGCCTATGCTGGAACTACGGTATGTCGAACATGCCCAATCAATAAAAGAAAGAGGGGTATTTTAAATTCTGTAGGTGCAGTTTTTAATAAAAAGGGGGAGCTGCTGCCCTAAAGGAGGTGCATTGCTGTTTACTTCGTAAGCAATAGTGCTTACCATTGGTACCACATCGGCCGTTACAGGTTTCAATGCTGGCAATACAAAAACGTGCTGCTCAAACTTGTAGATCTGTGCATTTGTTTTCTGCGCTTGGTCTACCTTGGCCTGTTGTTGCACATCTTTACAACAAGATTTTTCAGAAGCTTCCTTTTTCTCCATTCCGCAGAAATCGCAAGCTGCCTGTTGTGAATGTACCAAGCTCCAATCAACCAATTCGCCCATGCAGTAATGAAGCTGCACACCAGCACCACTGGCTACTGCCAGATAGAAAAATGCCATTAAGGTGAATACGATCTTCTTCATTACGCCGCAAATATGAACAAAAACCTTCATAGGTTTTTATATAATTTTCAAAATCTGTTATAGAATTGACAAAATGGATTTAATTGGTTCATTAGTTTATTAGTCATTGGTTAATTGGTTATTTGTTTAACTGGTTAATTGAATCCTAACCCTAGCCACTAATTCCTAGTACCTAATTTCTAATGAACCAATGACTAATGAACCAATCCCAAAGGGTCGGGACTGCCACTAATAACTAACCACTAGCAACTAGCCACTAATTCCTAGCTCCTAGTTCCTAGTTCCTAACTACTATTTCCCTATCTTCGCACCAAAAAAGACAATGATTGCACACCACGTATTATTCTGGCTAAAAGCCGATACCACTGATGCCCAAAAAGAAGCTTTCTTAAATGGCCTGAAAAGTTTAGAAGAAATAGAAGTTGTTAAAAATTTTCATGTAGGTACCCCAGCTCCTATTGAGCGTGCCGTGGTAGACACCACCTACACTTTCAGCTTAATCTTATTTTTTGAAGATTTAGCTGCACACGATGTTTATCAAGTTCATCCTATCCATAAAGCCTTTTTAGAAGAGTTTAGGGTATTCTTCGAGAAAGTAGTCATCTACGATGCTCAATAAAATTAGAAAAGCCGAAGCAAAAACTTCGGCTTTTTTTATGGTCAATCTATATAGCGGATAAAAAATTAAAAAAAATATCACAACACCTAAAACCTTTTTATGGGTTTGCTGTTGTCTAGTTAATAAATCTTCAAAAGTTTGTTTGGTTATGCCCACCGATGGATGTCAGTGGGCTTTATTTTTTAGCAAGATTTAAGAATAGACACTTATCGATTATTAAAAGATTAATTTTCGCCAAATTCATTCACTAAAATTATTTGGTCACAACCACATAAACAGTCCAAAACAAAGCATTGATCCAAAAGAACAAGAAAGCTCTTCTAATGATTTTAACCTTATTAAAAGACAAAGGAAGTAAATATAAAAGCAGAATAATGACAGGAAAAACAAGTATTACTCCCATCTCAAGTATTTGAACCACCACTAAATTACTAGGCGGTGCTGGAATATCTATTCCAATGAAATGATATATCAGAATACCTAGAGACAAATAAGAGAAAACCACCCCAGGAACAATCAAAACTATGGTAAGTATTTTCAGCAATTTCATTTTCTGCGTTATTTGTTGGTGAAGATAAACAAACTCAATCTTATTCATAAAAACCACATCGAGACAACTTTTTTATAATATTTTATATAATTTTATCGCTTACATCAACAGTAAAAACACCACCAACAAAGGCTTGAGGCTAGCCCCTAAAAAGTTAAAGCAAACCATTCTAGAAAGAAAGCATATTCCAATTAATGAATATTAACAGTCAAATACTATTCTTTTTAAGTGCTACTGGTGTTTTTAACAGTATTGTTTTAAGCCTTTATTTCTTATTCTTTAAGAAAAACAAAATGACCTCCGACTTATTTCTAGGGCTCTTACTATTATCTTTAAGTATCAGAATAGGGAAATCGGTATTTTATAATTTTAACCCACAGTTGTCAAAAACGTATTTACAAATAGGGTTGTCAGCTTTTCTTTTAATTGGTCCGCTGCTGTATTTCTTTGTTAGATCAATGCTGCAAAAGCTTAATTATTCTTTTGCAAAATATAGTCTCCTTTTAATCATGATCAGCATTACTGTTTTTGGTTTTCTTTTTTCGTACAAAGAACATCCTGCGGTGTGGAGAGGAATCATTTATTACACTATCAATATTCAATGTTTTGTTTTTATTGTATTATCCATTTATGAAGCTAAACACATTTTCAAGAAATTAGTCACTAACCGCAGCCAAATTAGCTATGATGAAACTTGGATACTCTCAGTGATTAGTGGCGTTTTGGCAATTTGGCTGTCCTATACTTTAGCTAAATACACTTCCTATATTTCGGGGGCCTTGACTTTTTCCTTCACTTTTTACATTTCCATACTTCTTATTTATTACGCAAAAAACAAGACATCAATTTCACAGACCCATAAAGAAAAATACCTCAACAAAATAGATGAAAAGCTAGTCAAAGAGATTCAGGAAAAGATCAACATCCTTTTTGAAACTAAAAAAATCTATACCAACCCCGACCTCACTTTATCAATTTTAGCTAAAGAATTAAATGTGCGCCCTCAATTGCTATCACAGTTCATTAACGATAATTTGAATAAAGGGTTCACGCAATTCATCAATGAATATCGAATTGAGGAAGCGAAACGATTATTAAAAGCAAATACTCCATTCAAAATAGATGCCGTAGGTTTTGAATCTGGATTTAATTCGAGCAGTACATTTTATAGTTCATTTAAAAAAATTACAGGGACTACCCCTTCAAACTACCAAAAAGAGTGATTTTTACTCCTAAAATATACATCCGTACTTCGCAATGATAAACTTGGAACGTTTTAAAACCCAATCAATATAAGTTTGGGGACAATTTAAAACATTAAAATCCAAAGTTTATGAAAAAATTCTTTTTCGCCATCTTATTTGCACTACTATCCAATGCGGCCTTTTCACAATCGGAAAACTCTTTGATTGAGAAGTCTATTCAAAACTATATTGATGGCACCTCCTATAATAAGCCCGAGAGCATTAGTAAGGCCTTTTATGCTGAAGCCAATCTTTTTCTAAGCCATAAAGAAAAACCTTTATGGATAGTGCCAATTTCCGAATATGTTAGCTGGTTCCAAAAAGGGAACAAAGGAGCATTTAACGGTCGTTTAGGAAAAATTATTTCTATAGAATCTTATAATGATATTGCCATTGCAAAAGCCGAAATCCTTATTCCTGAAAAGAAACAAGAATTTATGGATATGTTCTTGCTCAAGAAGATTGAAGGGGAATGGAAAATCATTAGCAAATCAGCGAGTAGCAAAGCCAGCAATAAATCTGGGAAAAAAATATTGTTCATTGTCTCCAATGCGCATTACTACGGAAGTTCTAAAATTGCAACTGGGAATAGCTTTGCCGAAATTGTAAATGCTTACGACACCTTTGTAAATTCGGGTTATACCGTTGATTTTGTAAGTCCAAAGGGTGGTGATATTCCTTTAGCCTATATCAATACTTCTGATAGCTTACAAAAACACTATTTATATGATCAAAACTTTATGTATGCCATCAAACATACGGCGAGCCCTAAGGAAATTGATTATAAAAATTATAAAGCGGTGCATTACATTGGAGGCGGAAGTGCCATGTACGATGTTCCTGAAAATGCAGACATTCAACGCATTTCTATGCAAGTATATGAAGATAACAATGGCATTATTTCTTCGGTATGCCATGGTACCGCGGGTATTGTAAACTTGAAAACTAAAAATGGCAAATTCTTGGTCGATGGAAAAACAGTAAGCGGCTATCCTGATTCTTTTGAGAAACAAGATGGTGACTATTTTAAACACTTTCCATTTTTAATTCAAAAAACCATAGAAGAAAGAGGGGGAAATTTTAAATTTTCAAAGCGTAATATATCCTACGTTGAACAAGACGGCCGAATTATTACAGGTCAAAATTTCCAATCATCAAGTGGTGTTGCCTTAAAAATCATTGAATTGATTGAGAAAAGTAAATAGCGTAGTTTCTGACGATGCTGGTTTTCCTATATTTACAGACTGGAAAAACACATAATTAATATAAACAACGTCTCAGGAAACTAAAGTTTCTATTTGTAAAAAAATATGGATTTATACGCATTTGATTGGCCTCTTCTGATTTGGAATATCGCAATGACCGTATTAACGGTTTTTATAGGTATTTTTATTTATAAGCTATATAGGTACATCTCCAAAAAACAATAAGTTTCTCTTTTATTATAGATGGCAATTTACTAGTGTAGTAATTGATTCAGGAAAACCAACCATCACTTAACAAGAAGCAAAAAACACCCCTACAGATTTGTAGGGGTGTTTTTGTATATCTACACCACAGCATGTATAGCAGGGAAAGAGAGGAATCGAGATACTATCTTCAATGGTTGGTCATCACCAAGCAAAGATTAACACATTCAAGAGTTACCGTAGTCTATACAAATAGCGTTAACATGAATTATCATATATCCTAATGCAAGTACCAGAACGCATTCTCATTCCTTTCCACCTAGCAATTAAAATTGATAAAAGAAATTCACTTCTGGGTTTATTCTTATCACTTCTTTCTTTAGGTCATCTCGTTTGATAACCCTTACACTTTTATCAGGTGTATTGTATATGAAGTAGTATTTTTGGGATTTACCAATAAAAATAACCTTTGATGTACATTTGATGACACCTCCATCATTTAGAGTTAGCTCTGTACCTTTATAAGGGTTCGTATTTTGAATGTATTCAGCTTTGAATATTCCTGTTGTAAATACACCCCAAGCAACCATTAATGTAAAAGAAAACAATATAGGATTAACATAAGGGAAGTGCGATTTCAAATTGTTTACCTTAGTCACTCTCAGTCTCAATAATGTTTTAAAATGAAAAGAGGTTGCGAAGTTCAAGTAAATCAAAAAAGTCCAAGTGATTGCAATTACATTATGAATTGTCTCATTGGTAATTTTTGTAGTAAAGAACATTATGACCAACCCTACCGCTAAAATGCCAGCTATACCATAAAATGTCTTACATATTTTAATTCTATTTCTCATAGTCTCTGAAAATGTTGAAGTCATTTTTTTACGAGAACTAGAAAAGATTCCTAAAAACATAATCTTGTAAGAATATAGAATGATAAAACCTATGATAATAAAATCTTTTAATGACGTGAGGATCATTTCATAGGGTTCGAAATATGTAGTCGCGGAAAAATTAAAATAGGAATAATATGATATAACATTGATTTGGCATAATATGGTTACTACTACTGTAACTGGTATCAACTTAACAATAGAGAACTTTGGCTCGATTTTTTCTTCAGACATGAGCATTTAGTTTGGTTGTCGTGAAGTTGCGAAAAAGCCTCGCAAAATGCAAAGGATAAAACCCTATAATGGTTTATACCCCACTTAGTGCAAGTCTTACTTCACAGGAAAAGAGGCAAGGTCGATTTTTGCTTTGCTTAAGCCATCCAAAGGGCAATACTTATTCTAAATTCGCTTTTCTAATGGAAAAATGGTGAATAATTAACTGTTCACTTCATGAAATTAAATTATTATTAAAGAAATTGCTAATAGGCACAAGTCTCCCCTACTAAGTCTCAAGCACAAGATGTAAGTCTAAAAAGTCCGTAGTTTTAGTGTTTAGCTTTTATATAGACAGTATATTGCTTCGCTGCAACTCCCATTCCCATAGCTCAATACTTTAAGATAAGCATTATATTTTTTATCATTTCCCTCCTCAACATATGTAAAGGATTTTCCGCTTTTTTACTGATATGTTTGACTTATTATTTGATATCATAAACCTTTTGAGATGTTTAATTTAAAACTATTTTTATTGCTTTCTCTCCTGATATTGGGTGTTTCAACCAATGCACAGCTACCGTTTAATCATAGCAGCTATATCGTAACCAAAACTAATGACACGATATATGGCAAAATTAAAGTCAACATTTTTACAGGCAATTTAAAGCTGGTTACGGCTGACAGTGCTTATGAAATAAACCCCAATATTTATACTGCTTATTATCATGCGAAACAAAAAGCTATTTACCGTAGTAAGGTACTTCCTAGTCTGATTCCCGAAAAACTGGCAAAAAAAATGTCCATTACCCCAAAAGCCGATTGGCTAAAGTGTATTGAAGACGGAAGAATAACATTATATGAAGTTAATAGCTATCTCTATGGCTATACACTGGATAATGCACTGGGTATAGCCACTACGCTTAGTTCAATTATTGCTACTGGAGGAATTCCAAACGCTAAATTCACCAATTGGTATATAGAAAAAGAAGGAACTCAACTAGTGCCCATTAAATACAACTCCTTCGCAAGTACTGGCAGCAGCACAAGAAAGGAACGCAAAGTTTTACTGCAAGAGATGGTATCTGATAAAATATCAGAACAGAATTATAAGAACAAGTCGTTTACGTTTGAAAACATACGTGCCCTTGTTCGGTTATACAATGACTTAACATAAAAAAACTGGATTTCGAAATGTTCAAAATCCAGTTAGCTGTACCGAGGATGGGAAATTCTTGAACCACTTTTAAGATTTTTAGAAATTTTGGAGGGATAAACGTTTAATTAAACTTATTAAGCTAAAAAATTTATAGAGGATGCTCTCCAAATATCTATTCACTTATTACTAGTTTTCCAGTTTCCCTGTCTTAATCCAATGCTCTTTTCTTCTCTTTTCTCTATATAAATCTTCATTATCCATACCAAACTTCAAGTCGAAGTATTTCCTTCTTTTAAGCCCTGCTTCCTTGGCGAACCAAAAATTGGGAAATGTTGAGTAAAGCAAATTAAATTCTACGACTAATCCCTTATAGGTTTCGATATCTTCATTTAACTGGTCAGCATTACTCTGAAGGAGTTCTAGCTTTTCCTTGACACCAACTTTATCTGCATAGCAAGGTGCCACCTTCAAATATTCTTTATTTGCATTATAATCAAGTGTCCACAATGAATCTACTTCCTGCACTTTTCTTTCCTTTAAATTTTTGGTAATGGCTATACGCAAAGAATCAGTGCTACATCCTGCTCCTTTATCTCGGGATAAATCATCTATAATTTTCAACCGTTCACTACTCCTTTGAAAGATAGTTTCCCAAACCACCCCAATTTTGTTGTCCTTTTCTTGAAGTTGTTTAATGGTGTTACGTCTAATTAAATAAAATGCACCAAAGCAAATTATTGTCAGTACGGCCAATAACGTTAACAAAATATAAATTGTTCTTTTCATATTTCTTTTTCTCTTTGTTACCACGAAGTCCATGAGCCGCCTCCCCACTTAGCGCAAGTCTTACAGCACGGGAAAACATGCAAAGCCTACTTGGGCTTTGCTTTAAGTCATCCAAAGGATAACACCTATTCTAAATTAGCCTTTCTAATGAAAAAATGGCAAATAATTAACTGCCAAGTTTAAAAGAAAAAGCTGCAACACTTATCGTATCACAGCTTCAATGTACCCAGAAGCAGATTCGAACTGCCACGCCGTTGCCAGCGCCACCCCCTCAAGATGGTGCGTCTACCAATTTCGCCACCTGGGTATCTTAATGCTGCAAAGATATCATTTGGATTGAAAAAAATACAGGAATATTAAATTGTTTTTTGGCAACCATATCATTAAATAGTCCTCACAAATATATCTAAAGCTGATATTGAACTAAATACCTTCGGTAAGCTCGCCAAGGCTTGGTTTGCTTTGCAGCTACTTCGTAGTCAGCATGACTTTGTTTTTAGACTTCGTGCAAACCAAAAAACTAAACAACTAAAAAACCAATCAACCAAACTACAATTCAATCGTTAAACCATCATAAGCAAGCTTAATGTGAGGTGGCAATTCCTTGCTCACTTCCGCATGCAAACCCAAATTGTGGCTAATATGGGTAAAGTAAGTCATCTCTGCCCCTATTTTATTGGCCATTTCAATGGCTTCAGAGAAAGTTAAATGGGAGATATGGTCTTCTTTCTGTAGGGCGTTAAGCACTAAAACCCTGGTTCCTTTTATTTTCTCTAAAGACTCTTCACTAATGGTTTTGGCATCCGTGATGTAGGTAAAATCACCAATCCTATAGCCTAAAATGGGCAGTTTATAGTGCATTACCTCAAACGGGATGATGGTATTTTCGCCAATAGCAAAAGACTGGCCTGTAATCGTATGCAAGTTAATTTGCGGTAAACCGTGGTACTTCACATCAGAAAAGATATATTGGAATTCCCTCTTTAAAGCCTCTTGTACCCGCTCGGTCGCGTAAATATCTATCCGCTTTTTAAGAATGTAGTTGTAGGGACGAATATCATCTAAACCTGCTACGTGATCTTTATGTTCATGAGTATAAAGAATGGCATCCAAATCATCTACCCCCGCACGAAGCATTTGGTATCTGAAATCGGGACCACTATCAATCACGATGCTTTTATCATCAGTTTTTACCCAAACAGAAACCCTTAATCGTTTATCTTTTTTATCGGTAGACTGGCATACTACACATTTACAACCAATTACTGGAATGCCCTGCGATGTACCCGTACCTAAAAAAGTAATCTTCAAAATAGTTGTTTTACGTGATTTTCGAAGATAATAAAAAAGGGCTTAAGCTACTAACCTAAACCCTTTTCGATGTATAATTAATTTTATTTCAATTATCTTAAATCAACCACTTCAACGCCTGGATATTTCTTTGCATCAAAAGCAAAGGTAGTTTCAGGAACTTTTACGTTAGGTGAAAACGTTTTTACATTGTACGTGTAAGTATTGCCATTTTTCTCGAAAATTACGATGTTGGCAATTTGTTTAGCTGCTTTATCAATGCTCAAGCGTACTTTAAATACATTTTTCTTGATATCCGTAGGCGATAAATCGATCATTTGATAAACCTTTGCCCCTACTTTTTGCTCGCCAGTATAAACGTACTTGAAGCCTTTTTCGTAAATGGTGAATATTTTGGCAGGATTTAAAGCCTCTCCACTAGGATCCACATTAGAAACCTGTACTTCTTTATCGTTTTTCAAGTAAGTCCATTGTACTTTACCATCGCTGATCAACTCTTGGTTGGTCATGGCTACTTTATATTTATTAGCATTGGCTTTTACGTATAAAGTACCTTGTTGCGTTTCTTTTACCTTGGCTTGTTTGTTATCCAAAGTAAAGGTGAAATCTGTTTTCACTACATCATACGAACGGTATTTCTTACTTACTTCTGCTAAAATTGCTTTGGCTTTTGGATCTGTTTGTGCTGATGCTACCGAAGCAAAAACACCTAGTGCTAAAAACGCTATGATTGCTCTCTTCATTTTATCTATTATTCTAAAATCTTTTTAACTTTTGCTAAGGTTACTCAAGAATTGTTCCAAAGCGTATTCATCAGGAATTAAAACTTCTCTTGCCTTGCTGCCTTCAAACGGACCAACCACTCCCGCAGCTTCCAATTGGTCAATGATTCTGCCTGCCCTGTTGTAGCCCAACTTCATTTTCCTTTGGATCAACGAAGTAGAACCCTGTTGGTGCATTACAATCAATCTGGCCGCATCTTCAAACAATGGATCTTTATCATCTGGGTCAAATTCTTTAGAAGAACCTTCCCCATTTTCATCTATATATTCAGGCAACAAGTAAGCATCAGGATAGCCACGTTGGTTACCAATAAAATCAGAAATTCGGTCTACTTCTGGTGTGTCTACAAAAGCACATTGTAGCCTAATCAAGTCGCTACCAGTCGCTAAAAGCATATCACCCCTACCAATCAATTGATCAGCACCGCCACTGTCTAAAATGGTACGGGAGTCAATTTTTGACAGTACCCTAAACGCCAATCTGGCAGGGAAGTTGGCCTTAATGGTACCTGTAATTACGTTTACCGATGGACGTTGTGTGGCCAATACCAAGTGAATACCAATGGCACGAGCTAACTGCGCTAAACGGGCGATTGGTGTTTCCACTTCTTTACCAGCCGTCATGATCAAATCGGCAAACTCATCAACTACCAAAACAATGTAAGGTAAAAAACGGTGACCGTTATTTGGATTAAGCTTGCGCTTGATGAATTTCTCGTTGTACTCTTTCAAATTCCTCACCATCGCATCTTTCAACAAATCATAACGTTGATCCATCTCAATACACAGCGAGTTCAAAGTATGCACCACCTTTTTGGTATCGGTAATGATCGCATCTTCTCCACCTGGTAATTTAGCCAAGAAATGACGCTCAATCTTATTGAATAGTGTTAGCTCCACCTTTTTAGGGTCAACCAATACAAACTTCAATTGCGAAGGGTGTTTCTTGTAAAGCAACGACACCAAAATAGAGTTAATCCCTACCGATTTACCTTGTCCTGTAGCACCTGCTACTAATAAGTGGGGCATTTTGGCCAAATCGGCAATATAAACCTCATTACTAATGGTTTTACCCAAAGCAATAGGCAAATCCATGTTCGATTGCTGAAACTTCTCGGTAGCCAACACGCTTCTCATGGCTACCATTTCTGGATGGGAATTTGGCACCTCAATTCCAATAGTTCCTTTACCAGGCATTGGCGCAATGATACGGATACCCAAAGCCGCCAAACTTAGGGCAATATCGTCCTCCAAGTTTTTGATCTTAGAGATACGAACGCCAGGGGCTGGAATAATTTCGTAAAGCGTTACGGTTGGACCAATAGTGGCTTTAATTTTATCAATTTCAATATTGTAGTGATTTAAGGTCTCTACAATTTTATTCTTATTGGCCTCCAATTCATCGGCATTAACCGAGATTTTATTGGTACCGTAATTTTCTAATAAATCTAAATGAGGGTATTTATAGTGTGATAAATCCAAGGTTGGGTCATACGCTCCAAATTGTTCTATCAATTCATCCGATTTGGCTTCTTCTTCCGTTTTCTCAATGGTAAACGTAGGTTCTTCCACTTTCTCTTCTGCCTTTGGTGTTGGCGTAATCTCCATGGCCAAACTAGCTGCTGGACTCAACGTTTCCACCACGGGAGTAACTACTGGCGCAACTACCGTTGGTGTAAGCAATACATTGGTCGCTAATGGAATGCCTGCATTGTCATCATCCTCCGCCTCTGGCTCTTTTCTATCGAACCTGCTGGGCGTTAAGGTAATATTCTGTTCTAATTTCTGTTGGTTTTTATACCTATCATTTAAGCTAAATTCAACTGGCTCGGATCTGGTTTCGTCTTCCAGTTCTATATTTTCAGGCACTTCTGGATCTATAATCCTTCTTGGATTTGGGGCTTGTTGTTTTTCTGGAATCTTAAAATCGATATTGTAAGCTACAATCAATACCGAAAGCCCTAAGAAAATCAATAAACCTGCTACGCCAGTTCTACCAATTTGTACTTCCAGCAGTTTGTTGCTCCAATAACCAAACTCTCCCTCCAAAAAATGTGGGGTTTTAGCAAAAAACGAGTGTCCAAAACCAAAAGCTAAGGATAGGAACAACAAGAAAAAGAAGCTATAGGCCAATACTTTTTCAATAGCGAATATCCTTACTTTCAATAGCATGCGATAGCCAATCACAAAAAACACAAATACGAACAAGAAAGATGCTACGCCAAACCATTCGTAAATAAATTGGTGCGACAATAAAGCGCCTACTTTACCCAACCAGTTTTGTACAATGGGATCTTCAACACCGCTTTGCTTTAGTTCGTCGATACTTTTAAACAGATTGCTCCATCCGCCATTGGCATCAATAACATAACTCTGGTCTTCTTCCCACGTAAAAATGTAAGAGGTAAAGGCCACCAAGAAATAAATAGAAAAGATAATGAACAATAAGCCAATAATTTTGACCAATCGTCCATCTTGGAGGTTAAAATTTGGAAGATATTCGGCTTTTACTCGGGGCTCTTTAGGGCTTGTTTTTTGCCCACTTTTACCTGATTCTGCATTTTGTTTAAAAGAATTGGATTTAAATGAATTTCCCCTTACCGACATCGTATCGTTTATAATTTTAATGAACAAATATAAGAAACTGTTTATATTCTTTTACTTTCCCCGCCCTTTAACTTATTTCCTGCAAAATTTGAAGCGAGGCTTTAAACCTTATTAAAGCTCTATAGTCTTAAACATGTTCAGCAATTAATTTATTGTATAGGTTTTTTATTTTAGTTTTATCCTGCATAGCAGCTAACTGTGCAGGATTTTTTGTTTTAAAAATGTTAATTAATTTTCGTTAATTTAACCTGTTAGCGAAAACTAATTTAAAAAATGGACATTACGCAACTCGAAACACTTATAGAAAACAACCAATTAGAGGAAATTGTGGCTCTTTTGTCGCAAAAACCTAGCTTGGCAGCTCAACTGACTTCCCATCAGATCTCGCCTATGCTATTGGCCTGTTACTATAAAAAAATGGACATTGCCAGTGCCATTGTAGAATTTATGCCCGAATTGAGCATTTTTGATGCTTGTGCCGTAGGCAAATTTGACGATGTTACTCTACTCGTTTTTAAAAATCCGAAGATCGTTAACGAATATTCGGTAGATGGTTTTACTCCACTAGGATTGGCCTGCTACTTTGGCCATGAAGAAATTGCTCGTTTTCTGGTACTAAAAGGTGCCGAGGTCAACTTGCCAAGCAAAAATGGCTTTAACATTTTTCCTATCCACTCGGCGGTAGCAAGCAACAACTATAATATTGCCAAAATGCTACTGGATGCTGGAGCTTACCCTAACGTGTGTCAAAAATCGGGTGTGGCGCCATTGCATAGTGCTGCCCAATTGGGAAACATAGAAATGATTATCCTTTTGTTGGAACATGGTGCTGAAGTAACTTTAAGAATGGAAGGCGGTAAACTACCTGCTGACTTGGCTGCCGAAAAAGGTTTTAACGAAATAGCAGAAATTTTAAGGGACGACGATTAAAGGAGTTACGAGTTAAAGGTTGAAAGTTAAAAGTAGTACTAGGTTAGTAGGCCTGATTTGTACTATTGAACCTGTAACACGCAACTCATCACCCGCAACTTCGCTATTCCCAAACCCTCAATCTAATACGTTTCATGTAGTTCCTGATATCTAACACTACTGCGGCTAAAATATAGAACAGGATAGGAAAGCCTACGGCCAAAAACGAGGAATAGATAAAAAACAGACGTACTTTAGCAGTACTCATATTCAATTTATTAGCCAAATAGGCTGAAACTCCAAAACTGCGTTGTTCAAAGAAAGTAACGATACGCTGAAACATTTGATCTGATTTTATATTCTAATTTACAAAATTAATAGATAAGCGCTACATTTTAAATTCGAATTTTATAACGTGACATTTCGAGGTTTTGATATGAACATGTTTAGCAACGTTGATATTAATAATTCATCATTATAAAAAAACAGTCCGGCAAAAGCTTGCAGGACTGTTCTGTAAAATTAAATTTAGCCACAGATGCACAGATTTTGTTATCGTGAAATCAAATTAAACTATTATATTCTCATTCAACAATAACCTTTAACACAAAATCTTTTTTTTTCTCGCCTTCCAACTATTTTATCTGTGCATCAGTGGCTGCATTTCTCAAATAACAGATTAAGGTCTATTTTTTAGCATTAAGCGTCAAGCCAATTTCAACATCTTTTGAAATCATCCAGTTTTCTGGGCTACCTTCTGTTTTATAATTGATTCCCCAAGCACTTCTATCAATCACAAATTTAGCTGAAGCAGTAACTGAAGTTGCAGTCACTTGAACTTTCGCAGGGAAAGTTACGTTTAAGGTTTTGTCTTTAAGGGTCAGGTTACCACTAATCAAATAATTAGGATCGGCAATTAGGCTAGCGCCGTCTGCCGCAGTATATGGAGCAACTTTGGTAATTACAAACTTAGCGGTTGGTGCTTTCTCTACATCAAAGAAATCTGGGCTTTTCAAATGTCCTTCAAGATCTGTAGCTTTTTTACCTTCTTCTGTTACCGATGCAGGATCAACTTGAAGAGATTTCATATTTACTAAAAACTCGCCACCGTTTACCGAATCTTTTTCTACCGAAATAGTTCCAGAAGTAACTTTGATTTTACCCCAACGTGGTGCCATTCCTCCTTTGTGTGCGCCTTTCCAATCTACCGAAGTAGTTAAGGTATCAATAGTAAAGTTTTCACCTTTTTGTTCAGCAGCAGTTTGCTCCGTTGTTGTAGCCGTATTGCTCGACGAACCTCCACAAGACGCCAGTAAAAAAAGCGCAGGAAGCGCAAAAAGTAATTTTCTCATTTTTCTGATTTTAATTATTAAAGTTTAGTTTAACTACAAATGATGGCCACAAAGCTAAGGCTCCTCAAATCCATAATTCTTGACCTATGTTAAGAATTTCAGATCAGCAGTACTTTCCGCTAGAAGAACCATTGCTACAACTTCCCTCTCTTAAGCTGAATTTACTCAAATTATTTTTACTATTTAACTGTATGCGAATAACTAAATGCAAAACGTTCAAAGCTCATCTCTTCAAAATCTTCAAACCAATACCACAGTTCAAACATTTCTTATGGTCGCAATAGTTTTTCCTCAATTGCAGCAACGCCTGTGTTTGATAAGCATTTTCTATCCCCACTCCTGCACTTTCATATTCGGAAATCACTCTATTTTTCTCCGCAGCAATACTTTCCAATAAATAAAAAGCCCTGGTTTGGTAGTTGGCCTGTTGCGTGTATTTTCCATAGGCAAACAAAAACAAACTAACGGTATTGATCAAAATATTATCAATGGATTGCGTACCCAATTGCACATTCACATGTGCTGTTTCTTTATTAAAGTGGTAATGCGTTTCCCAAAATTTGTTTACGGGCAAATCCTCAAACAGCAAGTGCAATTCTTTTATCTTCTTCACTTCTAACACCGAAGAGAATAAATGGTTTGATTTTACAATCAATGCTGCAAATTGTGCCAACCTCAGCGTAGGGAAATTTTGCGGGCGCATCCTCAAAAATTTCCATAAGGCAATGCCGATATCCTTTAAACCGTACTTTTTCTTTAAAAAAGCATATTCCAGTTTCAACAAATTAGGGTACTCCTCGTCAAATTGTTGGTTTAAAAACCCCGCCTGACCAAAAACCAGTGCTTCAATTTGTAGTGCTTGGTCTTTATGCTTGGCAAACAAATGTTGCGGCAAGCTTTGCGCCAATAATTGCATCGACAAAGCATTCACCTTAAAACCAAAGCTTCGGGCCATAAAATGATAAAAGGTTTCGTCCCAATTGCCATTCAGTTGTTCCAAACGTCCAAAAACCTCTTTGCATTTCTGCTCCAAACGTTCTACCAATACCCTGGGCAAAAAACCGTTGATCACAAAGCCATCAATTTCACCAATCTGTTTTTCGCATGGAAAAGCATATGGAGCACCAATTAACGCTTGATATTTTTCCAACAACTGTTCGGTAATCCTTCCTTTTAAAGAAAGTGTAGGCAATGTGGCGCCATCTGCTGTTTGAACCTGCATGTCATCATCCAGTACCACATGTAAAATCACATTGTTGTAGGCTGCATCATTTTGATGACCATGGGCATACCAATCTGAAGACTTTAAATGAATTTCGACCTGCCCCACCCAAGTAGTTGGCCCAATGATGATTTTGGCATCCGTAAAATCGGGACCTGCATGCTTATTGGCATAGCCGCAATTTAAAACCTGTATGGGTTCATGATTGGTCGTTTGCAGCTCCGTACCATCATAAAGTCGCAACTGCCATATCAAATGAATAAGTTCCTCAGGTATACGCATACCGAAAGTTAAGGAATAAATCCATCAACTCATTAACTTAAAACTTATTCGAATTAACTACTTTGCTTCGGATTTTTTATAGTTGGTAATAAACACACCGAGTATAATTAATACCGTAGCAATCAGCAAATCGTAGGTGACGGTTTCATTAAGCACCAGCCAACCTAAGAAGATGGCAATAATAGTGTTGAAATAAGATAAAATAGAGACTTCGGTAGCTTTTACTCGTTTTAAAGCATAATTGTAACAGAAAAAACCCACCACCGAACCAAACACGCCCAAATATACAATGGCTGCCAAACTTTGCCATGTCCATTGGCTCATATCCGTTGATGGAGAAACCAGCGAAGCAATGATCAATTGAGCCACAGCAGCATAGGCGAACTGATAAAACAAGTCCAAAAAGAGGTTCTCACTTTTATGCGCATATTTCTTGGTATAAATAGTTCCGGCGGCCCAGCCTGAAATGGCCATCGACAAATAGATAATACCTGTTTTATAATTGGGATCTAGCAAGTCGCCAATGCCATCCCTAAAAATAAAGGCTACGCCACTAAAGCCTACCAACACACCAATAAAGCCTTTTAAAGTTGCTTTTTGCAAACCAAAAGCTACGCTCCCTAAAAACACAATAATGGGCGAAAGGGCGGTAAGCAAAGAAGTTAATCCGCTGGGGATACTCTCTTCGGCCACGGTGGTCATCCCGTTAGCTACAATAACCATTAAACTGGCCACCAAAATTTGACGACCCAGACTTTTCCAGCCGATCCATTTAAATTGGCCTTTGACAAGCAAAATAGTGAGCAATATGCTCGACGCAACTACTTGCCTCAAGCCCGCCACAAACCAAGCAGGAATGCTATGCACTGCAATGCGAATGCCCAAATAAGTGGTTCCCCACACAATGGCAATGGCAAAAAGTGCTATAATAAGTTTTACATCTTTTTTTTGCTTCATATCAGCTTAGCAGCTGTTAAGATCTGCTCCATTTCTTGTTGAAGTGCTAAAGCTTCTTCTCTTGCTTTTTCGGCAAAATCTTCGCCACTACTTGCGTAAATAATACTACGTGCCGCATTCACCAATAAACCGCACTGTTGGTTTAAGCCATGCTCGCAAACGGCACTTAAACTACCGCCTTGCGCTCCAACGCCTGGTACCAACAAAAAGTTATCGGGTGCTAAACGACGGATATTTTGAAATTCCTCGGGCTTGGTTGCACCTACTACATACATCATTTGCTCACTGCTGGCCCATTGTGATGAGGTAGTAATCACCTGTTCGTACAATTTTTGGTCGTCGCTTTGTTTGATTTGAAAATCCTTACTGCCCTCATTAGAAGTCAGCGCCAATAAGATTACCCATTTATCTTCGTAGCTTAAAAACGGAGAAACCGAATCTTTTCCCATGTAAGGTGCTACCGTTACCGAGTCGAAGCTCATTTCGGAACTGGCCTCGTTAAAAAAAGCCTCTGCATACATCGCTGAGGTATTTCCAATATCGCCACGCTTAGCATCGGCAATGGTAAATACATCTTTAGGGAAATGTTGCCAAGTTTTAACCAAGGTACTCCAACCTTTTACACCTCTGGTTTCGTAAAACGCGGTATTGGGTTTATAGGCTACGCACAAATCATGGGTCGCATCAATCAACTGCTTGTTAAACTCAAGTATAGGGTCCTCATATTTCAACAAATGCTTAGGTAGTTTATCCAAAACTGGATCTAAACCTATACATAAGAAAGACTTTTTACGTTGAATTTGCTCAAATAGTTGCTGCTTGTTCATTTTTTTGGTGCGATTTTATGGATTGCAGCAAAGATGCTAATAATAGTTTTCAGTTCACAGTTTTCAGTTCATAGTTTTCAATTAAGAGTAAACCTCGCAGGTTTTAAAAACCTGCGAGGTTTGGGTGTGAAGTTTAAATAATATTAGAAAAGCAAGTGAAATGCTAATAGCGATGGAAGTCCCGCCACAGGCTCATACGCCTACTTGGCCTTAGCCACAGGGCCTGTATCCGCCAGTGTCGGGTTTAGTTGGCAAGTGCTGTGCACAGGTGTAAGTGTCATAAACCCGATTGAAGCGGAAATACTTTTTGTGGCAGGAGCCCAGAAACCTCGTAGGTTTTGGAAACCTACGAGGTTTGGGTATGAAGTTTAAATAACATTAGAAAAGCAAGTGAAATGCTAAATAGCGATGGAAGTCCCGCCACAGGCTCATACTCCTACTTGGCCTTGGCCACAAGGCATGTATCCGCCAGTTTCGGGTTTAGTTGGCAGGTGCTGTGCACAGGTGTAAGTGTGACAAACCCGATTGAAGCGGAAATACTTTTTGCGGCAGGGGCCAGAAACCTCGTAGGTTTTGAAAACCTACGAGGTTTAATAAAAAGAACCATTTAAAACAATTTTGCCTTTTCAACGTTTAAAAGTAAGGAAAGTAGTTTTAAGAAGCAGATTAGCAATTAAAGCACTGAGCTGATGAGTAAAACACCTAAGCGACGATGAAAATTTTTACGAAATCTCTTGCAGATTAAAATCCATTTTCCTACAATTGTGCCATAATTCCCAGAAAGTTTATCTGAATACCTTCCAAAAAATATCTTAGCAAGAAAATTTCTTAAATCTTTTGAGCCTCTTTTTTGGTTGTAATGTTTGGGTAAACCCTAAAAATAAAATTCTCGACAAGACATAAATGTTTAGTAAAACAGAACTAACTGAAAAGCTTACTACCGAACTGCGTGAGTTAGCAAAAGCAAACGGTGTAGATAAAGCAGGTGATTTGCGTAAAAGTGATTTAATTGAAGAAATTCTTAAAAGGCAAGCTGCAACGGCCGAAGTGGCAGTTACGCCAGAGCCTACAGCAGAAACAGATGCCGAAAAACCTGCCAGAAAAAGAACACGTATTGTAAAAGACACTAAGGAGGCTACTCCTGCTGCTGAGGAGAAAAAAGCTCCGGTAGAAGTGAAAAAAGAGAAGGTACAAAAGCCTACCCTTTTTGATGACGATTTGATTGAAATTCCAACTCCTGATTTTGAAGCGATTGCCCTTGTTACTGGCCAAGACCTACAAAAGCAAGAGAGTATTGCTGATAAATTAGAAAATCAGAAGAAAAAAAGAGAGCGTTTGCCTAAAGATAAAGACAGCTCAACGGAAGCTGCTGAAGTGATTGTGGTAAATGAAAAACCTGCTAAGGAAGAAAAACCACAAGCGGAGCAAAATCAGCAACCAAGAAAACAAAATAACAATAACAACAACGGTAATAATAACCAAAAACAGAACGAAACCAGCTATTCTAACCTAGATTTCGAAAATACCATCACCAACGAAGGTGTTTTAGAGATTATGCCTGATGGTTACGGTTTTTTACGTTCTGCAGATTATAACTATCTATCGTCTCCAGATGATATTTACGTTTCACAATCGCAAATCAAGTTATTTGGTTTAAAAACTGGTGATACCGTTAACGGTAGCATCCGTCCACCGAAAGAAGGTGAAAAATATTTCCCCTTGGTAAAAGTAATCAGCATTAATGGTCGTGTACCTGCTGATGTGCGTGACCGTGTACCTTTTGACTACTTAACCCCACTTTTCCCTACGGAGAAATTGGACTTGTTTATTGATAGCAATAACCACTCTACCCGTATCATTGACTTGTTTACCCCAATTGGTAAAGGTCAACGTGGTTTAATTGTGGCGCAACCAAAAACGGGTAAAACCAATTTATTAAAAGAGGTAGCTAATGCCATTGCTAAAAACCATCCAGAAGTTTATTTGATTATCCTGTTAATTGATGAGCGTCCGGAAGAGGTAACTGATATGGCACGTAGCGTAAGAGCTGAGGTCATTTCATCTACTTTTGATGAGCCTGCCGAAAGACACGTGAAGATTGCGAACATTGTTTTAGAAAAATCAAAACGTTTAGTAGAATGTGGACATGATGTGGTGATCTTGCTTGACTCGATTACACGTTTGGCCAGAGCTTATAACACTACTGCACCAGCTTCAGGTAAAATCCTTTCTGGTGGTGTTGATGCCAACGCTTTACACAAACCAAAACGTTTCTTTGGTGCTGCCCGTAACATCGAAAAAGGTGGCTCGTTAACTATTTTAGCCACCGCTTTAACGGAGACTGGTTCTAAAATGGATGAGGTGATTTTCGAAGAATTTAAAGGTACAGGTAACATGGAGCTACAACTTGACCGTAAATTGGCCAACAAACGTATCTTCCCTGCGATTGACATTACTGCGTCAAGCACACGTAGAGATGACCTATTATTGGATAGAGAAGCTTTACAACGTATTTGGGTATTGCGTAACCACTTGGCCGACATGAACAGCCAAGAAGCAATGGAATTGATCCAAGCTCAAATTAAAGGCACTAAGAGTAACGAAGAATTCCTTTTAGGAATGAACGGATAAAATAGTATAGCGTAAAGCGTATTGCGCATATAGAAATCGCAATACGCTTTACGCTTTTACGCAATACTAAATTCAAATGTTTAACCTCCCTAATGCTTTAACCTGTGCCAACCTGCTATCTGGCTGTATAGGTATTGTGTTTTGTTTTAATGGCGATTTAAAATCTGCCGCCTATTTTGTCATCCTATCGGGAATATTCGATTTTTTTGACGGCATGGCTGCACGGGCATTAAAAATAAAGGATGGCATTGGTAAGGAACTCGATTCATTAGCTGATATGGTTAGCTTTGGTTTTTTACCTGGCGCCATCATGTACCACTTGTTCAAGGCAAGTGATGGCACTTATGAATACCTTCCCTACTTAGGTTTTCTCATCACCCTATTTTCGGCATTAAGGTTAGCCAAATTTAATTTAGATACTCGTCAAACGGTAGATTTTATTGGTTTGAATACGCCAATGAACACCTTGTTTATCGTGTCGTTACCTTATGTAGCAGATTACCACCCACAAATTATTGGAAACTGGATGGTGTTAGCGGCCATTTCAATCGTAAGTAGTTACTTGTTGATCAGCGAAATCAGGATATTTTCTTTGAAGTTCAGCAATTTTAGCTGGGGAGAGAATAAAATCAAGTTCATTTTCATGATTTTATCTGTAGCACTGTTCTTTTGGCAACAGTTTGTGGCATTGCCTTTAATCTTATTGCTTTATATAGGCTTGTCCTTTGTGTATTTCAAGAACAAATAAAAGGGATTTTCAATAAAGCAAATCCCTGTTTTAAAGCCTAAAGTTGTTTTTGCAATTCTGCTTTTGATTTACCTACCTGATCCAAAATAATTTTCAATTCTTCCTTTATTTCGGCAAGTACTTGCGGAATGTTATGTACATCAATACCTTCTTTGGCATTGCGTTCAATCAATTGCACATAATCCCTAATGTCTTCTCTGCCTACATAATAAAAAGTAGGCTTCACTTTGTGCGCAAACTCAGATGCCGCTTTCCAGTCCTTTGCATCTACGGCTTTTTGCAAATCTTCTAAATAAACAGGAATTTGCTCTACCAAAGTATCAAGCATTTCAATCATAAATTCTGCGCTATCGCCAGACATTTCTTTCAAATATGACAAATCTAAATCTTCTTTACTTTTAGCCGGATCAATCATTTTGGTTATACTTTATATTTTCTGAACAGTTAATTTATCGGTCAAGTTAGCTAAAATGCTTGAAACTTTTTCCTTAAAAACAGGATGAATAAAATTTTCGGCAATTTCATTTAAAGGCTCCAATACAAATCTTCGGTTATGCATCTCTGGATGTGGCAATTGTAAAACCTCGCCTTCTGAGAGCACCGTATCCCCATAAAAAATGAGGTCAATATCTATTAAACGCTCTCCCCAGCGCTCTAGTCTTACCCGCCCCATCTTTTGCTCAATGGCCAACAAAGTTTGTAGCAATTGCAATGGAGGCAAGTCACTTTTTACGGCAATGGCCTGATTTAAAAACCCTGGCTGATCTGTTTTGCCCCAAGCCTCGGTTTCATAAACACTGGACTTTGCAAAAACTGCTCCTATCTCGCTTTCAACATGGGAGATGGCGTTTTTTAGGTTTTCTAGCCTATCGCCCAAATTAGTACCAAGTAACA
>NZ_JAELTX010000685.1 GCF_016429065.1 Pedobacter sp. ASV17
TGCCGCCGGTATCCAGCTGTTCGCCATCACCGCATATCCAATCTTTATCCAGCCCCTCTTCAACAAGCTTACGCCCCTCGAGGACGGCGAGCTCAAGACCCAGGTCGAGAAACTCGCCAGCTCCTTCAACTTTCCTCTCCACGAACTCTTTGTCATTGACGGCTCCAAGCGCAGCGCCCACTCCAACGCCTTCTTCTACGGTCTCCCCTGGAAGAAGCACATTGTCATCTACGACACTCTCCTGGAAAAGAGCGAGACCGAGGAAATCATTGCCATTCTCGCCCACGAGCTCGGCCACTGGAAGCTCGGCCACACCACTCGTCTCTTCGGTATTTCCCAGGTGAATCTGCTCTACGTCTTCAGCCTCTTCTCCGTCTTCATCAACAACGTCTCGCTATACTC
>NZ_JAELTX010000686.1 GCF_016429065.1 Pedobacter sp. ASV17
CTACTTGACTTTGGACATTTCCAAGAATGCGAGCGAGTGGGCTGGTTCGCTTTTTCTGCTTTGCGGATTCGTGTTGGTCATTATGGGTACTCACGTCAAGTCATGGTAATTACATGGATTTAAATGAAACTTTATTACCTGTCATTTTAAAATGGAGTTGTTAATATAGAAGCTTGGTTGTTCACTCAAAAGTCTATTTGCTAAATTTATATCGTCGAGGCCCTTGTGCGGTAGTAACAATACCAATGACACTTTGTGCTCTGAGTGATTGCGTAGATATCTTACCCGCGAAGAAGGATCATCAGACCCTTGGCAAGACCGGAAGTCCATGGAATTTTATGGCGACAACAACAAGCCGTTTTCTCAGCCGAAAGCTCTTGACATTAGACTGCACGACAGAAT
>NZ_JAELTX010000687.1 GCF_016429065.1 Pedobacter sp. ASV17
GTTGATGTCCGTGCCGCGCGCTAGCCACAGTCGCAGGAGGGTCGCCTCGCCCAAAGCAGCCGCCCTGTGCAGGTACCTGTGGCCCTTGGTGTTGTCCAGCGGCCGCGACACAAACTGCTTGAAGGTATCGTCGGGAATGGTGCTCAGTGCGTCGTGCAGGTTGCGCTGGATGCTGAGGGCCTTGCCGTCAATGAGGATGTGCGTCTTGTTGGATTCGTCATAGTCGGGCCCTGCGGCGTCGAATGCCTCACGAAAGCCATTGCCATGAGCGAATGGATTGCCCCATGTGTAGGAAAGGCAGTAATATGACAACACTGGTTCGGCGCCGAGGTCTGCTGTGATAATTCGAAAGCAGAGCGTGCCGTCGGCTGTGGGAGGCAGCCTCTCGAGCAGGCAGATATG
>NZ_JAELTX010000688.1 GCF_016429065.1 Pedobacter sp. ASV17
GCAAACACCCGTCTAATCTCTTCGGCCCTGCTGCATTTGTGCCTCCACGTTGGGTAACTCGGAGCAAAAGAAGCAAACCAAAAGAGACAAGGTTCCACACAGGCACCGCTGCATCCCATACACCCCCGTGACTTACACCGGGACCAGACAGACCCCTATATCAAAAAGAAAAAATCATGGAGGCCGTTAGATATTCCCGTACCTCTTCCTCCCATTCCCCGGAGCTAGATGATGAACTCTTTCACCAGTATTTTGACTGGGACTCTTACTACGCCAACTCTCAATCGTCGTATCCTGGTTTTGACTCGGCTTACTCCGGCAGGCATCATATGCCCCGGAGC
The DNA here is from genome assembly GCF_016429065.1 of Pedobacter sp. ASV17. Lineage (GTDB taxonomy): Bacteria > Bacteroidota > Bacteroidia > Sphingobacteriales > Sphingobacteriaceae > Pedobacter. The sequence continues at coordinate 342 of NZ_JAELTX010000688.1, forward strand.
TTGCCCAAGGACTTTTCTGATTTTCCCACTGCCCTTGATTCCTTGTCCCTCGACGCCATAG
>NZ_JAELTX010000689.1 GCF_016429065.1 Pedobacter sp. ASV17
GTCTAGTGCATTGAGGATTATCACCTCGACTGATTCTACCGAATGGTTGTCCTTTAACTGGTAAAAAAAAAAGACAATGCAAAATAACATAGTACGCAGCATGGAAATAGTTGGGAGATTTTACATGCCAAATTTGAGTTTTCTCTTTGTATCATTTCCAAATCTTGCCCTTGACCATGGGTATCATTATCCAATCATGGAAACAAATGTCTGGGTCAAGCTTACTTCACCCTCCAGTGCCATAACCAACCCAAGTGTCCTCTCCCCTTTTTAATGTTTATAGAAGAGCCATCCAATGGCTTCACGCACATAAATTCCTCGTCGTCCGTTCGTAACTCACTTTTTACTTCATCTGCTTCAAAATCTCGCTCAGAAAATCCTCAAAGCTAAGCGTAATAAACC
>NZ_JAELTX010000690.1 GCF_016429065.1 Pedobacter sp. ASV17
GCTCAAAATCTTGACGCGTGATGCTGCATGTTGTGCTCAGGTTGGTTCCTTTTGGTGGCCCATTCGACGTGCAGACCGCTCTCGTTTTTCTCATTGACAAAAGAGTCTCTATACATCGCGGCAAATCCCGAACAGGATGTTTCGTTGCATATGCAAGGCGAACCATACGCACATGAACGTATCGCGCTACCGTTGGGCAGTGACCGCCCACCCAAGGGCGAGGCAGCCTATCACGACTGCAGGGTGAGTTGTCATGCATGGCAGCCACGCTCTGGCAACGGTCTCAGTTCAGCCTCCACTACGAATATACTTAAAGGGTGTCGTAAGGCGTGAAAAAAAGCGAGGCTGACACACTTATCAGGTCTTGTATGGTGTATAATGTTCTGTTGTGCAACCATACTT
>NZ_JAELTX010000691.1 GCF_016429065.1 Pedobacter sp. ASV17
GTCCGACATGCCTGTAATGGAGCCATTTTGTCCTAGCACATCAATTAGAACAGAAAACCTTTTGGCTTTCTGCAAAGCACTTCACCTATTAACTGCAGCATGCACAGCTCAGCCTAAGATTGCAATTGTTAGTTGCAGAAGAGGACATTGCAAGATGATGTCTTCGAACCGTCCAAAAGATGACTGCCAAGACAGCAAAGTAGTCGTCGCCATCCCATTTCCAACCCACTTGGCGCACGCGACAAAAGATGCGTAGAAGTAGGATACATGCGCCCACGGCGTACTCCGTCCATGCTTCCGTAGTAAATGGGCTCACGGGCATGGCGACACTTGGCTCAAGAAACAACAAACAAGAAACCTAAAAGAAGCTTGGTCATGCTTTCTCGGCGTCAAGAGCAATCG
>NZ_JAELTX010000692.1 GCF_016429065.1 Pedobacter sp. ASV17
GGGGCCTCTTCGCCAGGAGCCTGGTCAGCAGTTTCTTGATATCGATGAAGGTGAGACTAAACAGCCCAATGGCGAGTCATCCACTGGCGACGAGACCAAAACTGAAAACCGAGCCCCAATGAAACTGAACGAATACGAAAAGCGCATATCATCCGGACAGATCAACAAAGAAAACCTTCGAACAACATTTGATGATGTACATGTCCCCAAAGAGACCATCTCAGCCCTCAAGTTGCTCACCTCCCTTGCGCTTGTGCGGCCGGATGCCTTCTCTTACGGTGTCCTTGCTGCTGACAAGATCCCTGGCTGTCTGTTGTATGGTCCACCAGGCACGGGTAAGACAATGCTGGCAAAAGCTGTCGCAAAGGAAAGTGGTGCAAACATGCTCGAAATCAGCGGCGC
>NZ_JAELTX010000693.1 GCF_016429065.1 Pedobacter sp. ASV17
CTATAAGGCCCTGCAGGCCCTATTAGGCCCTACCGGATCTGATTTCCTCAGTACGTCTATAGCGCTAATTCTCGCTAAGACTAGGGCTTTTTCAGCGCTCTCTATCGCTAAAGAAAGCCCTTATAACGACGAATTAGCGTGGCAGACTACTAGGGCCGCCCTACGCCACCAGCGAGCCCTAACCGCTGCGAATTAGGGTAAAGCTAATTTACCCTATACCCTAAAGGGTAACCTTCTTTTACTTTACTTTTTCTTCTCTTTTTCCTTCTTTCTCTCTTTTTTCCTTCTTTCTCTCTTTTTTCCTTCTTTCTCTCTTTTCCTTTTCCCCTTAAGGTCGAAGTTTTCCTTACTTAGATATCCTTTTAGGATATTTATATAAGGTTTTTTCTTCCCTTATTAGGG
>NZ_JAELTX010000694.1 GCF_016429065.1 Pedobacter sp. ASV17
GGCATATCCTAGCCAAAAGTTCTGAGTGCAGTCGGCAGAAACAGCTGGATTCCATTCCATGAATTTGTCCTGACTGATGCCGTACTTTGTTGGAATCGTAGCGCAGGTATCACCAGATACTACGGTATGCCAGCCATTGCAGCTATCAGGCTGGCCGTCGTGGACAGGCGCGCCTGGACTGGTATCTTGGCCTACAGCATACTGTATATGTGCACCAAGAGTCAAAGCATAATATGCAGCGAGTCTGGCCAGCTGGGAAGCCATCATGACAGCTGACTTTGACTTGTCCGTGATGCCAAACTGGACAAGCGTTTAGGAGGCAGTATGTGAGTCCGTTGCTAATTCAACAAGGGGGAGATTTCCTGAGTGGTTATCCGATGGCAGCAACGCAGCCCACAATGC
>NZ_JAELTX010000072.1 GCF_016429065.1 Pedobacter sp. ASV17
TTTTCGGTTTGGCTTTGGCGGCTTCCTTATTGCACGAACAAGTAAGTTTGGGCATGTTGGCCGTTACCATTGGCGTCATTCTGTGTGTTGCAGGGACAAGGAAATTTGCAAAACCTCAGCGTTAAATGGGTTGGCAAGCCCAAATAAAATCCCTTAATTTGAAACAAATTGTATGACATGACGGTAAAGACTTTAGCTGATATCGATATTCCTCAAATTGCAGCAGCGATTAACCAATCCTTTTCAGATTACATCGTGCCCTTTCAATTGAATGCGGAACAGCTACAGTATAAAATCATACAGGAAGATGTGAACCTAGACTTATCTGTGGGTATTTTTGATAACGATGCATTGGTAGGATTAATGCTACACGGCTTGCGTAAAAACAACGACAATTTAGTGGCCTACAATGCAGCAACAGGTGTTATCCCTACTTACCGAGGAAAGGGATTGGTGGGCAAAATGTATGATTTCCTAGTGCCAAAACTACAGAAGCTACAAGTGCAAAAAATGGTATTGGAGGTGATTGAAGGAAATGAGCCAGCCATTAAAACTTATGAAAAAATGGGTTATAACATTTCTAGAAAGCTGGTTTGCTTCTCGGGAACTGCCAATGTTGACGAGGCCTACAAAGAAATCAGCATTAAAGAGGCCTCCACATTTCAATGGAATCAATGGCTAAGTTTTTGGGATATCCAACCTTCATGGCAAAATGCTGTTCAATCGGTAGAGAATAGCAAGGCCATTTGCAAATTGCTGGAGGCTTACCTTGATAACGAACTGGTAGGTTATCTCATTTACAACGCCAACAGCAAAAAGGTCAACCAGTTTGCCGTGTCAGCATCACATCGTCAGAAAGGAATTGCTACGGCTTTATTTAGTCGTTTACAGCAGATCTTAGATAGCGAAATGTATGTTTACAATATTGATGGCGCCTCAGCAGCTTGCATCTCCTTTTTAAAGGCACTGGGACTTAAAGAAAAAGTGAACCAATTTGAAATGGAGCGAGCAGTATAAATTTTAAGTGAAACGATATGTCCACATTCCTCATAGAAAAATATAATCCTAGTGATAAAAACCAGTTGTTAACCGTTTGGGAGAAATCTGTTTTAGCCACCCATCATTTTTTATCACAGGAAGATTTTGTGTTCATCAAATCCATTTTGCAAGGCATGGATTTTGAAATGCTCAACGTTTATTGCCTGCTAGACCAACAGAAAGTTGTTGGATTTATCGGCATCGACGGGCAGAAGATTGAAATGCTATTTCTAGACCCCGATTATATTGGAAAGGGCTTGGGTAAACAGCTCATGGAATTTGCCCTATCTGAGCATGGAGCAGCTTTTGTAGATGTAAACGAACAAAATCCAAATGCAGTAGCCTTCTACCAAAAGTTTGGGTTTACCACATTTGAACGTACTGAAAAGGATGACCTTGGAAAAGATTATCCTTTGCTAAGGATGAAGTTGATATCGGTTTAATACAACTAGAGTGGATTATATCTGCCGAAAGATACAGAGAACATCATTAAAAGCATTCCCCAACACCTGCAAACGCATCAATTCGCTTTTACTTTGATATATTTTTCGGTGATGGTACGATCTACTCCAGCTCCTTCTACCTTTTCTACCCCTGTTTGGATCAACGTATCGTTTTTGATGCTTACCTTAAAGTTGAAACTTTTCCCCTCCCAGTTTCTATCCTTGTAATAGTCCAAATACTCGGTATACTCATCCCCTTTTAGGAAGTATCTGCCCCCTCCGCCATCAAAATGATTGCTGCTGTCTTTCGGCATGTCCAACTTGTGGTTTAGGAAAGCAAAATGGGTATCGTTAATGATCTTGATCATGCTTCTGCCTTTGGTATAATCTGTTTCGGTACGCTTCCCATTTTCAACCGTGGTAGCCGACAACAACTGCCATGTGCCTACAATTGGAACTTGGCCGCTTTCATTTTTAACAGCGTTACAAGAAAAAAAGGAGACAATGCCACACAATAGAAGAAGCGTTTTAACATTCATGGTTATATTTTAAATGGTTAGACCTCTAATTTATCAAACCTAAACGGAAATATCAATACGCTGATCGCTACCGCAAAAATTGAGATGCCACCTACGCTTCCTGTACAGGTATCCTAAAACCAAACTCGCTTCCTTCTCCAACAGCCGATTTCACCCAAATTTCACCGCCCTGTGCTTGAATAAAATCCTTTGAGATGGCCAACCCAAGTCCTGATCCAGATTTGTTGTTACCATCTGTAGGTACTTGGAAATAGCGATCGAATAGTCGCTTTTGGTACTCTTCATCAATGCCCTTACCAAAGTCCCTGACCGAAAATTCAATAAAGCTTCCTTTTTGGATAATCTTGATAGACACTTTTGACTTTGCTGGGCTATAGCGTAAAGCATTGGACAGAAAATTTACCATTACCCAAGCGGTCTTTTCGGTATCTGCTTGGATATGGGGTAAATCGTTCCTACTGATCAGCTCTAATTCAATCGATTTCTGCTCTGCCTGAAACCTTACGGCATCCATCGCGTAGATGGCGATCTTTCTAGGGTCTGATCTTACGATATTGAGCTGTATATTTCCTGTTTCCACCTGCGCCAAATCCAACAGTTCACTGGTAATTGTCAACAAACGACCACAATCTTCTTTCATATGCTGTACCAACTCCTGTTGCTCGGCATTCAGTTCTCCAACTCGTTGGTCGTTCATGAGTTTCAGGCTCATTTTCAATGAAGAAATGGGAGTTTTTAATTCGTGTGAAACGGTAGCAATAAAATTGGTTTTCGCTTCGTCAAGCTCCTTGAACTGTGTGACATTCTTAAGCAAAAAAACCTCTCCAGCAGCCCTTTGTCCTTCATTGATAGCATTTTCCTGCTGATAATCATACACAGGCACCAAAATCTCCTTGCGTTCCAATTGGAAAAAAGATTCTCTTTCGTCTGCGTATATTTTAATGGGTTTATCGTCATTTGATTTTTTAAGCACGCGGTCCAATAGTTCATTGGATGTCGCTAATTTTCTAGCGTTTTGCCCTACTACCTTATCCGCTTCTAGATTGAGTACCTGTTCGGCAGTTTTATTAAGGAATAGGATTTCTTCTTTTTCATTCAGTCCAATAATTGGATCCTGCATTTGCTGAATGATGGTTTCTATTCTTAGTTTCTCAGATTGCAGCTTCGCCAAGTTACTGTTCTCCCACTTCTTCAACTGTTTTACCATCACATTAAATTCGGCCGCAAGGTCAGAGAATTCGTCATTACCCTTAAATTCAAGATGCTGCGTATAGTTTTTTTGGGCGATTTCCTTTATTGCTGCAGAAAATTCACGAAGTGGGTTGGCCACAAAACCTGGAAAATTTACGCTAAAAGATAATAGCAATAGGAAACAGATAGAAGCTGCAAAGATCAAATACGATACCGCCTTATCAACACTGGCCTGGGCAGCATTATTTTTTTTCTCTATGGCATCCATATTCAGCTTATCAATGGTGCTCAACCGACGATGAATTTCTCTTGAAGAAAGGACCTGCTGTTCCAAGCTCAGGTTTTTATCTGTCAATTGTATATAAGTTTGCCTAAGTTTTTCCACCGCTTCTTTTTCACCTCGCTCGGTAACATTATGTTTTTCCTTTTCGAGATATTCGGAAAAGCGTAACCTAGCCTCTTTATTCAATGGCAACGCGTTCTCATCCAAAACCGACCGCATCGAACGGACATATCTCAAGCTTTCATAATTATCCTTCAGGATGATTTTTGAACTGTCGGATATTTGGTTGATATAAAAAAGGGATACTCCACCAAAGAAGAGCACTACAATAAATAGGAACCCAAATCCAAGCCAAAGTTTTGTTTTAATTTTCATGTCGTTGAAATTTATGAGAGGATGACCAAATCTATTTCCGTTTCCGATATATTTTTCAGCAATTTACTGAATACCGTGGTATTCAAAATTACCTTCAATAGGCTAAAGTTTGGTTTCCCTATACAAATAGTAGTCACCTCTCTTTCTTGTGCTATTTCGGCAATTGTTCCGGTCACATCCTCACTTTTAACCTTCACTACCTCAGCACCCAGTTCAGTTGCTAACTTAAAATTGTTAATCAGATGGCGTTGTAAATCTAGCTTAATTCGATTGCCGCCTTCCTTTTCTCGCTGTACATATAAAACAATCCAAGGTGAACGATAATACGAAGCTAGGCGGGCTGTTTTTCTAATGATCACTTTTGCAGTAGTATGATTGGTAGAGATACAAGCCAGAAATTTTTCCTGTCGTAACTTTACTTGTTTTGGGACTTCAATACTAATTTTTCGCTCCAAGTGATGCGCTACTTCCTTCAGCGCAAGTTCACGTAACTGTAGAATCTTTTCAGCCCGAAAGAAGTTTCCCAATGCCCTTTCCACCTTGGCCTGATCATATATCTTTCCTGCCTTTAAGCGCTCGATAAGCTCATCAGCAGTAAGGTCAATATTTACCACCTCATCAGCTACCTCCAATATTTTATCAGGAATCCGTTCGGTAATGGAAATACCTGTAATGGTCTCTATCTCCCCGTTCATGCTTTCCAAATGCTGGATATTCACTGCCGAAATCACATTGATTCCAGCATCTAAGATATCCATCACATCTTGCCACCGTTTGCCGTTCTTACTTCCTTCTACGTTGCTGTGCGCTAACTCATCAACAATAACAACCTCTGGATGGAGATTCAGGATCGCCGACACATCCATTTCCTCCAATTCCTTTCCCTTGTAGAAAAGTTTACGTCGAGGAATAACAGGTAGCCCGTTCAAAAGTGCATGTGTTTCGGCCCTAAAATGTGTTTCGATATAGCCAATCTTCACTTCTATCCCATTTTTCAATAAAGCATGTGCTTCCTTTAGCATGCGATAGGTTTTGCCTACTCCTGCGCTCATCCCAATATAGATTTTGAGCTTTCCTCGCTTGGACTTTCTGATCAGTTCAAGGAAGTTTTTAACCGAATTTGTGCTATTTTCTGCTTCCATTCCAGAGGGTTGTTTGAAGATTAGAACGATACTGCGATACTTGTGGTTATAAGTGCATTATGTTTTACGGGTGCCATATCCCTCATAAATATCGCGTCTTTACTAGATAAAACCTTTCCCTCTAACCTAATCACGGCATTACTAATTGGCGCATAATCGATATTCATCGAATAACCAGCCGTTTTAAATCCATTTGGGGTATTGCTAGCGATAATCATTCCTTTCTTATCTTGATAATATTCGAACCTACCTGCTAATGCCCATTTGTCTGCAAATTTATATTGTGCAATGGCAACTGGCGAAAAGATATCATTTTTCTGGCTACTCCCTTTTGCTACTTGTTGTGTACCATAATCAAGCCCCAAAGTAAGCCCAAATTCCTGAGTCAATTGGACTATTCCATAAAGATTATGATAAAACCGCTGTACACGGACTGCATCTTCACCTTCGGTTCCCAAGTAATTACTGTAGTTTAAAGTTACCTTTGATGATGGCTTCCAGGTTAACTGCACACCTCCTGCTGGCTGACTGTTACCTGTTTGACGTGCAATGCGTTGCCAACCGTTCAAATAAAAAGCAGTGGCAGCAAATTTCCCATCATGGGTTACATAGCTCAGCTTTGCTCCAGATTCATAATAGGGTGTATTTTCAGAAACAATATTCCTAGTCAAAACCCAACAATCCTTACTGATCGCACTCTCAAAACCAATGTGGGAAGAGAAGATACCTGCGTCTATCCAAAGGTTTGCCGTTTTTGACAGCTTTACTCCAGCATTGGCCTCGTATACATTTTTCAGCACCCCTGGTTCCGCTGCTAGGTTTGCATTGGCGTAAGTACCCGCCATCACGGCTAGGTTGGCTCTAATGGCACCGTCGTCATAGCTGCCTTTAATAAATCCCAAATTGAGGTTAACTTCATTATGGCGGTTGTGTGAATAGACAAATCCTGGTCTGTTATTGTCGGCAGGTTTGTTAAAATCGTAGCCATAATAGGTTTCCAAATAACCGCTCACTTTAATTTTTGGAGCATCTTGGGCAAAAGTAAAACTTCCACTTCCTAGTAGCACTGCGAGTATAAATTGTTTTTTCATTTATGTAATTGCTTTAGATCATATGATGTGTTACCGATGAGCTGCCTGTACCAATGGTTTGGCAAACGCTGGAGGTTCAGGCAGCGGTACGGAATGGTGTATGTGAATTATTTCTTAATTTCGTCAAGAGCGAGGTTCAGCTTCAATACGTTGATTGTTGACGGACCAAAAAGTCCTAGTAGTGGTCCTTCGGTATGTTTTGCCACCAATTCGGCCACGATTTTTTCATCCAATTTCCGATACGCCGCCACCCTTTTGATTTGGATCGCTGCGCCCTGTGGCGAGATGTTTGGATCTAACCCACTACCAGAAGCAGTCACCATATCCGCAGGGATTTCTGACCTTTTCAAGCCAGGATGATATTTCAATAGGGTATCAATCCTATCGGATACTTGTTTCAGATAGTCAGGGTTTGAAGGGCCTTTGTTGGAGCCTCCTGATCCTGCGGCATTATAGCCAACGGCAGATGGTCTTCCCCAAAAATATTCGGGCTTTGAGAAGCTTTGCCCTAAACGAGCATATCCTACTACCTTTCCATTTCTGGTGATTTTCTCTCCTCCACCGTTTCCAGCGGAGAATCCTCCCGCAAAAGCAACAACCATCGGATAGATGCCACAAAGGAGTACGGTTAAAACCAAGGTTAACCTGATTGATTGTATGATATATTTTTTCATGATTTTTATAACTTGATGTAATTCACTTAAAAGAAAAGCCCCACTAGCATATCAATTGCTTTGATCCCGATAAAGGGAACAATCACGCCTCCTAATCCATAAACCAACAGGTTTCTACGTAGCAACGCACTAGCGCCAATGGGTTTATATTGCACCCCTTTCAAAGCCAAAGGAATAAGGATGGGAATGATGATGGCATTGAAAATCACGGCAGAAAGGATGGCACTTTCGGGGCTGTGCAATCCCATAATATTTAAACTTTGCAAGGCTGGGATGGAAGCAATAAACAATGCCGGAACAATGGCAAAGTACTTGGCTACATCATTGGCAATTGAAAAGGTGGTTAGCGTACCTCTGGTGATCAATAACTGCTTGCCAATTTCCACAATCTCAATCAATTTGGTCGGGTCGTTATCCAAGTCTACCATATTGCCCGCTTCTTTAGCAGCTTGTGTACCACTATTCATCGCCACACCTACATCTGCCTGCGCCAATGCTGGTGCATCATTTGTTCCATCGCCCATCATGGCCACCAACTTGCCTTGATTTTGTTCTTGTTTAATGTAGTTCATCTTATCCTCGGGCTTAGCCTCCGCAATAAAATCGTCGACACCAGCTTTTTGCGCAATAAACTTGGCGGTTAATGGGTTGTCGCCAGTAACCATTACTGTTTTTACGCCCATTTTTCTTAGTCGCTCAAAACGCTCGCTAATTCCAGGTTTGATAATGTCCTGAAGTTCAATTACCCCTAACGCGGTTTCATTTAATGCAACCACCAAAGGTGTTCCACCATTACTTGAAATTTGTTGTACCTGCGCCTCGGTTTCGGCAGGAAAAAGATGACCTGCTTTGGTCACGATATTACGGATAGAATCAAAAGCACCTTTGCGAATGCGTTTGCCATCAAGGGTATCAATCCCACTAGAACGTGTCTCAGCCGTGAATTTAATAAAGACAGCCCCCTCAGGCACCGATGCTAGCTGATAATTTTGTGCAACAGCCAACTCAAGTATCGATTTCCCTTCTGGTGTTTCATCAGCCAACGAGCTCAACACGCAGGCCTCGATGAATGTTTTTTGGTCAATTCCTGGTGCGGGATAAAAACTGGTTGCCTTTCTGTTACCAATGGTGATGGTACCTGTTTTATCTAGCAGCAAAACATCAATATCTCCAGCAGTTTCTACGGCTTTACCTGATTTGGTGATTACGTTTGCACGCAAAGCCCTGTCCATCCCAGCAATGCCTATTGCCGATAACAAGCCACCGATAGTGGTAGGAATCAAGCAAACAAACAAAGAGATTAATGCCGCAATCGTAATGGGCGTATTGGCATAATCGGCAAATGGCTTCAACGTAACGCATACAATGATAAATACAATTGTAAAGCTTGCCAATAGAATGGTAAGGGCAATTTCGTTGGGTGTTTTCTGGCGGGAGGCACCTTCTACCAAAGCAATCATTTTATCCAAAAAGCTTTCTCCAGGCTGGGTATTCACCTGTACCTCAATACGGTCTGATAATACTTTAGTGCCACCCGTTACCGATGATTTGTCGCCTCCAGATTCCCTGATTACAGGAGCAGACTCTCCAGTAATGGCCGATTCGTCAATGGTAGCAATACCTTTGATAATCTCTCCATCCGTAGGAATGGTATCTCCTGCTTCGCAAATGAAGATATCGCCTTTTTGCAATGATGACGAAGAACGTATTTCAATCGTCCCACCATTTAAAAGCACTTTTGCAGGCGTTTCCTCTCTAGTTTTTCTTAAAGAATCAGCCTGTGCTTTTCCTCTTGCCTCAGCAATGGCCTCGGCAAAATTGGCAAAAAGAACAGTCAGTAAAAGGATCAAAAAGATAATAAAATTGTACACAGCAGAACCTTGTCCGCTATTACTGAGTGAATATATGGTTACCCAAGCCATGATTACCGTGCCTATTTCAACGGTAAACATCACTGGATTTTTGATCATCACCCTAGGATCGAGCTTCACAAACGACTCCTTAAGGGCGGTCCGCACTAGTGCGGGTTCGAACAATCTATTTGATGAGTGTTTCATCTGTATAATTTTGTTTTGATTTGGATTTTATGATAGGCCCCTGCGGACCTTTCTTTATTTGAGCATCGTAAAATATTCAGCCAATGGACCCAATGCCAACGCAGGAAAATAAGACAGTGCATTTAGGATAATAATCACCGCAAAGGTCATGAGCCCGAAAGTCAGCGTATCGGTCTTTAATGTACCTGCCGATTCTGGGATATACTTCTTGCGTCCCAACAATCCTGCAATAGCAATAGGTCCGATGATTGGTAGGAAACGTCCCAACAATAGCACAAAACCAGTCAATATATTCCAAAATGCGTTGTTGTCTCCCAAGCCTTCAAAACCAGAACCGTTATTGGCATTGGATGAAGTGACTTCGTACAGCATCTCCGAAAACCCATGAAAACTTGGATTATTCAACCAGTTTTGTGGTTGTACTGTCCACTCTGCCTGCCCATGATTGGTAAATACAAAACTTGACAATGCAGTTCCTGCCAAAATGAGGAATGGACTAAGTAAAGTGACCAATGCCGCAATCTTTACTTCCCTGGCCTCTACCTTGTGGCCCAAAAACTCGGGGGTTCTACCTACCATCAAACCAGAAATGAAAACGGCAATGATCAGGTAAATAAAGTAATTGAGTATGCCTACCCCACAACCTCCGTAAAAGGAGTTGATCATCATGCCCAATAATTGCCAAGCGCCAGTGAGAGGCATGGTGCTGTCGTTCATACTGTTGACAGAACCCGTAGAGATAATCGTAGTAACGGTGCTCCAATAGGCTGATATTGCTGGTCCAAAACGAACTTCCTTACCTTCCATCGCACCCGTGGCTTGGCTAATTCCCATTTTTTCCAAAGCGGGACTTCCTCCCAACTCAGAGCTCAGCGTAGGGATCAATAGTAATAACATACCAACCGTCATTACACCGAAGATTACCCAAGAAAGTTTTCTTCTTCTGATAAAAATACCAAACGCAATCACCATGGCAATTGGGATAATCACCTGTGCAACCAACTCTACCGTATTGGTGATATAGTTAGGATTTTCTAAAGGGTGACTTGAATTTGTACCAAACCAGCCGCCGCCATTAGTACCTAAATGTTTTATAGCAATCATACCAGCAGCAGGTCCACGAGATACATTCACAGTATCACCCTGCAGTGAAATGAACTGATCCTTTCCTTCATAGCTTGTAGGAGTACCATTGAAAGCCAATATGACTGCCATTACAAGTGATAGCGGTAGTAATAAACGCGTAATAGATTTTACGAAAAAATCCCAGAAGTTGCCAAGCTTTTCAGTGGTTTTGTCCCTAAAGGCCTTAAAGAATACCACTGCAGCAGCAATACCAGTGGCACAGCTTACAAACATGAGAAACATCATGATGACGTGCTGTGTAAAGTAGGTTACCCCTGTTTCGCCGGAGTAATGCTGCAGATTGCAATTGACGACAAAGCTAATGATACTATTAAAGGCTAGGTCTGGTGTCATACCAGGGTTGCCATCAGGATTAAGTGGAAGTTTGTCCTGATACATCAATACAAAAAAACCATAAATAAGCCATACTAAATTAATGGTCAGCATCGCCTTCATGGCCTGTTTCCAGTTCATCTCCTCTTTGGGATTGATACCAGAAATTTTAAAGATTCCCGCTTCAAGGGGCTTTAGGAAGTCTGTCCAGACTCTTTCTCCCGCGAAGACCTTTGCCAGATATTTGCCTAAGGGGATTGCGATTACCAGTGTGAGCAGATATGTCGCTAAGATTCCAAGTAATTCGGTGTTCATGTAATGTTAAAATTTTTCGGGTTTGATGAGCACGTACAACATGTAGAGGAATACGGCTACGGAAATAATAAATAATGCGATCATAGTCTTTTTAGATTTTTTCGAACCAATCGATTGATCTGTAGCAAATCCAGCTAAGGATCAATAGGGCTAGGAGTAATAGAATTGTTAACATGATTTTCTCTTTTTCATGCCCTATGCCAATCCATATGCCGAAAAATAAAACACCAAAACAACAACCTGAAAAACAGATGATTAATAAGAATTTTTATAGAAATGTATTTTATAGAAACTAAAAAACCCTTCCAAAATGGAAGGGTTTTTTCATATTGAAAAATAGGTGTTATCCTTTTTTAAGACTCAATGTTATATTCCTCAATCTTACGGTAGAGCGTAGTCAATCCAATCCCAAGTAAACGAGAGGCTTCTGTTTTATTTCCTTTGGCGTAACGCAGCACCTTGATAATATGCATCTTTTCTACCAATTGCATATTCATGGAATCAGACATCGCTGCCTCTGTATGGAATTCAATCGGTAAGAGATCAGCAGTGATGACGTCACTATCTGACAAAATAGCCAACCGTTCAATTACATTTTTAAGTTCACGGATATTGCCCTTCCAATGATGTCCGGTAAGCTTGCTAATTACAGCTTTGTCTAAACTTAATTGGCTACGATTCACCTTAGTTCCAAATTCGGCGAGGAAATGCTGGGCAATGGGAAGGATATCTTCCCTCCGGTGCGACAATGGTGGAAGTTGAATGGAAAAAACAGAAAGACGATAATAGAGATCCAATCGGAACTTACCCATCTCGGCCGTCCCCTGTAGGTCCCTATTCGTTGCAGCAATAATACGGACATTTACACTGCTTGTTTGGGTATCTCCTACTTTAATAAAGGTCTGGCTTTCTAGTACTCTCAACAACTTCGCTTGTAGATCTAGGTTCATCTCGCCAATCTCATCTAAAAAAAGTGTGCCGCCGTTCGCTTCCTCTATTAAGCCTTTTTTATCTTTAGAAGCTCCGGTAAAGGCCCCAGACTTGTAGCCAAACAACTCGCTCTCCAATAGTTCTGGGCTAAAACCACTACAATTTACGGCCACAAAAGGCTTAAATTGGCGAGGACTATTATTATGGATCGCTTGGGCAAACACCTCTTTACCTGTACCTGTCTCCCCTAACAATAGCACAGTAGTATCGGTAACAGATACCTTTTTAGCTAGAGAAATAGCATCTTGGATATGGCTTGAATGGCCAATCATCGATTCAAAACTATATTTCTTTAAAATACGGTTTTCCAGACTTCGCAAACGAGCGTTCATTTTCGCTTTTTCGAGTGCTTTATAGATCAGCGGAATGATCTTATCATTATCGTCGCCCTTCGTGATATAGTCAAAAGCGCCATTGCGCATGGCTGTAACCCCATCGGCGATGGTACCAAAGGCAGTAAGATTGATGATCTCCGAACCAGGTCTCAGTTTCTTTATTTCTTTGACCAATTCCACACCACTACAATCAGGTAACTTAACATCACTGAGCACAACGGGAATATCTTCACTTTTTAGGATTTTCAATCCTTCCTTTCCGGTAAAAGCTTGTAAAACCCGAAATCCCTCAAGGCTGATGATACGGGCCAGCAGACTATTGATCTTTTTTTCGTCATCAATGATCAGTATGCTATCTTGCATGGTTTAGCTCCTATTCTTATGGTTCTAGTTGAGGCACGAAAGATAGCGAATTTAATTACTTGCCGGAAGCCATAAGTTTTTTCAATGATTCTAAAAGCCTAACACAAACACGAATACCACCCTCAATTCCAGAAAGATAGACGCATTCATCAGCAGAACGTGAACGAGCTGAATTTCCCGGGCCTATTTTTACCGAAGGAAAACGAAACCATTGTAGGTAGGGTTTGCTATGTGGTTATATTTATTAAAAAGGAAATATAACCACATAGGGGCATTATTTTTAAATGATAGCGGATAGTTTTAAAGATTAATTAATGCCTTTTGATAGACATTGGAGTAGCCGCAACACTATTCTCTACACTAGAATTATAATAGATCGTATTGTTCTCTGTACTAGTAGTCGTCGTATTTGCCATGCTCTTTACCGTAACTATATGTCCAATTAACGTTAATGCCTTTTTGATCAAAGGATCTCGTGTATCGCCAATTTGCCACAAAGGTAGTTCCGCAAACTCGTCTACAGTAACGTCTGGAATTAACCCTTTGGAATAATTTCCTTCTCCCCTTGAGTTATATAGTTTAAAGATTAACGGATAAAGCGTCAAATCAATTTTTTTGGGTTTGCTCTGATCTTCAATAGCAAAGCTAGCCATGTCTTTACCCAGAGTTTTTTCTCCAATCTGCACTACTTCCATAAAAGGTTTTAAGTTATTGATCAATAATTCTGCTGCCGACGCTGTGGCTCCGGTGGTAAGGACATAAATTTTTGGCAATGAAAATCTTCTAACAAGCAATTCATTGAAGTCTTGGGGCTGAAATCTATTTTCTGAAATGGCATCCCGAAACGAACGATATTGTTTTCCACCATTACGATTGGCCTGATAAATTGCAAAAACCTGTTCCGCGTTTATATTGGCTATTACCGCAGCTATTTTTGCTACAGAAGAGATATCCCCACCAGGATTATATCTCATATCTATAATCAAATTGCTAACTGCCGCGTCTTTTAGTTTCTTTAGCGAATCCAAAATGTTATAATCATAATTACCATTAAAACGATTATAGAAAAGGTAGCCTGTTTTATGTCCGCTATCTTCAAATACCGCAGTAGTATATACCGGCTGTTCTACAAAACGCACATAACTCAACTGTACGTCACCAACAAAATGAAGTTGGTTATTCTCCAATTTAGAAAGGGCCAAACTAACCCCATTTCCTTCTTCGAGTATATTTTTTACCCCTTCCATATTGGAAGACCGAATAGGTAAATTGTTAACCTTAGTAAAAACATCACCTCTTTTTAGCCCTTTTTTTGCTGCGGGCCCATTGGGTACCACCAGCGTAATCACCGCAATCAAATCATCAGACAAATCTTTCTTTTGAAGTAAAACATACTCGAAACCGTACCATGCGAAAGACGAATATCGGGTACTCTGCTGATGAGGATCCGTAATGGTAGAGAACCGGTCGTCTGGATTTAATATCGACTTAAAAAAGGTAACGGTGCTAGTATTAGCTGCTGGATTTCGAGGCAAGGCATCACTCCAATAATAATAAACCTGCATACTATCCAAAATCCACTGTTGTTGGGTAGACAATGTTGTCCGTATTTCTTGATTTTTCTTACAGGAAAAAAGAATAGACACAATAAAAAAAACGGCCAGTACCTGTTTCATGGTTTTCTTATATATCTATATAATCCTTTACAAGCGCAAAATCCCTAGTCGTAAAATATTTTTTAAATAGAATAGGGAATTTATCCTTCCCACAGATTATAGTAGTAAAGGCGCTTGATGAAGTCCTTTAAATGACGATGAATAAGGAAATTTTAAAAAGGTATTTTGAAGGGAAGAGCAGTCGATGGGAAAGACAGCAGGTAGAAGCGTATTTTAAAGGGGAAGATATGCAAGCCTTTGATGAATATATCCAGGAAGAGGATTTGAATGCGGAAGATTTCTCCGTAAAAAAACTTGATAAAGATGCGTTTTTCAGCCAACTCGTTGAAAAAACAAAAGTATCAGAAGGAGAGATTAAAACCACAAGACCCAAATTTGCTTATTTGATCAAGGCGGCTGCGATTTTTCTCTTACTATGCAGCTTAGGCATAACCATTTATCTATTACATGAACGCTACCAATCCGAAGCCTTAAAACCTGAATTTGTAACGATTAAAAATGACGGTACTACTTTGAAGCATACCTTTCTTTCGGACGGCACTAAAATATGGTTAAACTCTGGCGCTAAATTAAGTTACGACCGAAAGCATTTTGGAGACACCAGTAGAGAAGTAAGCATTAGCGGCGAAGTTTTTTTTGATGTGGCTCACTTGCCCCAAAAGCCTTTCAAAGTACACTCGGGTAAGCTAACTACTACCGTGATGGGAACAGCGTTTAACGTAGAAGCCTACCAAAAAGAAGGACAAATTAGAGTGCTATTGGTACGTGGATATGTACGTATCAATGTCGACAACCAACAGCGGGCACTTTTACCGGGCCAAATATTGGCCTATAGTTCAAAAAGTAAGCATATAGAAATTCATCCGATAGACGTTGCTGGAAAGCTTGACCTATTTACCAATGGCAAACTGGTATTCGAAAGCGTTGGATTAGCTGATGTGCTGACCCGATTGGAGAACGTATTCAACATTAAAATAAGCATAGAAGAAAAACTCACCGCAAATAAAACAGTAAGTGGTAGTTATTTCAGGGATGAACCCGAAGAGACATTGCGCCGAATTTTATTTATGCATGGGTTACACTTAAAAAAGAGGGGAGAAAAAGACTATGTAATCACCAATTAAAGGCGATATAAATAAAAAAGGAATGCTATTGCAGTAGCATTCCCTAAAAACCGAATAGCTAAATTCTATTACAATTTTATGTTCATTAACACAAAACTAAACAATCATTTACAAAAGAAGCCTTTTGTGCTTACTATTTTTTTCGTCGCATTTTTTTTGCTGATCGGCCCCGTTAAAGCACAATCAGCCAACAAATATGCCGAATCTAATATCACGATCAATGTCAATCGTGTTCCATTATCAGAAGTATTAACACTGCTTAAAAAGCAATCTGCTTACGACTTTTTTTATGATAAACCAGCCGCTTCAAAACTACTGGTATCACACTTGAAATTTACAGAAACACCACTAATAGAGGTGTTAAAATATATGAAACGTGAGATGCCTGTAGATTTCCAAATTTCACGCAATGAAATTACCATTCGCATAGAAACAGACACCGAATTCGAATCACGCATCAAACGCCAGCAACCGGGCAGATTAACAGGTAAGGTTTTAGATGAAAAAGGAGAAGGCCTACCTGGCGCCAACATTAAGGTATTACAAACAGGTAATAACGTACAAAGTGATGTAGAAGGAAAATATGTCCTTAGCCTTCCAGCTGGAACCTACAACATTGAAGTTTCTTATATTTCTTTCCAAACTAAACGGGTCACAGACATTACGATAAAGGCTGGGCAAACTGCACCTTTAGATGTGATGCTGAGCTCCAGTACAAAATCGTTGAATGAAGTGGTAGTTACGGCCACTTACCGCAGGGCTTCATTAGAAGGTTTATACGCACGACAAAAAAACAGTGCTGCCGTATCTGATGGGATTACTGCGGAACAAATTGCCAGATCGCCAGACTTTAATGCGGCGCAGGTATTGGGGAAAGTTAGCGGCATACAAATATCTAATGAGCACAGTGTGGTCGTACGCGGTTTAAGCGATCGGTACAACAACGTGCTACTTAACGGAGCCATGGTGCCTAGCAGTGAACCCAACCGTCGCGACTTCGCTTTCGACATGATTCCAAGTGCGCTATTGGATAATATTGTGGTCAACAAAACGGCCACGCCTGATTTAACGGGCGAGTTTACAGGAGGGTTGATACAGGTACACACCAAAGAAATTCCCGATGAAGATTTTTTTCAACTTACAGTAGGCTCTGCTTACAACAGTCAGGCAACAGGAAAAAACTTCTTAGGGCTTGACCGAGGCAATAAAGCTTGGCTTGGCCTAAAGTCTGACTTACAAAAAGCACCTTCTGGAATGGGCTTTGGAGAATATAATGTATTGATGGGAACGCTTACCAATAGCACCCCAAATACTTCGCAACGTGAGCAACTCAATCGTTTTTTAGGTACAATGCCCGATAATTGGCAATTTAAACGCTATACAGCAATGCCCGTTCAAGATTATCAAGTGCAGGGCGGCAAAGTAATTTCATTCAAAAACAATAGTCGTTTTGGATTTACAGGAGCACTTACCTACAGAAATGAACAGCGAACAGATCAAAAAAATCTCTACGAAACCTATATGCTTGATTATACGGGAAACCTTTACAAGTACATTACTACACTAGGCGCTAGCCTTAATATGGGCTACAGTTTCGGCAAAAACAAAATAACCTTGCAAAACACCTACAACCATAAGTTTAATGATGATTTCTGGAAATATCGTGGTGTAGATGAAGATAGTGGTAGCACAAGAGTAGATAATTACAACAACGTAACCATTATCTATTCTCTACTCCAATCGCAATTAGGTGGAGAGCATGTACTTGGCAAAAAAGGCATCAAGGTAGATTGGAATTTCTCTGGTGCTCGTTTGAACCGAGACCAACCCTACAGCCGATTAATCACCAGACACAATGGCACCGCCGCGGATGATTTACCCCCTGACTATTTCACCTACCCCATGGGAGGTAATAAAGTTAGAGATGGCAGTATGTTCTATTCTGAGCTAGATGAACAATTGTATAACTGGGGCGCCAATGTACAGATACCTTTTAGCGCTTTAAATGCAAATCAAATCTTCAAGTTAGGCTATCAAGGCAAGTACAGAGATGCAGATTTCCAATCAAACTTATATAAAATAGGTTCGGTTACCAACAATAGCTATGGCGGTATACCATACGAACAGGTATTCAATAGACAAAACTTCATAAACGACCTGTTATTGTTCCCCATTAGCTCTAGCGGACAAACCATTACACAAAGCACATCTTCAGACGGCTATGAGGGATTTCAACGCCTAAATGCCTTCTACGGCATGTTTGATGTCAAATTATTAAAAAAATTAAGATTGATTACTGGGGTAAGGGCAGAGAAAAATGAGCAAAACGTTTTCGATATGGTATGGAATGAACAGTTACGTGTTTATGAAAGGAAAACGATCAATAATGGACAAACAGATTGGTTACCTTCTGCCAATGCCATTTATGCCCTCAGCAACAAAATCAACGTTAGGGCTTCCTGGTACAAAACAGTGGCACGACCAGATTTAAGAGAACTTTCCTCTTTCCAATATTTTGACTACGATATTTTTAAAACTGTTCAGGGCAGCGCTTTAAAAACAACAAATATTGAAAACATAGACCTTAGGTTTGAAGTGTTTCCTTCGCCAGGAGAAGTTTTAAGCATCTCTGGATTTTACAAAAAATTCCGAAATCCAATCGAAGTGGTGATCCGTCCAACCAGTATGGGGCAAACATTTTTCTACACGAACCTTTTGGGCGCTAAAGACATGGGCCTTGAGCTAGATTTCCGAAAGTCCTTTAATTTTATCAGTAGCGAATCAAAACTGTGGAACAACCTGTACGTTTCTGGGAATTTCACTTGGTTAGATGCCAATATTGATTTTGATCCCTCAACAGCTATTGACGAGAATGGCAACCCTGTTCCAACCAGAAGAAATAGACCGCTAGCAGGACAATCGCCTTACATTATCAATGGCGGCCTACTATATGCTGGGAAAAAGCTAGGAGTTAACATTACCTATAATCGGTTTGGGAAGCGCATTGTGTATGCATCACCAAGCAGGGCTACCGACGAATATGAAAATCCAAGAGATATGGTTGACCTGCAATTGAGCTATAAAATCCTAAAACAAAAAGCCGAAATCAAATTCAACATTAACAACCTACTTAATCAGGAGCAATTTGTTTACGTGAATAAATTCGCCCCGGGCAATCCTTTTGGTTACAATGGTGGCGATAGCTCTATTGAAGAGTATCCAGGAGCTGGACAAACCATCGCCCCCGAAAGGCTTGACCCTAAAGGAACTTCTTATTCTAAAGATTACGATACCAAAATCAGAACCAACAGGTATGGAATCAATTATAGCGTCTACTTTATTTATCGCTTTTAATGGAAACAACATAAATGTTAAACAAAAATTGGCTTACATGAACAAAACAGAAAACTAAAACAATCAAAAACGGACAATTGAACAGTTTAGTAAAAAACTTCAAAAACTAAGAAAATGAAAATTAAATCAGTTGCATTAAAATGTATTTTTGCTTCAGCAGTTATTGCTTTAAGCGTTACTGGATGTAAAAAAGACTTCCAAGGTAGTAACTCCAAAGGAGGTTCATTCAACCGTTCAGGAAGAGCATTCCAAGACACAAGGGATGTGCCTAATACCACACAAGTTGTGCCTAACGTAATTAGCGTAAACACAACGTTAGACGCAAGTAAACTATGGATTTTAGATGGACCTACTTACGTAACCAATGGTGCTACATTAACCATTGCGCCTGGTACTTTCATCAAAGGACTTAAAAGAACAAACACCACTTTGCAACAGCCTTCTTTCCTTTTGGTAACTAAAGGCTCTAAAATTATTGCCGACGGTAATGTAGACAATCCAATTGTTTTCACTAGCCAAGAAAGCGTGAACAATCGTCGTGCTGGCGATTGGGGTGGTGTAGTTATTTTAGGTAACGGCATGACCAATGCTGGTTTGAGAGAAATTGAAGGAATAAGCTCAGCATACGTAACTAGCGCTGGCTTACCTTATCCAAGCACCATCCAATATGGCACAAACCTTTCAGAAGAAGATGCAGCTTCTGCGAGCACACTTCGCTATGTTCGTATCGAGTACGCTGGAGCGGTATTAACCGACGACAACGAACTTAACGGTTTAACTTTAGGTGGTGTAGGTTCTGCAAGTACACTTGACTATGTTCAAGTTTCTTACGGTGCAGATGACGGATTTGAATTCTTTGGCGGTTCGGTAAATGCAAAACATTTGATCGCTATCGGCAACAATGATGATGATTTCGATTTTGACCAAGGTTACCAAGGAACGATCCAGTTTGCGGTATCTTTAAAAGATCCATCGGTAATTACTGTTCCTCCTGCTACACTTTATTCTTCAAATCCAAATGGTATCGAGTGTAACAACATTACCTCGCCAGTAACAACCATCAATAGTAGAATGACAAGCCCAGTATTAACTAACTTAACTGTATTGGGACACGCCAACAATCAAGGTCCTATCACAGGTAGCACTGCTGGCCGTGGCATTTTATTCCGTGTAAATTCAAATTTCACCATAGTGAACTCTATTGTAGGCGGTTTCAATATTGGTTCAGAAGTAATCAGTGGAGCAGCGGCTGTAGGCCCAACTGCAAACAACGTGATCCAAGCCTATAGCTCACTAGGTCCTTTAGGTACTGGCTTAGCTAGCACTGCAAGTGCAAATGCTTATCTTTTATTGGCAGCACCTTTTGACATTGCATTTACGGGTACTACTTTCATCCCTGATTTTCGTCATACAGCAAGCTCTCCAGCTGCTACTGGCGCTAGCTTTACTGGTTTAAGTATTCCACATCCAGGTGGCGCGGTTACGTCATTAACTTCAACCACCTATAGAGGTGCTTTTGATAATGATACCAAGTCAAGCTGGGATGAAGTTTGGGCTTCTTATAACGTAAACGCCAATCCTTACCTATAACCTTTATGTTCTTGTAAACAATTAACACTCCATTAAAAACAACCCAAGGCAGCAATTGCCTTGGGTTTATTAAAAAAATTCAAATGAAAAATAAGTTTTTATCTTTGATCATCTACCTCATTTTACCAATTTTAACACTATTGTCTTCTTGCCAGAAAGGTGAGGAAATCAAAGGAACTGGCTATGGTAAATTGACCGTAGAATCTACTTTTGATAGTCAGGCAAAAGATTTACTAGTGAAAGTAGATGGTGAAACTAAAGCAACCTTAACTGCTACCAATTCAAATTCTGTGGGTAAAATTATAGTAGCCGAAGGGCCACACAAGGTCAGCTTGGTAAGTACAGAGAATCAAAAAGTACTAAAAGACACTACCATTCAATTCCAAACGGCAAAAACAAGTACTTTGCCTCGATTTTGGAATAAAGGTAACGTGCTTTTATTTGACGACTACGATCCTACAAAAATGCCAAAACCTGCAAATGGAAATATCTTGGTAAGATTTATTACCACAGGTGTTAGCTTGCCAGACGATATACGTATTGAAATAGTAGTTTCTTACCGATCAGGACGAAATTCACTAAAAGTAAACAGTGGCAAAACCATTCTACACGTGTCAAAAAATGCTTTTACAGACTACATAGAACTTCCAGACTGGAAAACGTTAATCCCTACAGATGCAGGTGCTAGTTTCTACACCGTAGAAGCGTATGACAACGCAAACAATACCAAAATTATTGGTGCCGGCACAACCGTAGGAAGTCAAATTTATTTGAATGGCTCAAATACAGTGTTCATTCCAAATGCCGTTTTTTCATTGGCTATCGAATCCGCTGCAGTAACCTCTACCATTTTTTCTAAATCTTTATAAAAAAAATAAGGCTTATCCCGGACAAAGATGAGCCTTATTTAAATCAATTGCTTAAAATGTACTTTTAAACAATTGTGAAAATAAAGTAAATAATTCAGCTATGCAAATATTTCAATTGCAAGGCTTTAGTATTTTAAAAAATAACAGCTTTTGATCAAATTAGGACAGCCAATTTAAAACTGACCATTGGAGTAGGGCCCACATCATGACATCCTTAACCCTATAGTTGAGCACCAATCTTTTCTTAATGGTTTTCATGGCCTCGTTAAGGTGATTATCTACCGTTTTATTAGATATGTTAAGCATTTCGGCAATATTCTTATAACTCAACCCATCTTCTTTAAACATACGGTACACCATTTGACGCTTTGGGGGCATCGCATTTACGGCTCGGCTTAACATCAATTGAAATTCCTTCTTCTCCATCTGTCCCTCCATATCGCTCACTTCATTTAAAATGGAAGGATGTGCATCCAGAGAATCCTTTTTCAACCTAGCATTGATTTCTTTTCTGGCAAAGTTTCTAGCATGAAAATATAGAAATGGCATATAATCTTGTTTGCCATCCAATTCCTCTAGTTTACACCACAATTTTAGATAGGTTTCCTGTAACACATCGCTTGTTAATTCTTCGCATTTGAGAGCTCTAGAAAAAATACGATTCATTTTCTCGAAAGTTAAATCGTATATAGATTTAAAGAGCTCTTCTTTTGAATGATGTAGCACTTTTTTCATCGTTAATTTCTTTTAGTCAAGATAGAGATACTATGTTAACTGGTTATTAACTTTAAGCGTCATTTAAATCAAGTTATTTGTAGTCAGAGAAATACCCAAGTTACTGAGCCTAATACAAGGTGGTTATAGGTTACCACCAAACCTGTAGCTAAACAAAATTTATGGATATGAACAGAAAGCTTTTCAAAATTATTATGGCTACTAGCCTATTTTTCGTTGCCTGTGATCCACCTAAAAGGATTCTGTTCAATGACAACAAAGTGGAAGACCAGTTCTTCTGCCAAGGAAAGTCCGGTATAATTTCATTCAAAAAAGGCTTGTCCGCTAGTGACTATGTTGTGGTTACCCTCTCTGATAATGACAAGATCGAATTAAAAAGCTTTACCTATAACGGTAGAGAAACGCCAATGGATATCAAACAGAAAAAGACTGTGTCTCTAATTAGTGGCAAAAATGTGAAGTTTTCTTCAGGTGATAAATTAAGCATCTCCTTCCTCTACAATAGCTACATTATAAGCAGGCAGTATGTCTTGGGAAAAAACATAGCCATTCGGAATTAATTCAATGGTCTGTGCTTACTCAAATATGTAATCATCTCACCACCAAACCTGTAACTAAACAAATAATGTTGTGAATATGATCAGAAAAGATGAGAAAATTATTATTGCAATGTTGTCAAAGGTCAAATCACTTTAAAACAATAATTCAACACACTGAATTAAAAAAACAGGTCTATTCGAAATCGAATAGACCTATCTACCACATTACTTAAATTTTGCTAAAATTAGCACTTGCTAGCACTACCGATGTTTCTATCTGCCGCAAGGGTATATCCCAATACTTCTTTAACAACTGCTCCTTTTCTATAGACGACACCAGCCTAAACCCATGTTTTTGGTAAAAGCTTATAGCCCAATCGGCATCGCCCCAAGTACCAATTAAAATTGGTTTATCGGTAAGCGTTGACAGGTGTTTTAGTAATTTACCTCCAATGCCCTTGTTTCGAGCTATTGTCCTTACGTAGGCATGGCGAATTAAGGTCACATCTGATTTGTGTTGGATGCCCATTACCCCAATGATAACGTCATCTTGATGGTAACACCAAAATTCTACACCCTCCATCATCTGGCTGTGTAGCTCGTCTTCCGCCATATATGGTTCCTTCCAACGGTCTGCTGGTATAATGCCTTTATAGGCAGATGAGGCATCGTTGATAATTTCGTAGATGTCTTTAAAATCCGATTGCTGGCTTTTGATAATCATATTGATAAAACTATACTGTTATACAATGTTCTTTTACATTGCAAAACTAGCTCCATGAAACCGTATCGTTTTTTACATATGTTGAGAAGCAATTATTTTAACTGCTTGCGTATCCTGCTCAACTGTGTGGGGGTAATGCCCAAATGTGACGCAATGTCCTGTAAAGGCACATATTTTTCAATATGGGCATGGCTTTTCAATAACTTTTCATATCGAACCTGTGCTTCCTCCATCACAATGGATATTTCTCTTTCCTCCTTATCTACGATCCAATTTTTTTCGAGGTAATGAATGTAGAACGATTTGAGCTCGTCCGTTTGGAAGAGCATTTCCCTAAACTGTTGATATGAAAGGCTTAACAACGTACAGTCTGTTACCGCTTTAATCGCAAATTTTGAGGGTTGATTTAAAATACAGGAAACGGTTGAGGCGATAAAATCATTACTTGCAGCGATGTTCTTATTGTATGTTCGCCCCTTATCATCGCTAACATAGGAGATGACATAACCGGAATACAAAAAGCAAAATTGCCTAGCCACAAAACCTTCCTGCACAAGTATTTTGTTTCTTTTTAGGTCTACAACTGTGGCTATTGCTAACAATTTTTGAAGTGAAGCTTCCGAGACAGGATAATAAGAATTTATCTTTTCCTTAAACTTTTGTACCAACAATTCATCCATAATTTGTCACTTTGAAGAGCAATTTGTCTTACAAAACAGCATAAAAAAACCGCCAAAATAGCGGTTCTTCTTTCAGCGGAGAAAGAGGGATTCGAACCCTCGATACCCTTTTGGGGCATACACACTTTCCAGGCGTGCTCCTTCGACCACTCGGACACTTCTCCGTTTAAGCCGCAAGAATAAGGTTTTTAATGCAATAAAAAAAGCCCCGCATATACGGAGCTTCTAATATTTATCAGAGAAATTACTCCACCACGGTAACTTTTACCATGTTGGTTCTGCTTCTTTTTTCCAAAGGAACTGCTGCAGTGTTGATCACCACATCTCCTTTTTTAACTAATTTCTTTTTCTTCAACAGGTCATTTACCTCTTCAATCGTTTTATCTGTACTTTCAAATTTATCGTAGAAGAAGCCTCTTACACCCCAAACCAAGCTTAAAGTATTTAATAAACTCTCGTTACTAGTGAAAGTAAAAATAGGTGCTTGTGGACGGTGACTTGCTACCTCGAAAGCAGTATAACCACTAGAAGTCATGGTAACAATACCGATAGCATCTGTTTGTTTAGCCAAGAAACAAGCCGAATCACATACCGCATCACCTAAGAAACTAACCGTTTTAGGCTTCAAAAATTTCTCTGCGTAAAAAGGATAATTATTTTCTTCGATGTTATTGATGATTTTCTGCATCGTTTCGATCACAATCAGAGGAAATTCACCTACCGAAGTCTCACCGCTAAGCATTACCGCATCAGCACCATCTAGTACAGAGTTCGCTACGTCGTTCACCTCAGCTCTAGTAGGACGAGGAGTAGTGATCATACTTTCCAACATCTGTGTAGCAATAATTACTGGCTTAGAAGCTGCTCTACACTTGTTTACAATCATTTTTTGCAACAAAGGCACTTCTTCCATTGGCATTTCTACCCCAAGGTCACCACGAGCAACCATTACCGCGTCAGTTACCGCAATAATTTCGTCGATATTAGCAATGGCCTCTGGTTTTTCGATTTTAGCAACCACTCTAGCAGTTTTGCCTCTTTCCTTGATAATGTCTTTTAACTCCACAATATCAGCGGCATTACGCACAAACGAAAGACCAATCCACTCTACATCACTTTCTAGTACAAAATCTAAGTTTTTTCTGTCCTCAACCGTTAAAGAAGGGATAGAAACTTTGGTATTAGGAAGGTTTACACCTTTTCTAGAAGTTAAAATACCACCGTGAACTACCTCGCAAATTACTTCGTCCTTGTAGTTAGTTTCCAGTACACGCATCTGCAATTTACCATCATCCAAAAGGATAATTTCTCCTGCTTTTACATCTTTAGGGAAACTTTCGTAAGTGATGTAAATGCGTTCTTCGTTACCAATGCACTCTTGAGTGGTGATGGTCGTTTTGCTTCCATTGACAAGGTTAATTCCCCCGTCTTTCACCATCCCAATTCTGATTTTTGGACCTTGTAAATCGGCCAAAATACCCACGTTATATTTGTGCTTATGGTTGATGTCTCTGATGGTGTCTATCACCTTTTGGTGATCGGCTTGTGAACCGTGTGAAAAGTTTAGCCTACATACGTCTAAACCCGCATTAAACATACTATACAACACCTCTGATTTAGCCGAAGCAGGGCCCAAAGTTGCCACAATTTTGGTTCTTGAATGAAAAGGTTTCATTAAAATTATCTTGTGATTACCGCCTCCACAATAGCACTTAAATGTGCTACTTGTTTAAGCTCTAATTATACTATTTCAGTTTGATTTCAGATTCAAATATAGTGTATTTACTACACTAACAATATAAAATTTACATTACCAAATTTTCTTTGGACTTTAATTTTCGCACATCTATCTGCGCAGCCACCTGAATATCAGGCATTTTATTCAAACTACTCAAGATAAAATTGAGGTCTTCCTTGTCTATAAACTGATGGATAACGATAAAGAAATCCACCTTGTTCATTTCGGGGACCAAAAAGCCCTCACTGTTTCTATTGCTCACCAAAAAATACTCCCGTTCGCCCTCTTCTACAAAGAAAAAGTACTTGGAAAATGCTAAAGGCGCTTCATCGGTATTAAAATATACTTCGTGATCCTCGATTTTATAAAACTCCAAGTTAAGATTTGTGTTTATCTTGTGGCACAAAACATAGTCTTTTAACGATGCGGTGATTGCGATGAGCACAAAATCCAAATCGAGCGATAGTTTTAAATAAGTTTTGTTCAAAATGTATTTTTTTGTTAGAATTACGAAATTATAAAACTAATTTTACTTTGGGTTTTAAACCCATTAAAATTGACAGAGAAATAAAAACATTTGAAATGTGTTAGAATTTATTTTTCTTTGCACAGAATTATTTAACCATTAAATTATAATATTATGTCTGATATTGCTTCAAGAGTAAAGGCTATTATCGTAGAAAAACTAGGTGTTGATGAAAGTGAAGTTACGCCAGAAGCGTCTTTCACAAACGACTTAGGTGCAGATTCACTGGACACTGTTGAGCTAATCATGGAGTTTGAAAAAGAATTCAATGTAGCTATTCCAGATGACCAAGCTGAAACTATTGGTACTGTAGGTCAAGCAATTGCTTATTTAGAAAAAAACGTTAAGTAGAAATACTTTTTCTGTACAATACTTATAAATGGGATTAAAAAGAGTAGTAGTTACTGGGTTGGGTGCGCTCACTCCTATCGGAAATAGTGTTCCTGAATTTTGGGAAGCACTAGTAAATGGTGTGAGCGGCGCAGCGCCTATCAAGAGTTTCAATACCGAAAAATTCAAAACAAAGTTCGCTTGCGAGGTGAAAAACTTTAATCCAGAAGATTATTTGGATAAAAAAGAAGCCCGCAAACTGGATCCGTTTGTGCAGTATGCACTGGTATCCACCGAAGAGGCCGTTAAAGATGGAGGATATGATTTCTCTAAACTTGACACAAATCGAATTGGTGTGATCTGGGGCGCTGGAATTGGAGGTCTAAAAACTTTCTTAGACGAGGTTACCAACTTCGCCAAGGGGGATGGCACGCCTAGATACAATCCATTCTTTATCCCGAAAATGATTATTGATATTGCCCCAGGGCATATCTCGATGAAGTATGGATTGCGTGGGCCAAACTTTGCCACCGTTTCTGCTTGTGCATCATCAACCAATGCGATGATTGATGCCTTCAACTATATTCGTTTGGGCATGGCTGATATCATTATCAGCGGTGGTTCAGAAGCGATTATTAACGAAGCGGGCATGGGAGGTTTTAACGCAATGCATGCTTTATCTACTCGTAACGATGATCCTGCAACAGCTTCTCGTCCATTTGATAAAGACCGTGATGGTTTTGTAGCGGGCGAAGGTGCCGGCACCATTATTTTAGAAGAACTGGAACACGCTAAAGCGCGTGGCGCCAAAATCTATGCTGAAATTGTTGGTGGTGGTATGAGCGCAGATGCTCATCATATCACAGCCCCTCACCCTGAAGGGCTTGGTGCTAAAATGGTAATGACTAAAGCGTTAGCAGATGCTAAACTGGAAACCAGCCAGATCGACTATATCAACGTACATGGTACTTCTACGCCACTTGGAGATATACAAGAAGCAAAAGCCATTGTAGATTTATTTGGAGAAGATGCTTATAAATTAAACATCAGCTCTACCAAATCTATGACAGGTCACTTGTTAGGTGCTGCGGGTGCAGTTGAGGCTTTGGCTGCCATTCTTGCCATCAAGAATAGCACTATTCCTCCAACCATCAATCACTTTACGGATGATCCTGAGATTGATCCAAAGCTTAATTTTACTTTTAACAAAGCTCAAAAACGAGAAGTTAGAGCCGCAATAAGTAATACTTTTGGTTTTGGAGGCCATAATGCTTCGGTAGTTTTTAAGAAATACGAAGAATAAGCCAAAAAGTTTATGGTTTAAGAGCAATTGTATTGTATATTTATACAAATGCTTTTTCTATAATTAAATTTTGTGTTGCTAGTTGATGTCTTTGTTCAGCATTTATAAACTATATCTTTCGCCAAATAAGCAGTTCTTAAAGAAATTAAAGAATGTGCTTGGTTTTGTTCCGGGCAATATTGCGCTCTACAAAATGGCATTTAGGCACCGTTCAGCGGCCAAGATATTAAAAAACGGCAGCAGAAGTAGCAACGAGCGCTTAGAGTTTTTGGGCGATGCTATTTTAGGGGCTGTAGTGGCTGAAATGCTATTCAAAAGCTATCCCTACAAAGAAGAAGGCTTTTTAACCGAAATGCGTTCCAAGATCGTAAACAGAGCCAATTTAAATCAACTTGCCCGCAAAATGGGCTTTGATGAGCTTATTGTTTTTGATCAAAAAACCGTAAACTTCCAATCAAAACACCACTCCATGTATGGCGATGCTTTTGA
>NZ_JAELTX010000695.1 GCF_016429065.1 Pedobacter sp. ASV17
TTGTAATTCGTCTCGTGGGCTCGGAGATGTGTATAAGAGACAGTTGCTATCGTCACTGTGGCGATTGAGACGCTCACTTCTTTTGGCCGCTCTAGTAGTAAGATAGATTCTGAAGTCAAGGCTGAGAAACAAAACACCCGCTTTGCTGATGTTCATGGCTGCGACGAAGCCAAGGACGAGCTCCAGGAAGTTGTCGAGTTTCTTAAGAACCCCGAAAAGTTCTCAGACCTCGGCGCTAAGCTGCCCAAGGGCGTTCTGCTTGTCGGACCTCCGGGTACCGGTAAGACGCTTCTTGCCCGAGCTGTTGCTGGCGAGGCTGGCGTTCCCTTCTTTTACATGTCTGGATCCGAATTTGACGAAATCTACGTCGGTGTCGGTGCCCTGTCTCTTATACACATCTC
>NZ_JAELTX010000696.1 GCF_016429065.1 Pedobacter sp. ASV17
ATATCATTCTCTCCATTGTCTGATCCGAATTGTTAGGGGCCGTCACCTACATGCATGTGGCGTCCTATACTGCACAGCTGTTCTTCTTGTATCGTAGTGTGCTTACAAAGTGCGTCCTAGATGCTCAAATAAAATGCCACTTTATCTACCATTCAGGACGAATGAGTTGCGTAGCTCAGTCCTCATTCACCGTAAACAGGGCCCTGAGCGAGAAGCTGCAGCTCAACAAGGTTTAATTTATGCAAGACGAGCTTACATTGTTGGCCCGTACGTTATGGTACGGCGTTCGAGGTCTGCGTAGGTATAAACTCGAGCCATTCATGGCGGAGTCAGCAATGGTTTTGCCGCGGCCAATTTCGTGCGCAAGAATTATAAAAGATGGAGATAGCGCACACCAAAGT
>NZ_JAELTX010000697.1 GCF_016429065.1 Pedobacter sp. ASV17
GCCGGGGACGATTGAAACAAAACAATACACGTACATGCAACGCTGGTCAAGAGTTGTTTCGCAAAGCTTTGTATATGGCTGTTCGGAAAAGGCACAAAGCTGTTGGCTTTTAGAAAATCAAACAAGCTCGACTCGAGAAGATCTGTCACGATGCAAATATGTCCGTGAAAGTCAAAGCAGTCGCGCAGATGTATGCATCGAAACTTGTTTTGTTCGTCGTTTTCTCGAAGAGTTTGCAGCACTCGCAGCTCCAGACGCGCAGCATCGCGATATTTTTGAACTGATCGAACAATCTTGACGGCGACGTATTCTCTTCGCTTAGGGCTGTACGCTTGAACTACCTTGCCAAACGTGCCTTGTCCGAGTAGTTTCGTGATTTGATCTAGCAAACAAGTTAGACT
>NZ_JAELTX010000698.1 GCF_016429065.1 Pedobacter sp. ASV17
GTACGAAGCATCTTTCGGGTGGTTGAATATTTACAGGGGAACAAAGGCTATCTTATCTCACACGAGATTTTTCTTTACGTGTTTGATGCACTTCTCATGGCTTTTGTTATGGCCCTGTTTGGAGTATGGTACGTTGGCGACTTGGAGCAGAATTCAGCCTACAGAAAGCGAGATTCCTTTTTTTCAGGCTCTGCCGACGGTGTTTTAGGAGACACGAGGCTTCAGTCTTTATAGCCACTGATTGATGAGCTAGATAGACTGTAGGAGAACTATGGCACAGCCGAGGTTAAACAAAAAGGAATTCAATACACCCTTCAAACTAACTGTGGCGGCACACAAGGGTCGTAACATGTATACTGCTATATTCTCCCCGCGATATGACGCGAGACTATATTTGCTTT
>NZ_JAELTX010000699.1 GCF_016429065.1 Pedobacter sp. ASV17
GCTTGATGCAGATGACGCTGGTGCCTCAGGACACCGAGGCGCCTTCATGAACGCCGAGGAATCCCGTTGCTACCTATATACGAGGAGACCGGCTTTCGTTGCCCGGAACCAGGCTCTGAAATGAGACCCGGGCGGGAATATTGTTTTCGCGGGTCGGGTTAAACCGCGCAGGTGCCCCTGATTGGTGCCTTAGGAGCTCCGCTCCACTACCTCCCTCACAGACACAGACAGACTCTGCTCCCGAAATTTGCTCTCACGCAAAGCGCAGCATCGCAACCCCAATCTCCCCTCTCCCCAATTGCACGTTGCTGCAATTGCTTCTCTTTCATCTTAGACCTCCAATCACCTCCATCAGCATGTTCCGCAACGCTCTTCGCCAGTCGACGCGCGCTGTCGGCGCT
>NZ_JAELTX010000700.1 GCF_016429065.1 Pedobacter sp. ASV17
CCCCAACCTGAGGATGCTGCGTTTGCAGCTGAAAGATTCCTTCTGGCTAAGTGATGACCAAAATATTATCAGATCGTGTACGATTAAAGCACCGCAACTATAGCTCCTTGTATATCGATTTGTTGACCACGGAATCTACTAGCTTTTGCCGCGAGCCTCGAACATCTTCCAACGTTCTTGACTCGTTTTGAATACCCGATCCCAATATACCATCACTACGATACTTACTCTGAGCAACGTGAAACCAATCATGTAGAACTATCGATGAAAAATACGATATCTTGGGCCGTGCTATGCACGGGATACTTTTCCGATGCAAGAGTTTTGAAGGGCTTCAGCATTGTTGGACATTTTGAGAGCAATGTTCTCGGCGACGTGGACTACAACGGCCACCTTACAAG
>NZ_JAELTX010000701.1 GCF_016429065.1 Pedobacter sp. ASV17
CCATTTACACTTTCGCCGTCTGAGCCGCCATTCTCATCATGCCCCTCGTTGTCAGAGTCGTCCATATCGACGTCCATCGAATCTCTATGGGAGGACTTGGGCGAGGAATCGGGGTCCGGTGCATGTTGCCCTTGGGGATCGGTATTTGAAGAGCCAAACGAGGTTCGGGTAGGCGTCTGTCCATCTTCGGCGGGGTTTGGCGCTGGAGGTTGCGGTGCCGTGTTTGGGCGGGGTGTAACAGGAGATGAAGTCATGGTATATATGTCTGTGGTGGCGGGTTTCGTGACACTAATCGGTTGATTCACGGCGCAAGGCAGCTGCCCCGTCTAGGTAAGGACAGCGCCGTAAATATGGTTGACGGCCGAAGGACAAGAGAAGAATAACAAATATACGGTTTGGT
>NZ_JAELTX010000702.1 GCF_016429065.1 Pedobacter sp. ASV17
GTCTATCTATGAGCGAGATCCAAAGGCGCAGGATGACCTGCAATATTTGGGCATTTTGCTGGAGAAGGAAGGCGGGTCGAAGAAAGCTTAGACTCCTGTTTGAGTATCGGAGAGCCTGGTAGCGTCTTGAATTTTGCTACCCGCATGCTGAGACGTGTTCTTTCTTTTTTTTCCTAATATGGAAGCGAGGAAAGAATCGCGGTAATGACTTACCATGTTTACTATATTTGTGAAACAAAAATTGAGGAGATGGCACTCTATGTCATGTATTAATAGCTAGCGCTCTATGTTGTTACTGGCCGCGAGATCAACGGGCCGATCTAATTGTCGGGTTTTGGTGTTAGGCAGGGATGGTTTTACTACCTTGGGACTCTAGGCAGAACGTGAATGTTCATTTTTG
>NZ_JAELTX010000703.1 GCF_016429065.1 Pedobacter sp. ASV17
GAGTACAACCGCACCATGGAAAGGGCCCCTGCATCGACAGCAGCACGGGGACAAGAACGGCCAGCCACCATGCAATTCTAAGGATGAGGCGTCGAGGCGTCAAAGGTGGGCAGAGGATGAGAGGAGAGCAAATACGTATGCATGTATCAAACAATGCTGTAGCTATCCGTTTAGCAACCCTACAGCAGCCTCAAGTTGGGTGCCCAAGAGTCTGACTTGCATTCGTTCCTGCGCCCAGAACAACACGACAGTCTCGGTCCGATCTTTTACAGCGTTTTTTTAGTTGGAAACTTGTTTTATACGGTCAACGGCGAATTTCCGTGCCTGACCTTAGTGGATTCCTCCGGTTTGATGGGAAGAGACGCTTGCGCATGGCCGAATTTAGCCTCGCCACTTTCTC
>NZ_JAELTX010000704.1 GCF_016429065.1 Pedobacter sp. ASV17
GTCTTAGCGCGTCCTTGCCGAAATCGCGTCTCACTTTTGAGTTCAGCCGTCCAAAACGTTCTGAGGATTTTCCCATCCGCTCCCGCCATGGCCAGCTGCGAGCCGGACTCGGGCAATGGCACCAGACGTAATCGACCTCGTGTCGTCAAGCCCTCCAAGAAGCGGCGTTGATGCTCCCCCTCCGCCTGCACCGTCTGCCAGCGTGCCGGCGAAGCGGACCGCCTCCACACTGGTATCGAAAGCTGTGAATATCGAGGTTCTATCCGATGACTTTGCCCGCTCCGACGACTTTGACGAAATTCTTACTAGTAATAATGGAAGGGAAAACCAAACTCAGGGAACAAAACGGCAGCGGAGATTGTCCGTGGAATCACGCCAGCATTCGCGGCCCAGTCAAGTC
>NZ_JAELTX010000073.1 GCF_016429065.1 Pedobacter sp. ASV17
TGTTTTTACCATTTTTACTGATTTGGCCCAGACGCGGTATTTGCAGCGATAGGTTTATTAAATTTGTATCGATAGAACAGAGGTCATGGAAGAAATAAAAAGGATGGATACCGTTCGTAGTTACAACGTGCATTTGGGCGTGGACACACTGCATCCCTTAGTAAGCGTTGTCAATTTCGATGAAGTGCCCACGGTCATCAATTACAGGATGCACATCGGGATTTATGCGGTATTTCTCAAGAATATCAAGTGTGGTGATATGTTCTACGGGTGCCAGCCCTATGATTATGAGGACGGCACACTGGTTTTCGTTTCTCCGGGACAGGTATATGGTATCGACAGCAAGGGAGTGCCAATGAAGCCTTCTGGTTATGCCCTGGTTTTTCACCCAGACCTGATCAGGGGCACGACCTTGGGGAAAAATATCAGGGATTACTCCTTCTTTTCTTATGAGGTTAACGAGGCACTACACCTTTCAAAAAAGGAAAAGAAAACGATAGAAGACTGCCTTGAAAAGATAAGGGAAGAAATCGAGCAGAATATAGACAGCCATAGCAAAACGTTGATTGTGTCGAACATTGAGCTGTTCCTTAATTATTGCAGGCGTTTTTACGACCGCCAGTTTATTACGCGTAGCAATGCCAACAAAGATATACTGATGCGCTTTGAACGTCTGCTCAACGAGTACTTTCAGTCGGGAAAAGCTATTGAGCTCGGCCTGCCCAGTGTAGCCTGGTGTGCCGAAAACTTGTATTTATCTGCCAACTATTTTGGTGACCTGATCAAAAAGGAAACGGGAAGCACAGCCCTGGATTACATCCAGAACAGGTTAATCAGAGAGGCTAAGGAGCGGATATTTGACCATTCGCTAAGCATCAATGACATAGCATCTGGTCTGGGCTTTAAGTATCAGCAGCACTTTACGCGTCTGTTTAAGCAAAAGACCGGATATACGCCTAACGAGTACCGTAATTTGAATTAGATGCAATAAAATCAGCGACGTAGCCCTTTCCGCTTTTTTGGTTTAGTCTCTTCTATCACTTCGTTCTTAGACTTATTTGAATCGCTACTATCCTGTTCAATAGAAGGCTGTTTTTCCTTATTTTCAGAATTATTTTTTAGCCGTTCAAAGAAGGATAAAAGCGGTAGCAGGAGTTCATCTGAGCTCCCATCCACTCCACTAAGCATGTAATTAACTGAAAATAAACAAGTTACACACTTATTTTTTAAACCAAAAAACTCCCGAACCCTATTCCAAAAACCTCACTTACGCCATCAAAAAGGCACTTTCCAATTTTTTGAGCAGCCAAAATACACCCAAAAATTGTGGTACTGTTTACACCCTGCTTACACCAGATAAAAATTCATGTTTACACCAGAAATCCGATTATAAACGGGTTCCAAACATTCTGACTAGCGATAATGTTTCTGCCCAGGGAAATCCCAGTTTCCCAGCACAATATGCATATCAGCCTCAACCTTATCTACTATGTACACAAAACATATGCGGACGGCTCCCATCCTATCCTATTACAGTATACTATCAATAGGAAAGTAAAGCGGAAAGTGCTTGCAAGATGCCAGGAAAAAGATTGAGACCCAGATACAGGAAGGCTCAGGACAACAATGCCAAATGCAAATGCCATCAACCAGTATATCGATACCGAATTCCTGAACGCCGAAAGGGACCTGTACGAAATCAGGTCTGGCCAGAAGCCGAGATCGGAAATATTCAAATCGAGGCCTTTCCTTTCAATCGGAAAAGCACTGGACATGGAGCTCATCAGGATGCAATTTGAATATAAGTCCGGGCAGTATGACAAGATACTTGGTCTGAAACGACAGATAAGGGACATCCACATCGATATTCGGGATATTGACAGGGAATGGATACTAGCGCTGATCAATGATTTTAATGAAAAAGGCAATATAGGTTCCACGATACAGAAAAAAGTGAAGCTACTCCGAAGCGTCATCGCTCGCTATTCGGAAAAAGGCGTAACCAGGGAACACAGGAATATCCGCATCCCTGTACAGAAGTCAATAAAAGTCAAGCTTACACGTCGGGAAATACATCTCATCGAAAACCTACAGCTTCCCCTTGGCGACCTCATTACTGCGGCAAGAGACCTTTTTATCCTGCAGATATATCTTCGCGGAATCCGTGTCGGCGATATCCTTCAGGCCTATTCAAGCGACTTTGAAAATGACCGGTTCTTTTATTTTGATGACAAGACGAACAAAAGGTTCTCCCTTAAGATAATCGAGGCGGCCAAGCCTATCATCGACAGGTATAAAGGAAAACATCAACGGCTTTTCCCTTTCTTTTCTTGGAAACCAAATGAGAAACTAACAGCATTCGAGAATGAGCGACGAAGGCTAAAGCACAAGGAAAGTTGTACTACAATTGTAAACAAGCATCTCAAGGTCATAGCAGGCATGACGGGGCATCACGAAACCCCTCTCCTCTCATGTGGCAAGACATACCTTTGCCAGGATGGCTATCGATAAGATCAATAACCCAATGATTACGATGGAGCTTCTTGGGCATACTTCCCTAGCCATACATCAACAATACCTAAAGGATATTAGACAGGAAGAAATTTTAGATGACGCTACAGACGATATATTTTCTGAGATTTTATAGGTCGTTAAAAAGAGTATTTTGCTCAAGTACAAGCTACAAAATTGATGTCTAAAAACCAGAATACGGTTTCCCGTAATCATCTAGCAATTATTTAACCTATTTTCGAAATTTAATATTCAATAACGTGCCAAATAGCTATGTAAAGAATATTAATAATTTTTTTTTTGGGACACTTTACAACTTTTAATTTTAATTGTTAAATTACTATAAATTAACAAGCTAGAGCCGAACCTAAATCCCCCACAAGGTATACTTTCCTACTAAGTATACTGTAAAAGCAAATGCTCTCAGTTTTCTTTATTTCAAAATAAAGACAGCTGTTCCTACATTAACTTTTCGTCTTGAGGCTTAGTAGGGTATCGTAACTGAAATCAAAACGGTCACGGGGTTTAAAATATTTGTTAGGTATGGCTTTAGGAATTAAATCTTCTTACATAGACAATAAAAATTGCTCTACCCAAATTTAACTATTATTAGGCCATATTGGTAAAAGTGAGTCTATTAGCAGCTCGACAGATTCAATATAAGTGTTTCAAAATGCCAGTCTATGTTATTTTAGACTTTTTTGCTTTTAATTCCAATAGTATTTTCGATTTTTTTAATTTGATTTGAGATGGTCATCAAAAAAATCCATAATCCTAAAAATATTATTAAAAGAACTAAAACTACCACGGGAAGTTTATTGTATTGACCTAATTGTGAAGTTGCATTAAGAATGGTCATATTCATATCTTGAAAAGTTTAAAATACTTGGTTAAATTTCATTTTTGATTAAACGTATTCTGTATCGGAGAGTAGTAGCCCAAATACCAATTAGTGTCCATCCGACAAAAGCTGGATATAAAACCATTCTTATACGGTTATCAACGTCATACCTACCAAATGCTGGATTACCCCCGTTTCCCGGGTGTAGGGAATCAGTTAATCGAGGTAAGATTATCAATAATACAATCATTAACGGAAAAGCAAAAACATTGTATATTGATGAGACTTTGGCTGATTTTTGTTCTTCGTCAATTGAATTGCGTAATATCAGATATGCAGAATATAGCAAAAACGCTATAACTGCACTTGTTTGTTTTGGATCGTTACTCCATGCTTCTCCCCAAGTCATTTTTGCCCATGCCATACCGCTTGCTAGACCCAATATAAAGAAGACCATGGCCGTATTTACACATTCAACAGCGATAAAGTCATATTTTATGTTACCAGATCCCAGATACCGAATACTGAATACGACTGATGTTAGAAACAAAACAAACATAGCTATCCACATCGGAACATGAAAATACACATTTCTTATCGTTTCATGGAGTATGGGTAATTCGGGAACTGAAAATAGTAATCCACCAATTACTGAATAAATGACTAAAATTGAAGCAAGGATTTTCCACCAAGATTTGAACATTAACTTATCCATGAGAACTTATGAGCAGTGATTTTATATAGTTCGACTAAATAACTGCATTTTTATTATAATGTATAATAGTGTAAATAAATTTTAGAGAATATTACAATGAAAAGATTATTACTTTAATATTTCTAAGTTTAAAGGCTATTGATATGCCCGAGCCTGCAGACCTGGCCTATATCTCAAGGGCCGTATCCGAAATCCGAAGCCATCTGATGGCCGCAAACCAATAAATTGAAAAGGGAAAGAAGAGCAGGGGACACTTGCGATCGAATCACACGTGGCATAAAAAGGGGCATAGACCAGAACGATACCGCACCCCATCTAAATTAACGCTCTTGGGGCCAAAGGTAAAAATACCCGCCCATGGACTCATTTTATCATCGATTTGTTACAGGACTATTTGATTTTGAATCAATTACCATTTTAAGATTGACAGATTATCCAAACCGTCAACACCGCTTATAAGTGTAGGCCAGCATGCTCAATTTTGCTTTGAACGCCCTGTGATAAAAGTTTGTGGGCACCGCACTATCGAAAAAGATGAAATTACCGCCACAGTTGACGACAATATCCTTGGTCGTCCATTCTAATATCACCTGTCCTGCCTGATCTAGAATCTGCACCATAAGGCGCGGATGGCTCACTGATTATGTTATCATGTATCAGTTTCCTTGATAATTTCCAAAATCATATTGCTCAAGTGCCAATACCATTTTCTTTACCATCTCTTGGATTTCTTTTTCTTCCTGCTTATTTTCTTCTTCCGTTCGCGGGCTAAATAAGCGTTTTACTTCACGGCGGGTACGCCAATTGATTTGACTAGCTAAACTTATAGCCTGATCCTTAATGCTATCTAATGCCTCTTTATAGATCATATTTTGTGTAAACTTAGAGACAATCGTCTTAGCCCCTCCTATCATTTCCCCAGCTAGATTTCTTTCTAAAACATCGGTCGAGTAACGCTCCATGAATTGATTAACGTGCTGAAAGACATGCACCCTACCTTTCAAATAATAAGCAATCAGTGGATCTACACCCGAAAGCTTTTTAATGATGCTTTCATAATCTCCTCCTAGATCCTGCAGTTGTGCGAGTGTATGGCTTTCAATAAATGGCATAAATATTTCCAAAAGCTGTTCATGGACCAGCTTGGATTCGATCGGACTAAGTTTAAGTGGTTGCAACTTATACACTTCGTCAACCAATGCCTGGAAAAGTGCATCAGTACGTATGGCAAAAGAAAGGGGATTAAATAAATTTACAGCTGCTATGCAAGTCTATTTCCTATTCTCAAAAATCAAAATGATAATCGAGGTATTATTTGTTGTTTAAGAATTTGGACTTGTTACTTTTTTGCAACGTATCAAATTTCTTTTTAACACATTTTCCCTTAGCATAAAAGCTAAAAAATAGTATTGAAATAGAGTTAAAATATTTTATTTTAAATTTATTGAAACTATCTTTGAATCAACTAATAGGATAATATCGTTCTTTCAAATCAGATGGCTTCGTGCAGGAGCCTTTGCATAGATAAAACATTCAAATTTTCCGTGGCACATTCGTGGCACAGTCCTAAAAAACCTTAAAAAACTGGGCTGTAGATATTAAAAACGACATAAGTGTCGGGCCCTTCAGCTCCACTAAGCGTGTAACTAATTGATAATCAACAAGTTACACGCTTATTTTTTAGACCCAAAAACTCCCGAACCCTCTTTCAAAAACCTACTTTAAGCCATCAAAAAGGCACTTTCCCATTTTTCGTACAGCCAAAAACATCCAAAAAACGTCCCAAAATTGTGGCACTGTTTACACCCTGCTTACACCAGACAAAAATTCACGTTTACACCAGAAATGCAATTGAGAATCCGATCATAAAGTTACCACAAAGGGTATAGAAACAATCTGACCAGCGATAACGTTTCTGTTTTGGGAAATCCCAGTTTCCCAGCACAATATGCATATCAGCCTCAACCTTATCTACTATGTACACAAGACATATTCGGACGGCTCCCACCCTATCCTATTACAGTATACCATCAATAGGAAGGTCAAACGGAAGGTACTTGCAAGATGCCAGGAAAAAGATTGGGACCCCGATACCAGAAGGCTCAAGACAACAATACCAAATGCAAATGCCATCAACCAGCACATTGATACCGAACTACTGGACGCCGAAAAGAACCTGTACGAAATCAGGTCAGGCCAGAAGCCGAAAACGGAAATATTCAAATCCAAGCCCTTCCTTTCGATTGGGAAGGCACTAGATAGGGAGCTCATCAGAATGCAACTTGAATATAAGTCCGGGCAATACGATAAGGTACTTGGTCTAAAACGACAGATAAGGGACATAAATATTGATATACGGGATATTGACAGGGAATGGATACTGGCGCTTATCGATAATTTTAGGAAAAAAGGCAATATAGGTTCCACGATACAGAAAAAAGTAAAGCTACTTCGTAGCGTAATCGCCCGCTATTCGGAAAGAGGTGTAACCAGGGAACATAGGAATATCCGCATCCCCGTACAGAATTCGATAAAAATCAAACTGACACGTCGAGAGATACACCTGATCGAACAGCTGCAGCTTCCAGGAAATGACCTTATTACAGCGGCAAGGGACCTTTTTATCCTGCAGATATATCTTCGCGGAATGCGTGTCGGCGATATCCTTCAGGCCTATTCCAGCGACTTTGAAAATGATCATTTCTTTTATTTCGACGATAAGACAAACAAAAAGTTCTCCCTTAAGATCATAGATGCAGCGAGGCCTATCATCGATAGGTATAAGGGTAAACATCAACGACTTTTCCCTTTCTTTTCCTGGAAACCAAATGAGAAACTGACAGCGTTCGAGAATGAACGGCGAAGGCTGAAACACAAGGAAAGCTGTACCACGATTGTCAACAAGCACCTCAAGGTCATAGCTGGCATGACAGGCATCACCAAGCCCCTCTCCTCCCATGTGGCAAGGCATACCTTTGCAAGGATGGCCCTCGATAAAATCAACAATCCCATGATTACCATGGAGCTTCTTGGGCACACTTCCCTAGCCATACACCAACAATACCTAAAGGACCTTAGACAGGAAGAAATCTTAGATGATGCCGCTGATGATATATTTTCTGAGGGATAAATAAAAGGGGTTGCTAGTATCTTTTAAAGATTGGGATGGCTTTTCAGATTCAGCAATCATTTCTGTAGCGTGAGTCAACTCAGGTAAAATTGCGACGGAGGCATCCTGCTGTAATTTAAATTTTTCTTTGTCCATTGAATTAGCTGACATTTTCGAAAAATTAAATTGAACTTCTTTATAACTGTTACGCCCATACACCAGCTTTACTTTATTTTTGTTTTGAACTGATAAGGAATTAATTTTTCTGATTATTTTTCTACTAAAAATTGCCGCTACCAAACTTTACAATAGCTTCTTTTTTCGTATTGGCTGCCTACCTCATCTTGACCGTAGTGGTGCGTTACATCCGCCTTCAATGCTTCTTCCACAACCTGACCTTGCTGTCTTTCTTGGCGATCTTTCCTTTGTCCAGCTATCGTTTTTTTTCGATATGATCAGAACACCTAAATGTTCATCTTGAATTTTTCAACCAAAACTTTTCCGAAACACGACCAGCTTCAAATCTGTAATAAGAGGAGCAATATCCTTATGCAAATACCATTCCCCTGTTCCAATTATGGATCAGCCATAGCTTGACCTGCAGGTGCGTAAGCCGTTTTTCGGGCAGGAAGATCAACATCTCCTCAATCTTCAGGGGCAGCCGGAAGCTTATCCCCTGTCGTTCAATTAGCCTGTTGATCAGCGATAGCAACTGTATGCCATCATGTCGTTCAAAGATAAACTGGTCTCCGAAAAACTCATTATCCAGCGTTACAGAGCGGCCATCAGACCAATTATAGCGTGACTTTAACATCAATTCCTTTTTGGTAATGTTCATTTTGATATTTTTTTGAAAATTAGATTTAATAATAATAGACTATTTGATGTACATCTGCCTCTTGAACTTCCGGATATTTGCCTCCAGCAGGTTGACGTTAAGGTCTTCATGGTTGTCGTTCCGGTAATTTATCAACCTTGCAATGGCTACCTCTACCTCTGAGATCATTTCGTTAATGTGAGCCAGGGCGCCTAATTTGGCCTGTTCCATTGCCTCAGCCCTGTCCACATAGTCCCTGAAAAGGTCATTTTTCTCAGGAAGGGAATAACTCCCACCAAACACGAGAGGCGTCTTAGGGACAGGTCTGAAATCATTTACCGAAACTTCGGTAACCGCTGTCCGGTTCTGGTAGACCCTATAATACCTGAATATGGTTTGCTTTTGCATGAGCTATAAAATTGAAAAGTGTAGGATATAAAACGATATCGGGGTTGATGTCTACAGGAGCAAAAGTATCTACCGATACGACACAATCCCGTTTTCCACGGCAAACCTGATCAGCGAAGCATAGTTGCCCGTTCCCGTCTTGTCGAACAGCTCACCAAAATGCTTCTTTACCGAGGCGATGCTCATAGACAATTCATGGCTGATGGACAAGGGACTGGCACCATTGGCAGCAAGCCGCAACAACTGTACCTCATGGCTTGAAAAGGCCGTTTCTTGGCTGACGAAGGTTTCCAGGAAGGGACGCTCTCCCAATTGTGCTTCCATCATCAACATATACAGCTCGTGCGAAAGGTACCTTCCGCCATCGCCGACCAGCTGTAGACAGAAAAGCAGCTCGCTGGGAAAGATGTTCTTAAGTATGTAACCCTGCACGCCATCAATAAAACGGGGTATCCCGAAAGTTCCATCCTCGCGTGCCCCGACCAACCAGATGACCTTTGTTTCTGGTGAAACTGCCGCTATCCAAGAGACCAGTTCCGTGCCCTCCTTGGGGGACAGCTCTAGCCCTACCAACAGC
Source organism: Pedobacter sp. ASV17 (assembly GCF_016429065.1). Classification (GTDB taxonomy): domain Bacteria; phylum Bacteroidota; class Bacteroidia; order Sphingobacteriales; family Sphingobacteriaceae; genus Pedobacter. Next base: position 8,979 of record NZ_JAELTX010000073.1, read on the forward strand.
ATGGGTATCGGCTGTCCGCTGAGATAGCCGTCCAGGCCATCCAGATCAACGGTATGGCCAAGTATTGTCCATTGGCTGTCTGCCTCTATGGAACTCTGGATATTGCTCCTGAAGATAGGATCATTATCGAGCAACAGTATATTTTTCATTGAAAAGTGAGTAAGCCTATATGCTATTTTTTCTCATCTATGGACCATAGGCGGTCCTAAAACAACAGAACGTAACTTATTAATAAACAAATTATTTAACAAAATGTTTGATAAATTGGAAGATATCCCTGTGGAGTGCAGTCATAACCTTGCCTACGGTACTGTAAGGTGACTTTTTCCTCTAAGGAAAGTACCAATAAAATGTTAGAGAAAAAGAACAACAGCTATGCCATAAGCAAGGTTGTATCATCAAGTGTTAACTACAATACGGCCTGACGGGAGGGATTCTTTCCCTCGTCATTATCATGCTCGGCCCTGAAATGGTGCGATTAGATCTGTAGCCTGTCAAGGTTTTCATTGGTGGACCTCGATCTTTCCTTCAGCTTCTTAGATCTCTCCATCAAACTATCGGTCTCCTTATCACTTCTCTGCGTCTCGAAGTGGATTGTTCCATTGTCGTTTTGGATTTCTACAAGTTACGCATTTTAATCTGTTAAACCTAGCTTTTCGATAGATCGTAAAATCCGGTTCCGATTACCCGCTGCACCTAAACCCGGCAAAAATCCGACCTGTATTTAAAACCTTGGAAGAATACATCATCCCTCAAGTGACAGGGGAATATTTCGTGTTACAAAATTCCGTTGGATAAACTGATGAAGAGACAAAGAACAGGCATAACTTCAATTGAGTACAGGAATGTAAACTGACAAATAAAAGTTGGCTGTCTTCTGGTTGGAAAATCGGCTATACATTTTTATGTATTCAATAAGTTCAGTATATTTAGTTAGAATTTTATTATAGCTATGAAGAAAAAGATTGTTCTTGTGCAGGATAATGAAGATATTTTGAACATCATGGATCAGGTTTTGGAGGAGGAAGGTTTTGACGTTACCGCTTCCCTAACAACCGAACCTATTAAAAGCATTGACAAGATTGATCCCGATGTGGTAGTGATCGACGATCATATCAAAGGAGAGATTCGCGGAAGTGAGGTGGTTAAAGAATTGAAAACAGACCCCGAAACTGAAAATGTATCGGCAATTTTAACCTCAACATCGAACAAGCTGCCAGAGCAAGCGGCAGAATGTAAGGCAGACGATTATATTCAAAAACCTTTTGATATCGATCATATGGTCGATGTGGTAAAACGGAACGCTGAAGACTAATGGAGTTGCTACCTTATTTGCCACAAAAAGCTAACGCACTTGTCCGAAGCATATCGATTAAGTAAAGAACGAAAGGCTTACCGCCCATTATTTGGTAAGCTACCTGTCCTTAACCTTTTAAATATGAAAAAGAACAGGAAAAAATTCAGTAATGAGTACAAAATCTTTGCGGCCTGATAAGTCTCAAAATGTCGGTTTGCCGTCTGTCTCTTGGTGTGCTGATGAATTGCATTTATCCACTAGTTATTTTGGCGACCTGATCAGAAAAGAAACGGGTTGCAACTTCAAGTTTAGCCGTAATTTCTTTTTGCCGTTACTTAAGGTGTGTACATTGTTATGCACCGCATAATTTTTAGCATTGTTCAGTGCATCAAGAAATCCATTTTCTATTTCCAGATCTGGACAAGCCATCAGCGTTGCTGTAATATCTGAGATTATGTTACAACTTCCCGTAAAAGCGTTATACCAACTTTAATTTTTATCTGGAATTTTGTATTACTAAAAGGATGGGTATGGATATTTTAAAAGTATTAATCGTTGTAACTAACATCAGCACTTATACAAGTGGCAAAGAAACAGGTTTGTGGCTCAGTGAGCTTACACATATTTATGATGCGGCAAAAAAAAAAGGTTATGAAATAACCATCGCTAGCCCGAATGGGCGTAATGTACCAATTGACCCCGAAAGCCTGAAGCCGCTAACGCTTGACAAAATTTCCAAAGATTATTGGAATGATACCTCTTTTCGGGAATTGCTGAAAAACAGTAAAAGCTTATCCGAAGTTTCCAATGAGGTATTTGATTTAGTATATCTGGCAGGAGGACACGGTACGATGTATGATTTCCCTGAAGATACAACGATGCAAACCATCATAAGAAACCAGTATGAAAGCGGCAAAATGGTAGTTGCCATTTGCCACGGCGTAGGTGGGCTGTTGAACGTGAAATTATCAAATGGAGAATTTCTGATTAAGGGCAAAAAGTTAACGGGCTTCGACTGGTTTGAAGAAAGTCTTGCCGGAAGAAAAAAAGAAGTTCCTTTTAATCTCGAAGCAGCATTAAAGGAAAGGGGTTCAAATTACAAAAAGGCATTTATCCCAATGACCTCCAAAGTAGTGGTGGATGGCAACCTGATTACTGGGCAAAACCCATTCAGTTCAAAGGAAACGGCAAAAGTGGTAATGAAAGAATTAGAAAAACAAAAGCTAAGTAAATAAGATGCAAACGATATTAGGAGCCAACGGTCAGATTGGCGAAGAATTGGCCAGGGAACTAAAACGGAACTTTACATCGGACATCAGGATTGTAAGCCGGAGTGCCAAGAAAGTGAACGATACGGACACTCTTTTTTCAGCAGACTTATCCATCAGGGAGCAGGCAATAGAAGCTGTAAAAGGCAGTAAAATCGCATATTTCACATTAGGGCTTCCAATAAGTTCAGATTTGTGGGAACAACAATTTTCTTTGATTACCCAAAACGTGATTGATGCGTGTAAAATCAATGGTGCGAAACTGGTATTTTTTGACAATACCTATATGTATCCGCAGGATGACAGAGTGCTTACTGAACAAACACCTTTTGCTCCTGTGGGCAGAAAAGGCAAAGTAAGAAAGGCAATGGCGGAAATGGTTTTAAAAGAAATGCAGAGCGGAGAATTGGAAGCCGTGATTTGCCGTGCGCCGGAGTTTTACGGTCCTGGTAAAACACAGAGTATTACTAATACCTTACTTTTTAATAACATCAAAGAGGGCAAAAAATTGAAAGTACCGCTAAGCGATACCAAAAAGCGAAGTTTGATTTGGACACCCGATGCGAGCAGGGCAACCGCATTAATCGGTAATACGACCGATGCTTTCGGACAAACCTGGCATCTGCCTGTTGATGAAGGCCATCCTACCTACAAGGAATTTATTGCTTTGGCTTCTATTATTTACGGCAGAGAACAGAAATATTCTATTATCCCGAAGTTTCTTTTTAAGATAGGCTCGCTGTTTAATAAAAGGGTAAAAGAACTGCTGGAGCTGTTGCCAAGATACGAACACGACAATGTGTTTGACGACACAAAATTCAGAAAGCATTTCCCTGATTTTGAAGTTACAACTTACAGACAAGGTATCGAACAGATTAAACAGGAGCAATTTTCAGTACAAAAACAAAAGTGATAACTTAGTGATGTATAAATCTGAAAATCAACAAATGAAAACCCCGGCAAAGGTATCGTCGATAAGTGCATTGCATCAGTTTTTGGGATTGGCTAAACCGTCCAATCCGCTGATTAGTGTATTTAATTTCGATGATGTAAAACTGGAACCGGAAACCATTTTGAGTGCCGTTACCACAGATTTTTATGTGGTTGCCTTAAAGAAGGATTGTGCAGGTGGCAAATGTAAGTACGGTCAGCAATATTATGATTTTGACGACGGCATTATGTATTTTATTGCTCCCCATCAGGTATTGCAATTTGAAGATGTGCTGCTCAACGGGGTAAAGGGATTTGTTTTGGTAGTGCATCCCGATTTTCTTCACGGTTATCAATTAGCTTCAGAAATTAAGAGTTACGGATATTTCTCGTATGCAACCAATGAAGCACTGCATCTTTCTGAAAAAGAAGAGAAAGCTATAATGCACATTATAGAAAATATAGGGAAGGAGATAGATGACAATATGGATGCCTTTACGCAGGATTTATTAATATCCAATATGGATTTGCTGCTAAAGTATTGCGACCGTTTTTACAACCGTCAATTTCTGACAAGAAAGAAAGTCAACAACGATTTGCTCACGAAGTTGGAAGCCCTATTGGACGAGTATTTTAAAACTGAAAGATTGGCTGAAAAAGGCATTCCTACCGTTCAGTTTGTGGCAAGCGAACTGCATTTAAGTCCCAACTATTTAAGTGATATGTTACGGGTGCAAACAGGACAAACCACACAGCAGCATATTCAAAACAGATTGATAGAAAAGGCAAAAGAACTCTTATCCTCTACGTCAATGTCTGTATCTGAAATAGCCTATAAGTTAGGATTTGAGCATTCACAGTCCTTTCATCGTTTATTTAAAAACCGCACGTCGGTTTCTCCATTAGAGTTTAGGCAGTCTTTTAATTAATCTGTCATAAAAGGAAAAAGATAGCATAGCTATCTTTTTCAATTATTATTTGATTGCTAAACAAGTTCCATAATTATTCTTTCTCAAAAGTAACGGCTACATTTCCTGAACCCAATGCCGATTCCAAACCCGTTACATCATCAACCGCACCTAATTTAGTATAGCTGTACGATGTGGAAAAGGTCTTGTAAAACAGCACCAGTGTTTTTGAACCGTATAACATTAAATCCCCATTTTTAACAGTTTCGGGATTGGATGAGTTACCAGAGGCAGCTAAAAGTTTTAAGGGATGGCAAAACCAGTATTTTTATGGGAGGACTAGCGTAGTTATACCTGCTTTTGAAATTATCCCCAGGAAGCACAAATCGATATCCTAAGTTCTCAGACAGGGGGATGCAATATCACTGCAGTAATATCCGGTGATAGGAGTATTTTTCTGGAAAAACACCTATTGTGTATAGTTACCAAACTAAAAAGGATACGGATTGTTCTCCATCGCGGACAATGAACTAAATGATTTTCCGTCCGCAGTACAGAAACTAAACCAAATGATATGGCAAAGAAACCCCTAACCCCCAAGCAGTCAAAACTACCAGATAACGACAAAGTACAACAGCTGCACCAGCATCAATCAGATGCTGCGGGGCAGCCTATGACCACTAACCATGGCCTAGGCATTAACGACGACCAGAACTCTCTCAAAGCCGGCGAACGTGGTGCAACCCTGCTGGAGGATTTCATCCTTAGGGAAAAAATCACCCATTTCGACCATGAACGCATCCCAGAAAGGATTGTCCATGCCCGTGGCGCTGGGGCGCATGGCATCTTCAAACTCTATGAACCTATACCACACCTGAGCAAAGCACACTTTTTAAACACAACTACAGAGACCCCAGTATTCGTGCGTTTTTCTACCGTGGCAGGCTCGAGGGGTTCAACAGATCTGGCAAGGGATGTACGCGGTTTTGCCGTAAAGTTCTATACACAGCAGGGCAATTTTGATCTGGTGGGCAACAACATGCCTGTTTTCTTTATCCAGGATGCCATGAAATTCCCCGACCTAATCCACGCCGTAAAGCCTGAGCCCGATAACGAGATGCCGCAGGCAGCTTCTGCACATGATACCTTCTGGGATTTCATTTCCATGATGCCCGAATCGGCACATATGGTGATGTGGGCCATGAGCGATCGTGCCCTGCCACGCAGCTACAGGATGATGGAAGGGTTTGGGGTGCATACCTTCAGGCTGATCAATGACAAAGGGGAAAGCCATTTTGTAAAGTTCCATTGGAAGCCGTTATTGGGCGTGCATGCTGTGGCCTGGGACGAAGCGCAGAACATTTCCGGAAAAGATCCCGATTTCCATCGCAGGGACCTATGGGAAGCCATACAGGCTGGCAATTTTCCCGAATGGGAACTTGGATTACAGGTGGTGGCTGAAACCGATGAACATAAATTCGATTTCGATCTATTGGATCCTACCAAATTAATACCCGAAGAACTGGTTCCCGTACAACGAGTTGGCAAGTTAACCCTGAACCGTAACCCCGACAATTTCTTTGCCGAAACTGAACAGGTAGCTTTTCATGTTGGCCATGTGGTACCGGGAATTGATTTTACCAACGATCCTTTGTTACAGGGGAGGCTTTTCTCCTATACCGATACACAGCTGATACGTTTGGGCGGTCCGAATTTTCACGAAATTCCAATCAACCGTCCAATAGTTCCGGTACACAACAACCAACGTGACGGGCATATGCGCCAAACCATTAATGTTGGAAAGGCAAGTTATGGCCCCAATAGTGTTGGCAATAACGATCCACAACAGGTAAAGGAAAGTGATGGTGGGTTTACCAGCCATACCGAAAGGATCGATGCCAAAAAGATCAGGGCCAGAAGCCGCAGTTTCTTTGATCACTTTAGCCAGGCCAAACTTTTTTTCCATAGCCAGTCAAAGCCAGAGCAGAACCATATCATCGATGCCCTTAGTTTTGAACTGGGCAAGGTAAAAACCATTGCCATCAGGGAGCGCATGCTAGCTGTACTACAACAGATTGATACGACACTGGCAGGGCAAGTGGCCACCAACCTTGGCCTAAAAGCACCTACAAAACCACAACAGCTCAATTTTAGCATACCTGCAGATGGCAATCCAAAAGATTTCCAGCCAATACATAAAGAATCGGCAGTAGCAGGCTCACCTGCACTGAGCATGGCTGGCACAATAAAGGATAATATCAAGACACGTAAAATTGCCTTTTTATTAGCTGAAGGTGTTGATATGGACAGTGTGGGCAATATGAAAAAATCTTTGGAAGCCGAAGGAGCGATTGTAGAAATAATTTCATCAAAGCTAGGTACCATAGGTACGGGAAATAAAGAAATCCAGATAAATGAAAGTTTATTAACTGCGGCATCTGTTTTTTACGACGCCGTATTTGTACCCTCTGGAAAAGAAAGTATAGAAACGCTTGCGAAACAGCCAGAGGCCATACATTTCCTTAACGAGGCCTATAAGCATTGTAAGGCTATTGCCATTGCAGCCGATCCTGCCAATGTCCTGATAAAAAACAGTTACATAGGGACAGTGCCAAAAAGCGAGGGAACGAACGACCATGCCCTACTCATAGGAAAAACCAATGAAATTACCGAAAAATTTATTGCAGCTATAGCACAGCACCGTAATTGGGAAAGGGAAAAAGCCAGAAAAGTGCCAGCCTAATCATACATTAAAATATGGAACTTGAAAAAGAAATGCTCATCCATGCAGCCAGAATTGGAAATATTGCCGTACTACTAGAATTGATCAAAGGTGGGGCTAACCTTAACCAGCAAGATCCCAAAGGTTATACGCCCCTGATCATCGCCAGCTACAACAACCAGTACGAAGCTGCAAAAATACTGATCGAAAATGGCGCGGACGTCAACGCCGCCGATGATGGTGGTAATACCGCCCTAATGGGCGCAGCCTTCAAGGGCTACACCAATATCGCCGAATTGTTGATCATAAATGGAGCAGCGCTGGATATGCAACATGGCAATGGGGGTACCGCGCTTATGTTTGCCGCGATATTTGGCCGCAACGAATTGGTAAAACTGCTTTTATTGAACGGGGCAGACTCAGGAATATGCGATTCAAGGGGCATGCGGGCTGCCGATTTGGCCCTTCAACAAGGTAACGTTGAAGCCGTCGAGCTACTCCGTCAGGTCTACTCTCAAAGCGACTTTACTGTTGCAAAATACTTTGAAGAAAAGTATAAACAACCTCTAAAAGGGCTTAATGCGTGATTTGCAAGGAAAGAAAACCATGGTCAACCATACTTATAAATAGAAACTTAAAATTAACAAGATGAAAAAGCAAAACAATGAAAACATGCCAAATGGACATCTACATGAACTTTTTGTTGACGAACTAAAAGATATCCTAGGAGCGGAAAAACAGTTGCTGAAAGGACTGAAGAAAATGGCCGACAGTGCCAATAGCGCTAACTTGAAACAAGCTTTCTCGAACCATCGTGCGGAAACGGAAGATCAGATCGAAAGGTTGAAGCAGGTTTTTGAAAGCTTGGGAATTGCCGCAAGGGGCAAAAAGTGTAAAGCCATGGAAGGCCTATTGGAAGAAGCCGAAGAAATTATTGAAGAATTTGAAGGCGATCCCGCCCTGGATGCAGCACTCATTTCTGCGGCACAGAAAGTGGAACACTACGAAATTGCCAGTTATGGCTGCTTGGTAACGTACGCATCACTAATGGGACATGCCGAAGCGCAGAAGCTGTTACAGATGACGCTTGACCAGGAAAAAGAAACCGATGTAAAACTGACTGATATTGCCATGTCCGAAGCTAATGTTAACGTATAGTGAACTGATGTAGCCGCAGTAATTTGCGGCTACATCAGTTTATTATCTGGTCAGGGCCTAAAAAGATCAAGATGAAACTAAAGCGAGATAACGAAAGCGAAAGCCCTTGGCAAAACCTACCTTCTTATAGAAAAACCGAACAAAAAAATGATGTGCTTACAAAGGTATATGACGCCATTATTATAGGTGAGGGCATTACCGGAATTACTACAGCATTAATGTTACAGAAAGCAATACCATAAAAAGCTTGGGAAGTACGACATTATTTTCAGTCGAAATCATAGCATCTCAATTTTTAAATTAGGATTCGGTTATGCCCATTAGGCTTTGTGCGATCTTCGAAGCGGCAGTTTCACAAAAATCCAGTCCCGAATAATCTGGATTGTAGCCACCGATAAAAGGAACAGCCATCACATAGATCCGTGGATTTAATGCCAGATAACGATCTACCACCTGAAAATAATCATTGATGGCAAGACCTGGCACCTTCAGGTAATAATTACCATCGCGACCAATCTCGATGTCTTGGTTTTCATCCAACAATTCCTTGGCCATTTCCTTCGTTCGGAACTGTAGTTTCGCAGGGGAAATCGTCCCATTTTCCTTAAGTCCCGCATACGGAATGGAATCAAACGATAGATGCGGCTGCCCAACGCAGTCAATAAAAGTCTGATATCCAACAACGGCTTTTTCACCATTCGGCTCGGTGGTATAATGATAGGCGATTCCGCCATCTGCCAAGGGCACGACCTCACCGTCGGCACCTACGGCCACCAACTTTAGTATGTTCGCGTCGTAAAGGGCAAGCAGTTCCTCCGCCGAGCTCTGTGGCACAAAAGCAATAACAAGTGAGATCAGGGGCATCAGTTTCTTCTTTAACCTTAACATATCTTCGGCAGAAAAATATTTGGCTGGGTAGTTCAAAGTATAGCTCAATCCGCAAAGCAGTTCCTTCCAATAAACTGACCGCCTGCGCTTGATGGACTGTGCAGCCTCCTTATATTCAGCCCTAAAAAGTTGGAAGGCATCTAGACGTTCCCGTAGCTCCATCATACGATCAACGAACGCCTCCATGTCCAGATCGGCAATTTGCGCATGAAAATCAGGGTCATATACCGCTAGAGGCTTTTTGAACTTTTCTTCGAATGCCAGATCAAGGGGCACAAAACCCTCATGTGCCGCCCTTATCGACTTTATCTCACTGGCATCGAACAAACTGTCCTTGCCTAATATCGATTCCTCCAAATGAAAGCGTACCCCAGGCAATAGTCCTTCCCTTGAATGCATTACCATACGGAACTGGGAAGTTGGCTCTTTGAGGACGTAAGTCAACTGGAGTTGCTACCTCATTTGCCACAAAAAGTTAAAGCACTTGTGCGAAGCATATTGATTAAGTAAAGCACGAAAGGGTTATCGTCCCATTATAGCTTAAGCCAACTGTCCTTAACTTTTTAAATATGAAAAAGAACAGGAAAAAATTTACTAATGAGTACAAAGTCTTTGCGGCAAGTGCAACCATCAAATATGGAAGTGTGAATCATGTCGCCGAAGAACTCGGCTTAAGTAAACGTATTCTCCACCATTGGAGGAAGCTTTTAAGGGAAGGCAAACTTAGGCCTAAAAATATTGCCGAGACAGACACAAAAAGGAAAGAACTGACAGGACTACGAAAGGAAATCAAAGATATTAAGATTGAACGCGATATCTTGAAAAAAGGGGCCAATCACCTACTCCTCGGCAGACAGGAACGATATAAATTCATAAGCGAGAATACAGAGATATTTCCCATTAGGAAGATGTGCCAAGTTTTTCACGTAAACCCAAGCTGTTATTACAAATGGATAAAGAGAAAACAGACCAAAAGATCACTGCGTAAAACTTTAATAATATCCGAAATCCAAAAAATTCATAACGCTAGCCATTGCACATATGGAAGTCCAAGAATTACTAAGGAATTGGCATCAATGGGAATAATGGTATGTCGATCTTTTGTAGCCAAAATAATGCTGCAACATCATCTGCGAGCCGTTTCAAAATTGAAATTCAAAAAAACAACTATTTCCTCTCCTAAATACCCGATCGCAGACAACATTTTAAACCAGAATTTTAAAGTAGAGAGACAGAATGAAGTATGGGTATCAGACATTACATATATAGCTACAACGGAGGGCTGGCTATACCTTACTATCGTACTAGATCTGTTTGACCGAAAGATAATCGGTTGGTCCCTCGGAAAATCAATGAAGGCAAGATATACTAGCATATCTGCCTTTAAAATGGCGCAACTTAATCGACCTTTAAAAGGTACTCAAGGCTTGCTGTTCCATTCAGATCGTGGGGTGCAATATGCTTGCAAGGGATTTGTTGGCTTATTGGCAAAAAACTATCAGATCGTCCGAAGCATGAGCAGAAAAGGTAACTGTTATGATAATGCAGTTGCCGAAAGCTTTTTTAAGACATTGAAAATAGAATTGATTCATTATAACATATATGCAAGTAACAAACAGGCCGAAGAATCAATCTTTGACTATATTGAGAATTTCTACAATAGGCGCAGAAGACATTCTGCGCTTGGAAATCTGACAATTGAAGAATTTCAAGATCAGCATCCTAACACAAAATAGATGGCGTTCATAAATAGGTGAGCAACTTCCGCTCCATGGTATAACCTATTTATTTTTTTGCGTGAAAAGATATCAAGAACAATAGTTATCGACAATTTAATATTGGAATCAATTATTTGGTATTTTAGTCTTTACAACAAGCTTAAACACCATTTTAATCAAACCAATGGAAAAAGAAATTGTCAAAAGACTTGCTCCCACAAAAGACACGTTAAACCTTCTATTTAGCTTATGCGGAAATGTCTGTGCATATCCTGGTTGTGAACATCCTGTATTTAACGAAAAGAATAAGTTCATCGCTCAAGTCTGCCATATTGAAAGTGCAAATGAAGGAGGAGAACGCTTTAACAGTGATCGTACTAATGAGGAGAGAAGGCAGTACAGCAATCTTGTAGTAATGTGTTATGAACATCATCAAGTCACCAATGATGTGATTACTTACACTGTGGAAAAGATGTGTGACCTTAAGACTCAACATGAGAATCGTTTTAGGAAACAACCAAGCTTCGCATCTAACGATCAGATTGATGAAATTTACGATCTGGAATTGCAAAAATCCATTGAAAAGGTTAGCAACAATACAGATAAAATTATCATTAAACAAGATTTACATACAGAACTCTTAACTAAAATTTTAAACCAATTACCAGAGCCATCAGAAAAAGCAAAATCTGATTTTGATAGGCAGATCGACAATATTATTGCTTTACGGAAAACCAATCAGCAAAAATCTGCCATTTCACTCTTCGAGAAACTGAAATCTGACGATTGGGAAAGACTATCACCTAAAGAAAAATACAGAATAGATGCCAATCTAGGTATACTTTATCTAGATTTGCTTGAAAACGAAAAAGCAGCTAATTATTTCTTAGAATCCTTAAAATATCAGCCTGAAGATCCTAAAGCTATTAATTGGGGGATACTTGGTTACTCTTTGTTAGGAAAAATCGAGCAAGCAAAAACACTCATCGCAAAAGGCTTGACACTAGATCCAGAGAATATTGGAATGTATGGGTCCTTGGTCCGGATAAATAGTACCCTCACATTAACCGACGTACTTGAATTAATTCCAGAAAAATTAAGAAGAGATCATTCCATTGCCTACGAGATTTCAAGAAATTGTCTAAAACAGGGTAATTATAATGACGCAATTACATGGGCACAGATAGCTCTAGATGCTGCAGATGAGAACAAATTTGAATTGAAAGCGATACTGGCAAGTACCATTTTGGAATCTTTTCTGCAACCATACCAAGCGGTAACAGGACAGGTTAGCCAGGAAATTATGAACAAGGCTAAGTATGTAATTAGTCTTTACACGCAGGCGTGGGATGAAGTAAAATATACTGATTTGCGCGTTTCTCGTGTATGGTTTTTAATTAATCGATCTATCGCCAAAACTTATCTTGGTGATCTAGAAGGAAGCTATCTCGATACGAAAGAAGCTTTACAGCACAGTCAGGATGACTTTATTAAGCGTCATGTTGCAGTATCAGCAACACGAATAGGAAAAACCGAAGAAGCTTTAAATATACTAAGTGAGCTCAATGCTCAAACGACAGATAACGAAAAAGTCGAACTTAAGATATTTGAGGCCGAAATCCGACTAAAAACAGGACAGACTGAAGTGGGAATTGAAATGATGAAAGAGTTATTGAAAGATAGCTTGTCTGACGACCAAAAAAACTTTATCGCTGTGCATCTTTCAGAATATTTCCTCAATATTAATGACCTTGAGCAAGCCCAAAAATTCTATGAGATAGTATTGTCTATTGATGAAAATGCCCTCCCTACGAAAATTCTTTATGGTAAAATACTTCTTAAAGAAGGTAAAAAAGACGCGGCCATTGAGAAATTTATGGAAGCATTGCAGAAAATCGATGAAAACTCTAAAGAACTGGAAATTTATGATTTGGCAGAGCAGTTGGAACGGCTGTCTTTGTTTGATGAATCGATTTCCCTATTTGAAAAGATTACCAATTTTGACAATTATTCATCACAAGCTAGGAGATTACTACACTTGTACCAGCAGGCTGGTCAGGATGCAAAACTCCTCGAAGCTTGCAAGAGGCTCATTTTCAAAAATGGCCCAATTTCGGAAGTCACTGAGCTTAAGTCATATATTTATGAAAAAATATACGATTACACTAATGCAATAGCAACCTGTTTGGAACATTTAGCAGTGTATCCTGATGATCAACATGTACAGATAAGACTTGCACTTATCTATTCACAAAAAGAAGATTGGCAAAATGTCAGAGGCGTGCTGTCGAAAATCAACCATTTGGATCGCAAAATCCCTATGGACGTTCAATTTAAAGTTGCTCTACTGTGTCACCATGCGGGTGAAAATGATAAGTTTAGGGCATTTGCGTATGAGACCAGAAGGCAGTTTCAAGAGAATGTCTTGGCACATGAAAAATATATTTCTATAAATACCATTCAAACCAGAGATGAAAAACGATCTACAAATCCGACTGAAATTGGCTTAGATTGTAGTGTCACAGTATCTGAGGCAAATACTAAAATTTCTTACTTGATTGAAGATAGGCATGATTTGAGTAGAGTAAAGGCAGAAATAGCTCCGAATAGTCCCGAAGGTTTGATTCTTATGGGTAAAAAGGTTGGCGATGTAATTGTATTAGGAAACTATGGAAAAGAATATACTATCACAGAAATATTGCACAAATATAATGCTGCTATGCGTGAAAGCTTCTCCTTAATCCAAACAACTTTTGCTACTCAGACTAACTTCAGACAATTTAGCATAGGACAAAGCGGAAATTTCGAAGAGGATTTTAAGCCGCTTTTAGAAAATATAGATGCTGTGACCAGTCATGATCAAATGATTGAAGAAATATACAGGGAGGGAAATTTACCCCTGTCCACCATTGCAAGCTCACAAAAAACAAACCTGATAAAGATATGGGGGAAATACATTTCCAATGAGGAGCTTGGCCTAATTACGACCGACCATAATAAGGAGGTATTGGAAGCATTTAAAAATTTCGATAATAAGACACCTCTCATCTTAGATGTAATAAGCCTTTCTACCATTGCCCAACTGGATTGCTATAATGAAATAGAGCTTTTAGAATGCAGATTATTTGTAGCTGAGTCCAGTATTTTAGTAATCAACGATTTAATCCGTGAACTTAAGGCAGATGAGAAAACAGGAACACTTTCATATGGTAAAAAGGGGCAAAGATATACACATCATATGAGCACGCCCGCGGATATTGAAAACCAGATTAAACATCTAATGAAGTTATCCAGCTGGATTAAAGAAAAGTTCACCAGCCTTCCGTGCACAGCCTCTCTAAAACTTAAAAGCCAAGTAAAAGAGGAACTGAATGAAGCATTAGGAGAATCCACAATTGAAACAATTTTAACTGCACAAGAAAACAACTACGTCCTTTACGCTGAAGAAACTATAGTCAGAAGGCTCGCCTTAGATCAGCATCAAACACATGGAATATCCACATTCATGGTTCTTCCATACTTATTTACAAAGGCAAAAATTTCAAGGAAAAGATATAATAGTCTATCTGTTGACCTGATAGGGCTAAACTACAAATTCGTCCCTGTAGACGTACTAGTGCTTTTGGAGGCCACGAGAAGAACTGAGTATATGTTCGAATATCCATTGACTTATGTATTAAAGGGCCTTAATTCCCATCTTGCTTCAGATGAGTTCATGCTTAAAACGGTGTGTAATTATTTCATGCTACTGTACAGGCATCCTATAGACTTTATAATTAAAATGGACATCCAGCAACTACGCCAAACGTTGGTGATAAAAACACTCGAAGTACTTAGTTCTAAGTTTGATATCAAGAAATGCGAAAAACCAATATTGGAAATAATGAAAATTAAATTCGGAGCAAAAGATCCAGATTATCTTACAATTGAAAAAATAATACAAAATTTCTGTGCCCATTAAGATTATTCCTTAATAAATACACAATGTCGCAATCTTCCTATGTTTTTGAATTAACGAAATGTAGAAATCAGTCCTTTAGGGGCGTCATTTTATCTTTGCTTTTAGTAGAAAGTTGCACTGTGTATGTCAGACCAACGTTATTCAAGATGACTAATTGATTGTAATTGAGAAAGAGAGAATTTGCTATATTTATAGCTAAAAATTAATGCTCCATGCCAACAGTAGAGGATGAACTAAAAGAAGTAAGAAGGTATATAGGAATTTGGATTACAGAAGTCAGCTTGGCTAATGCACAGACATTTTTTGATATCAACATTATATCAGAAAGCCTTGCTCAACAACTTTTAAACCTGATTTTTGGCTATGAGCTCAATGACCTTAATAGGCTTGAACTAAACTATCCCAGCATTGATTTAGGAGATACTAAAGATGCAAAAATTGCTTTTCAGGTAACCTCTTCAATAAGCAAATCAAAGATTAACAAGACGATTGAATCGTTCATCAAGAATAACTTTGATAAAAAATATATTAATGGTATTAAATTTTTTGTTCTAGGGCGTAGGAAGAAAATGAGTCATCTTATTGTTAGCGAGGTTAACTTTAACTCAAAACGTGACGTGCTGTTTGTAGAGGATATCATCAATGAGATTGCTTCTCTTTATTACAAAGACCATGCTACCTTCCAAAAAATTAAATCTTTCTTAGCCTATCAGTTTTCAGGCAATATCACCACAAACATAGGAGGAAACTTTACCTCGCGGGAAAGCGTTTCAACCATAAGAAGTGAGATCATTGTTCTAGAGATTGACAAAATCAAAGAGGAATATTATGAAAAAGAATTTGAATGGCAAACCAGAAAGCAGGTACTCAAAAAACTTAACCGCTTCTTGGACCACTCGAACGAGCACATAGCTGAGCGGATCTTCTACTTTATTGATGACATATATGACTTAAGAGGTGAGACTGAGTTCCGACAGAAAGCTTCTGATATTAAAGATATATTGTTTAATTTTCTTCCTTTAGCATTAGGAAATGGCAACCAGATGGGAATTGACAATTTAAAAATGTGCTGTCACATAGGTCATGATTTTGCTTACGATAGCTTTATTTATCTTAATGATCTTCGGACAGCAACCTATGGACTATGGATTATGAAACAGGTTTATCAGCTAGGAAAGAAAAATGGTATTGAAGTAATTGTCGAATTTGTACATTCTGAATATGAATATCTGGAAATGCAACTGCAAAGACCTGAGAGAACTGATCTGCTTAATGCGCAAAAATTAGCTGCTATTTTCAGGGCTGACTTGAATACCCGTGGAATGTGTTTACCTGACATGCCGCAAGAACTTATGATTTTGGTTTAAAATATGGTATTATTATCAAGCATAATTCTTCCAAATAACACTAAAAGCCATAGTCATATTTTCCCCTTTGCCAATAAATCTATAAATAGAATATAGATAACAACTTAATCAGAAATATAAGTTTAATCTTAGTCCTAAGTAGTTATCTGTTTTGCAAAAATTGGATTTGTTCAGCTATAATAGCCTCGGGTGAAGGCGAATATTGAAAGTATTCTGCAATTTTTAGTATCATACGGCTTGATAGTCTAGTACTATCTTCCATTATCTCTTGAAAACTGTATGTTTCTTCCAATAGTATGTTATCAGCTCCAGTTGTTTTTTTTGTAAAAAAAGGAATTCTATCTCTACTTTCAAGATATAACTGCCTATTAGACATATTGCCAAAGCGAATTGATATTCTTACGCCTTCTTTGTAAAGTCCTTGTATTGTAAGCCTTTCTATAAAAGCAAATAATTGTGTAATGTAGTCCAACAATGAGGTATTGAAAAAGAAAAATTCCCCACTGGGAAATTTCTTTGCAAAACTTGCACGGAAATGATCTCTTTCCATCCAATCTTCAATAAATGCATTCAGCATATAAAAATGTTCTGACGTGTGCATTCTCCAGATTTCCCTCCTTGAACCAAGATCTGATATTCCCTGGTAGCCCTTATCAAAAGTTTCCACATTTCCTTCTATTGGATTTCTTGCTATAAATGGAAAAACCCAATTCAGTTTTACTTGAGCTTTTTCAACTACTGTCCTGCATTCGCTTAACGATAATGCGTTACTATTAGAAAGGGAAACTACATGGAGTTGATACCTTATTTGCCACAAAAAGTTAAAGCACTTGTCCGAAGCATATCGATTAAGTAAAGAACGAAAAGCTTACCGCCCATTAATTGGTAAGCCAGCTGTCCTTAACTTTTTTTATATGAAAAAAAATAGGAAAAAATTCAGTAATGAGTACAAAATCTTTGCTGCCAGTGCAAGCATCCAATATGGCAGCATAAACCATGTGGCCGAAGAGCTCGGCTTAAGTAAACGAATTCTCCACCATTGGAAGAAGCTTTTTAGGGAAGGCAAACTTAGTACCCAAAACATTACCGATAGAAATACAAAAAGGAAAGAACTGACAGGGCTAAGAAAGGAAATCAAGAATATTAGCATCGAACGCGACATCCTAAAAAAAGGGGCTAACCACCTTCTCCTCAGCAGACAGGAACAATATAAATTCATAAGCGAGAATACGGAGATATTTCCCATTGGGAAGATGTGCCAAGTTTTTCACGTAAACCCAAGCTGTTATTACAAATGGATAAAGAGAAGACAGACCAACAGCGACAGGTCACTGCGTAAAATTTTAATAATATCCGAAATCCGCAGAATATTCCACGCGAGCCGGTGCACTTATGGGAGTCCAAGAATCACAAGAGAATTAGCGTCTATTGGTATAAAGGTTTGCCGGTCTTTTGTCGCTAAGATAATGCTAGAGCATAATTTGCGAAGCGTTTCAAAACCGAAATTCAAAATAACGACTATTTCCTCACCCAAATACCCGGTTGCAGACAACATCCTAAACCAGAACTTCCAGGTGGGAAAACAGAATGAAGTATGGGTATCAGACATAACCTATATCCATACGACAGAGGGCTGGGCATATCTCACTACAATTATAGACCTTTTTGACAGGAAAGTAATAGGTTGGTCGTTAAGCAAATCGATGAAAGCAAGCGATACCAGTATCGTCACACTTAAAATGGCAATTCTTAATCGACCATTAGTAAACAATCAAAAATTAATATTCCATTCGGACCGTGGAGTTCAATATGCATGCAAAAAATTTGTCAGCCTATTAGCCAAAAATGACATTACCCAGAGCATGAGTAGAAAAGGCAATTGCTATGACAATGCCGTTGCCGAAAGCTTTTTTAAGACATTGAAAATAGAACTTGTTCATCATAAAAAATATTTAACTAGAAGAGAAGCAAGCGAATCCA
>NZ_JAELTX010000705.1 GCF_016429065.1 Pedobacter sp. ASV17
GGGTTGCTGCCTGGCGGCACGACACCGGCATCGACGACCAAGGAGAAGAAGGTGAGAAGCATGTAGAGGTAGAAAAAGGTGAGGATCTCGCGACGGCCGACGGCGGTAAACTTGCTCCGCACGTGAAGAATCATGATGACAGTCATGACCAGCGCGACAATGTGCATTGCTGAGGCTGCACCCTCGAAGATGATTGTGTTTGCTAGTTCAATGCTTCTCGCGTAGCAGCTGGGCTCGATGCCGAAGTGGTTGACAGCTTGCAGGATAGGCCCGACCGAGGCGCATAGCGGCAGGGGCGCATTTTCGCAAATCGAGCGGAAATCGCCAAAGCTCGACATCTTTGGCAAGTGTCAGAGTGTCAGAGCGTCAGAGTGTGTATTAGACGAGGGCTATATGGAGT
>NZ_JAELTX010000706.1 GCF_016429065.1 Pedobacter sp. ASV17
GTGTACGCGCCTGCTTTTGAAGTCAGATACACAATTGTGCCACCAATGTCTTGCTCGTTTCCCAATCTTTGCAAAGGAAACGCTTTCTCCAGTTTGCCCAACGTTCCATCGGGCCTCCTAAACCTTTTCAACGTTGGTGCGACCATACCGCTCGGGAAAACTACGTCCAAGATAATCAGTCGGGTTAACAAAACCCAGACTATCATCATATACTTACAGCCAGGCGTGATGCAATTAGCGCGCATTCCCCACTGCGGCAGAAGCGTCGAGAGCTGTTTGGCCAGGTGTATGCTGGCGGCTTTGGATTGTGCGTAGGCAAAGCCGGCCTCGCCTCGCTTGCTCAGGCCGGATGTGGAGCTGATGATGATGATCTGTGAGCTCTGAGAGACGTTGCCTTCTT
>NZ_JAELTX010000707.1 GCF_016429065.1 Pedobacter sp. ASV17
GTACATAAGAGTAGCTCTACCTCGCTATATTATACAGTATTCCCACGCCCCCTTTAGTCACCCTCAATCGTCTAAATTTTATTTTGACTTTTTGGCAGCCTTTTTGGCGGCCTTCTTGCTCATGAGCTTCTTGCTAGACGCCTTCTTGAAATCCTCGCCACTCTCCGCTCGCTTCTTCTGAGCCTCCCGCTGGCCGGCAAGTTCTCTCTCGCGGCGCCATCTCCTGTGCCTAAACCACTGCTTCCTTGTGCGGAACTTTTTCGTATTCAGGCCTGTGGTCTTGACCAGACGGCCGATACGCCAGTTGTCCTCGCGGTAGCTGTAATCGGCGCGGAGCTTGAGTAGACGGTCGGGCTCGCCCTTTTCGATACGGGTGACCTGGAATGGGATACCGGAAGG
>NZ_JAELTX010000708.1 GCF_016429065.1 Pedobacter sp. ASV17
TTTTGGGTATGAAGAAGAGTGTCGAAAGGAGTTGTGAGAAGAAAAAGGTAAAGTTATGTGCTGGCTCAAAGAATCAATGTAAACAAGCGGGGTCCTGAGAGGGGCGGTAAATGGTTAGCTCTTGTCCAGACTCTTTCTCTAATGGGGTTTCGCTTCAATGGCGCGGATGCAGCGTTCGAAGTGGACCGTGAGGACTGAAATCGTCGCGCAAAGGGTCGAAAGGTGTCGGGTATTTACCTCTTTTTGCGGGTGGGAGTATTCGTGAAGAGGGCGAAATTGCACAAATCGGTCAGCCTTGGTGTTTGGTAGGTAGGTTAGGCGGCGGGGAAGACGAACAAGGGGACTTGTCAGGCGAAAAAATTCAGTCGCCGGGGGGAGCGGGTTCACGCACGTGACGTC
>NZ_JAELTX010000709.1 GCF_016429065.1 Pedobacter sp. ASV17
GTATTATCGACTATGCAGTCGGTGTCGGTTCGCGGCGGCCCGCATGTGGGCTCCGTGCCTCCAGCCTTGCGACCCCTGGCTCGGGCCTATCTTTTTGGCTACGCTTCGGCCGTGGCTCCCCGACTATTGACTGTGATAGCTCAATATGTCACAAGGCGGCGGAGAAATTCAGAGAAGCTGCTCGCTGTGGATGATCGGGATGAGGTTTCGCTGCTTGACTCCATTTTGTACATATTGAAATCCGGTTTTGATCCGCAGCGTTTCCCGACATTTTGCGCCGTGTTGGTCGGAGGCTCAACTTTATTGCAGGTATGTATACCGTATTGCATCTCGGTGTATACTATAAGTCTCAGAGGCATGTTTGTACGACGTTGATCACTGTCGTACATAAGTCAGCTC
>NZ_JAELTX010000710.1 GCF_016429065.1 Pedobacter sp. ASV17
GGCGGACTTTGAATGTTGATATGGTTGATGATGATATAATGTGAAAGGCTCAGAAGAGTGCAGGGCGTTGGACGGCCCTTGGGATTGGATTGTATTGCAGGTTGCCGGCGTGCACAGTTGAGTGTGATGTGGTGTACCTCTCGCCTCGTACTCGTAGATGCGCGGACTCCGACTTGTGTTAAGTTCCCCCCCAAAGCTAGTATACACGACAAACGGACTCGAGCGAAATCAGCGTGTTTTAATTGCCAAAGTTTCCAACTCGCAAGGCCTTCCACGAGTCGTTGCACCATGTACTTACGTACACAGGCCGTTGTTAGCTACTTTTCAAATTCAGGTATCCCTGTCTCGCGAGTGTCGCAAAGAGCATGAGCGTCCTCAACGAACGGGCAGTGTTGGTGG
>NZ_JAELTX010000711.1 GCF_016429065.1 Pedobacter sp. ASV17
CTCTCCGCACTACGCTCAGTAAAATGCCTTTGGCCCTCCGCGCATTGCCGCGCTAATCCATCGGACTGCAAAGCCAGAGCCTGATGCTTTGCGACGGACTCTCCGCTGTGGGCCAAGAGGACATCTCCGCATCCAAGATGACACGCGTGAGATTAAAATAATTCGCGGGCACTTGCTGAAGGAGGCTTTGCTTCTGCATCAACTCCTTTCCGCTCTTTCCCGTGCAAAGAACGCTGTAACCATGGGCGCCGCCATTTGGGACTCGCAGAATGGCTGGATCGGGAAGCAAGCTTGGTGGAAGGCTGCGACGTTTTACCAAGTATATCCTGCAAGCTTCAAAGACTCGAATAGAGATGGTTGGGGCGATTTGCCAGGTCTAGTTTCTGAGCTAGACTACCT
>NZ_JAELTX010000712.1 GCF_016429065.1 Pedobacter sp. ASV17
GTATTGATGCGGTACATAATTATAAATGATTGCCTGTTCTCGTAAATAGTGGCCGACTAGAGAACTAATGGACTTTACGAATTTTGTCGCCAAAGTTCCCCAAATCGACTGCCAGGTGTATCGGCCAAGACTCTCGGAACGCCTTGCTCGACGACCTCGCCCTTATCCAACACGTAAACTCGATCACAGAGGTTCATGACCATACCCAGCCGATGCGCCACCATGATTATGGTATAAGCGGCAAACTCATTTTTGACAATTTCCTGTGCTAGGCGATCCGTCTCTCTGTCCAGTTTCGAGTTCATCTCATCAAGAAGCAGGATACCGCCTGCCGACCGGCAATTTCGTTCTCTAATATAGCGGCGGACGAGGGCTCTTCCAAGGCCAAAGAGCTGCTGC
>NZ_JAELTX010000713.1 GCF_016429065.1 Pedobacter sp. ASV17
GTCTCAATGTTACCAACAGAATGGGGGCCAGACCTCAGGTGAGGCGACCTCTCAGTTCCCCAATCCCAGTGTTTCCTTCGGAACCTCCCTAATCTGGTAAGCTAACCACTCCGGTTCCCCATCGTTTCTGCTTTGCACGATGGGGCTGTGAGGTCTTGTGTGTGTTCCTCCTTCCCTCTGAACCTTTTACAGTATGTAATATAATCGGGAAACAAAGGAACCTAGCCCTGATCAGAGGGGTAGCAAAGGCCTAGACAAATTTACCTGCCGCAGGGAGTCAAGTTGGCCGACAACTCGCACCCAACCGCCAATGCTACGCTGCTTCTCGTAAAAAGAAACTAGCAAGATCATCAAATAAAGACTTGATTTTGAATTGACCTCATGGTCACGGTACTATAG
>NZ_JAELTX010000714.1 GCF_016429065.1 Pedobacter sp. ASV17
GGCATCAAGCTATCCAAAACTTTTATAGCATTCTTCATCGCCTATGTCCTGTGCCTGGTACCAGACGTGCGCGACTGGCTTGGCCAGCACCATTACATCATGGCCGTCTCCGTTATTTTAAACCATCCGGCTAGAACCTTTGGATCTCAGGTCGACGGTACTATCCTTACAAGCATTGGCACCGCTTTGGGGGTTGCCTGGGGAGTTGTTGGACTGTTGCTGTCCACTTCGACACTCGCTGCCAGTGCAGGCTACGGAGGAATCCTCGCCCTCTTTCTTCTCCTGTTCATCGCCGGGATCGCGTGGATTCGTGCCTTTTTCGTAAGATTCTACCAAGCAGTCTTATCTGCTGGCATTACCATAATATATACGACGTTGGCTGAAACGGATAGCAAAAGT
>NZ_JAELTX010000074.1 GCF_016429065.1 Pedobacter sp. ASV17
GCTATAAAACAGGCTACGTAGGTAAATGGCATTTGCCAATTCCTACTACCAAAGTAAGTCAACATGGTTTCGATTATATTGAGAATACCAACTTTTTGGATTATAACGATGCGGCAACACCTTCCTATTGTGCCCGTTTTTTGAAGGAAAATAAAAATAATCCTTTTTTGCTGGTGGCTTCCTTCCTTAATCCACATGATATTTGTGAGTGGGCTAGGGGCGATGCCTTGAAAATGGACGTACTGGCCGATGCACCACCACCACATTTATGTCCTGAATTGCCAGCCAATTGGGACATACAGCCTAATGAGCCCAAAATTGTAAGGGAACAACAAAAAGTAAGCTTTAGAACTTATCCAACCGTAAACTGGACAGGCGATCAGTGGCGTCAATACCGATGGGCCTATAACCGCTTGGTAGAAAAGGTAGACGTTTACATTGGCATGTTGCTGGCTTCTTTAAAGAAATATGGCTTGGAGAAAAATACCATCATCATTTTTACTGCCGACCACGGCGATGGTTATGCTGCACATCGTTGGAACCAAAAACAGATCTTGTATGAAGAATCGGCAAAAGTACCTTTCATTGTCGCTAAACTGGGGCAATGGCAACCTCGCACCGATGAGATGTTGGTTTGCAATGGCATTGATATTATCCCTACCATTGGTGGTTTTACTGGGGTGAAATTGCCCAGCTACCTCAAAGGAGTAGACTTAAGCAAAAGAATTGCGGCACCACAACAACAGTTAAGAGATACTTTGGTGATAGAAACTGATTTTGCCGACAATGAGCAATTGATGGGCATTAACGGCAGGGCGGTCATTACCAAAAACTTTAAATACATCGTTTATAACAAAGGTGAAATTAGGGAGCAATTGTTTGATTTGAGTAAGGACCCAGGAGAGATGAAAAATTTGGCAGTTGATCAAGCTTATGCTAAAAAGTTAAAAGGCATGCGTAGCTACTTAAAGCAATGGTGTAAGCAAAACGGTGATTCTTTTGGCGCAGGGCTGTGATATTTTTAAACCTCGTAGGTCTTTAAGACCTACGAGGTTTGTAGGCTGGATTGGACGTTATCCCAAATTTATTTCGGGATCATAATGCCATAGCAGGCTTACCAATGCAAGAAACCTCCCCCTACCCCCACCTAGAGGGGGATATGATAGTGCTAATACAACCTTCCTCTTGATAGTGGTAAGATTTAGAAGAAATTTCAAAGCTAATACTAACGTTCCTAAGCACTTTTCTCTCCCTTTTAGGGAGAGATGCCGCACAGCGGAGAGAGGGTATGGTATACTGCTTTTTAAACCTCGTAGGTTTCTAAAACCTACGAGGTTTGTAGGCTCAATTGGACGTCATCCCAAATTTATTTCGGGATCATAATGCCATAGCAGACTTACCAATGCAAGAAACCTCCCCTGGCCCCTCTTGGAAGGGGATATGATAGCGCTAAGATGGTAGCTAAGTGTGCTTTTTTAAACGTTAGTCCTAGCTTTCCTAAGTACTTCTCTCTCCCTTTTAGGGAGAGATGCCGCACAGCGGAGAGAGGGTAGGGTATTACTTTTTAAACCTCGTAGGTTTCTAAAACCTACGAGGTTTGTAGACTGGATTGGACGTCATCCCAAATTTATTTCGAGATTATAATGCCATAGCAGGCTTACCAATACAAGAAACCTCCCCCTACCCCCTCCTAGAGGGGGATATGATAGTGCTAATACAACCTTCCTCTTGATAGTGGTAAGATTTAGAAGAAATTTCAAAGCTAATACTAACTTTCCTAAGCACTATTCTCTCCCTTTGAGGGCGAGATGCCGCACAGCGGAGAGAGGGTATAAGGTACTGCTTTTTAAACCTCGTAGGTTTTTAAAACCTACGAGGTTTGTAAACAAAACCGCAACTAACCAAAATCGAATGTTATTTAACTAAAATTGAAATAGCGCAATACCATGGGTTTTTAGCTTTGGTTGGCGGTAAATACTGCCCTAACCAATTATTAAACTGAAGTCACACACTTCTATTGCTAAAACCCAAGTGATATGAAAAAAACTCTACTTACATTTTTTACTTTGGCAGCCAGCTTGTACTCACATGCTCAGTTTGCTCCTAACAATTTGGTCGTGGCCAAATTAACTCCCAATTCAACTTATACCCGAGCAGCTACGGTAAGCTTGGAGGAATATGCTCCCACCGGAGGGGCGGTAGTCTCCTCAACCAATCTATCTGTAGGAGATGATTTTTACCTTCCCTATGGATCGGCAAGTAACCAATTTACAGGCTATTTAAATTTGTCTACCGATCAGCAATTGTTGACCTTGTATGGCTACAATCAACTTCCACCAAGTGCTGGTAATACGGAATTGTTTTCTATTAGCGCACCAAACAGAACCTTCGTGGCCATCAATGGAAGCCAAACGGTAACTAAAATAGTGACCAATGCACATACGCTCGCTAACGTAAATAGAGGGGCCATTACCTATCCCCTTGGTGATGGTACTTATGGAACCTATTTAATAGGTCACGGCGCAGGCATTCGATATTCAGTTTATAATCCCACTTCGGCTACACTTTCAGCTTCGGTAGTTATCAACTCATTAAATACCATTAGTGCCAAAATATATCAAGGAAAACTATATGCTTCCAGTGAGGTGGGCAACATTGGTGTAAATGCTTTTGAGACCAACTTGCCAACTGCAGCCAGCAATGTAGCTTCTCCAGCCCCTTTACTAGCATTAAATAATGCGCACGATTTTGTTTTGTTTAAAATTGGTGCAAATCAGGTGATGTATGTAGGCACCGCCGCTAATACTGCTACGGCTAGTGATGGCTTATTTAAATACTATTCTACCGATAATGGCGCTACTTGGAGTGCTGCGGGAAAAATAGATGGTAATACCGCTACAGTTGCCGACAATGGTTTCAGATTTTTGACAGGCAGGCTAGAAAATGGTAAAATCACTATTTATGCGGTCACTTCAAACAATACAACCAATAGTGTAAAACAAATTGTTGACGAGACGGCCTACAACACCGCTATCAGTAATGCAACAATGGGGGTAGCGATTAGTAATTTGGCTACTGCACCTACTGGATCGGGTTTTAGAGGCCTTGCTTTTACACCAGGCAGCACGGTAACCCTTCCCGTAACCCTATCCCAATCACTTAGTGCAAAAGCAATGAGTAACAATGTAGCCTTAAGTTGGGCAACAGCATCAGAGCAGAACAGTAACCGTTTTGAAATATGGCATGCCACCAACGGTAAAGATTTTAACCAGATTGGTCAACGTGCAACCAGCTCACCTCATGGTGCAAAATATAGTTTCACACATAGCAATGCCCCAAAAGGAAATAATTACTACAAATTAGTGCAAGTAGATAATGATGGGAGTAGTGAAACTTACGAGCCAGCAGTTGCTTTTGTGGCTTTGTCATCAACAGACTTTACTGTTAAGGCAAATCAAACAAAAGTAAGCTTAGCGTTAAATAGTGATAAGGCATTAAAAGGTGGAATCATTAGTGTTACCGATATGACTGGGCGTGTGGTTGCTCAATTAAAAGTAGACATTGCTGTTGGACTTAATCAATATGAAATGTCATTGAATTTGGCCAATGGAATGTATGTGGCTACCCTAAAAGGCGATGGTTTACAACTCGCTAAAAAGTTCATGCTAAATTAACTATCACTATATTTGGTTTCAAGAAGCCGCCTTCATTGGCGGCTTCCTACATTTGTAACGGATAGCTTGTTTTAGAAGCTAATAAAAGAAATAATAGCGGTTTTGATGAAAAGTAAAACCAGTATTTGGAGTTTGTATTTCGGCTTGTTTTTGCTGTTGTTTGGCGCTGTAAAAGCTTATGGACAGCGAGACGAAAAGCATTTTCGTAATATCTCGGTAGATAAAGGCCTTTCGCAAAGCACGGTTTTTTCCATCACCCAAGATACCCTAGGTTTTATATGGATGGCTACCAAAGACGGTTTAAACCGTTATGATGGCAAACGTTTCGTCGTTTATAGACCAGTAAGTACCAATTCAAAAAGTATTGTTTCAAGCTATATCAGTTACCTATATGTAGATAAAGAAGGGCAATTATGGGTAGGAGGTAACCGAGGCATTAGCAAATACAACTACGCTACCGATGACTTTGAGAACTATCCATTGGCCCGTACCGCAGGGGAGTGGAACATTTCCAGTATGGTAGAAGACGGGCACAAAAACCTTTGGGCAAGTTCTACAGGAGGTGATCTCTTTTCTTACTCCAAAACGGCTAAAAAGTTTGTTGCCGTTAATGTAGATGTTAGGGCCTATGGCATTAAGCACGTTTCCTTTATCACTTATTGGAAAAATAGCTTGGTAATAGGCACCGAGCTGGGTTTATATCAAGTGTCTATCCAAAAACTAAAGCTTGATAAAATTGATTTAGGCATTGCCAAACCTGAGGTGAATTGTGCCTATGTAGACGGCGATTTATTGCTGATAGGAACGGAGGGGAATGGTTTGTTAACCCTGCATGCCAAAACAGGTCTAGTGAAGGTCGATAGACATTCGTCAGCTCCAAATACTTTGGCCGATAACAACGTAAGAGCCATTAGCAAAGATCAATCGGGCAATGTTTGGGTGGGTACTTTCCGAGGGCTTACCATCTACAATCCACAAAATAATACCTTTCAAAACTACTATCATCAACTTTCGCAACCCTTTACGCTGAGCCAAAACTCTGTTCGTTGTATTTTTAAGGACAGGCAAAATGGCATGTGGCTGGGTACTTATTATGGAGGCGTAAATTACTACCATCAAAACCATATCAAATTCAACCTGCTGAGTCAAAAAACGGGAGATCTTTCCCTGAATGATGAAGTGGTAAGTGTAATTAAGGAAGATCAAGAAGGAAACCTTTGGATAGGTACCAACGATAAAGGACTGAACTATTGGAATCGCAAAAACAATCATATCAGTTACTACACCGCTAAAGAAGGAAATACAAACGGGCTAAATACCAATAATATCAAGTCGCTTGTGTTTGCTCCCGATAACAAAGTGCTCATTGGTACCCATAATGGCGGACTCAACGTGCTCAACAAAAATACTGGAGTGGTAAAACACTACCTGCACAATGATGCCGATCCGCAAAGTATTGCGGGTAATTTGGTGTACAGCTTGCTTAAAGATGATAAGGGACGTATTTGGGTGGGTACCTATTCTGGCTTGGACCAGTTTAATCCGCAAACGGGAGTGTTTAACCATTTTCTTTTGGATAATGCTGGACGTAGATTACGTTCAGATGAAATCACTTACCTTTTTCAAGATAGTAAAAAACGGATTTGGATTGGCACGACCAGCGGCATCGCACAGTTTTATCCCGATAACTTACTTTTTGGGCTATTGCCTAATTCTAAGTTGGCAGATGACATGATCAATTGCGTAGCCGAAGATAAAAAAGGCCGTATTTGGGTGGGCACCCGTCGGGGCATCAGTCTTTACGACGAAAAAAGCCGTTCGTTTATCACCAGCGATACAAGAAAGGAATTTGTAAATGGCACGGTATACGGCATTGTGCCTGATGAAAACGGTAGCCTATGGATTTCCACCAATCATGGCTTGGTACAATTTAATCCCGATCAGGGGAATGTACATACCTTCGACGAAAAGGACGGATTACAGAGCAATCAATTTAATGAATATGCTTTTTGCAGAACATCAGATGGTATGCTGTTATTTGGTGGCATTAAAGGGATTTCCTATTTCTATCCTTCGTGGGTAAAACAAGCAGCCGTAAAACTACAGTTGCGTTTAACAGGCCTAGAGGTATTGGGTAAAAATGTGGTTTCTAATGATGGAACCGATATTTTAGAAGGTCCTATCGATGAGGCCCCCAAAATTACCTTGGGGCCCGAGAGTAAACAATTCAATATCTACTTCAACAGCTTTAATTATCTGTCGGCCAACCGCACCAACTATTTGTATAAACTAGATGGCTTTGATACCGAATGGCAACAAACGGAAGATCCTAAAGTAGGCTATAGCAATGTACCCGCGGGTACTTACACCTTTTTGGTTAAGGCCATTGGACCAAGCGGCGAAGAAAGTAACCTCAAGAAACTGGAAGTTAAAATTCAGCCCCTTTGGTATAAATCTACTTGGTTTTACTTATTGTTGGCAACATTGCTGGTTGGTTTTTCCTATCTCGCTTATCGTATTGTTTCGGAGCGCATGAGGACCCTGCACCAATTGAAAATGGAACGACTGGATAAGGAAAAGGTACAATACATCAATCAAGTAAAGATGGACTTTTTTACCAATGTGTCGCATGAGTTAAGAACACCTTTAACCCTACTGTTGGCACCATTGGAAGAAATGTTGGAAAGGGTAGGCACCGATAAATGGTTGCGGAAACAGCATGAATTGATGCTGTCAAACGCCAAACGACTGTACCATTTGGTAGATCAGCTATTTGAATTTAAAAAGACAGAACGCGGTACCCGTAAGCTAAAGGTAACCAAGGGCGATATGGTAAGCTTTGTACAGGAAATTTATGAATCCTTTAAGCCCTTGGCCGAAAAAAACAACATCCATTATACCTATCAGCCCGCAGTGTCCACTTTGTCTTTACTTTTTGATAGGGATGCTTTGGAGAAAATGTTGTTTAATTTACTTTCTAACGCTTTTAAATATACCCAGCACCAACAACGGATCAGTGTCATTTTATCTATTAAAGATGATTTTGTAGTGCTGGAAGTAAGTGATACGGGAATGGGGATTGCCGCAGAAGAATTGGACAAAGTGTTTGATCGTTTTTATCAGGTAGATGGAGGCGAGGCCAATTTAGGTTCAGGTGTAGGCTTGGCCTTTACCAAACGCTTGGTAGAGCTACATCATGGCCGCATTTATGTAGAAAGCGAATTGGATAAAGGAAGCAGCTTTGTGATTGAGTTGCCCATGCCCGAACATTACTATGCCGATGATAGCAAACCCAAGCCAAATACAGATGACCTTGAACGTAAAGCAGAAGAACTGGGGTTAGTAGAAGAGAATGTATCCGAAACAGCGCCAATACAGGACGAAGCCTTTAAAACGGCCAAGATTTTATTGGTGGATGATAATGAGGAGATTTTAAATTACCTAGAGGAGTTTTTAAAGGATAGTTTTGAGGTGCAAACCGCTACCGACGGACAAAAGGCCTTGCACTATTTGGAAAGTAATCCTGTTGATTTGGTCTTAAGCGATGTGATGATGCCCGAATTGGATGGATTGCATTTGTGTAAACGCATTAAACAGAACATCAATACCTCCCACATTCCTGTGATTTTACTGACAGCTAAATCTGAACTGTCCCAACAATTAAAGGGAATGGAAATGGGAGCTGATGACTACATCACCAAACCTTTTTCGCCACCTTTATTGAAAGCAAAACTGCTCAATATCCTTAAATCGCGTAAACGACTTAAAGAATACTATGCCGAAAACAAGGAAATTGTCCCCGAGAACATTGCCTTTAATACCATTGATGAAGAGTTTTTGAAAGAAGCAATTGCCATTATCGAAAACCACCTCTCGGATTCCGATTTCTCGGTAGACAAGTTCAGTAGGGAAATAGGCATGAGCCGTTCTAACCTTTATCTAAAATTTAAAGCCATCACTGGCGAGTCGGCCACTGATTTTATCAAACGTATTCGTTTTACAAAAGCCGTAGAACTCATGCAAACCCAACGCTACACCATTGCCCAAGTAGCCTATATGTGCGGTTTCAATTCACCTTCGTATTTCTCTACCGCATTTAAACAGTATTATGGTTACATGCCTTCGGAGTATATGGAAAAGAGGAAGACAGAAGGTTAGTTTGGATGGGATGATTTGATAATGAGATAATTTGATAATGTGCCAATAGCTAAATGTTCATAATCAACATTCAATAAACAATAGCCAATACTCAAAGGACTACTTGTTATTTTGCGCCATTCTTGTCATTCCGAATGCAGTGAGGATCGCGAAGCAGCTACGGAGTAAATCTCAAAAAAGCCAAATCAACAATTAACCAGTTAACCATTTAAACGGTTAACCAATGAACTAATGATTCAGTGAACTAATTAACCCCGTATTTTCCTCGCTAAATACCTAATTTGAAAGTGCCCTAAACCAAAGTTCCTTGAGCTTGTTCTGTTTCGGGAAAGGGACGGGACAAAAGGGGATGGGACCTCAGAATCTTGTTCTTTTCCTAATTTAAAAACAGGATAAAGAAAATGTTAGTTTACGAAACGCAAAACCAATCACAAGAACAAATTGATTTACCGAGCACCGAAGTACCTGTATTACCTACCGTCTCGCTTACATCGCTTGATAGCGTAGCATTGGCCGATCACCTTCAGATTGCCCTGTCAGAAAAAGATAGGTTATTGCATACAAAACCTACTTTCTTTTATCCAAAAGATGGACTTTCTGGATTGCTATAGGCAATTCAAGAGCATATGGAAATTTAACTTAAAATTAAAATATCATGACATCATCATCAAATACAGTATTAAACGAGCTTATTGAAATTAATAACGATAGAATGGCAGGTTTTGAAAAAGCCCTATCAGATATCGACGACACAAATGTAGATTTGAAAGAACTCTTTCAAGAATATTCAGCACAAAGCCGCAGATTTGGCCAAGAGCTTACCGCTATCGTAGCTGCAAGGGCTGGTGAACCAGAAACAGGTAATAGCATTGCAGGAACTTTGCACCGTGCTTGGATTGACGTAAAAGCCCTATTTGGGGGAAGTGACAGAGAAAGTATTTTATCAGAAGCCGAACGTGGTGAAGATGCAATTAAGAAAGCCTATCAAACCGCTATCACTGAAGGTGGACTTGCAGGAGAGGCATTGGAAAAAGTAACCGAGCAATCCAGATCTATTCAAAAAGCTCACGATACCGTGAAGGCCTTAAGAGATATGGCTAAAGCATAAAGTGAATTAACCTAGAAAAAACATTGAGATATGATTGGAAGTCAGTTTTTAAGAACAAGATCTAGTAGCAACCAAGTACTGTTGGCTACGGGAGTAGTTGCCTTGGCAGGAGTTGCGTTGGTTTGTGCTATTCCGCAAACTCGCAAAGCTTGTGGGCGTTGGATCAATAACATGGTGGCACGTGCAAAAGATCGCGTGAATAACCAAAACGGTAACGGTAATTGGAAACGTGATTTGGACAATGCCGAAAGATTGAAAGGTCCAATGGCTAAGCGTAGGAATGCCACTAAAATTAATGCCCCAAATGCAGCAAGCCCAGCTTGGAAAGACGAATGGTCGAGCGAATAAATGCTCCCCTATTAGAGATGGGATGTTTTACACAACTGTAAATGTTCAATGAAATAGCCCTTATCTGCTAGATCAATAAAAATATAGGTTTTTATGTTTGTGTGTGAACCACTCCCCTGTGGAGTGGTTTTTCCGTTTTCGACCACTTCCAATTTGTTGAAAGTAATGAGATTATTAAATCGTCATATTAACTAATTAAACAATTAACCAATCAATTCAAGCCACATGGAAAATCAAAATCAACCACATAGAGAAGAACAAGGTTCAACTCCAAAAAATCAAGAACAAAGTAAGATCCAAACCAATCCAGATATGCCCACTTCTGCAGGTGGCAATAGAGAGTTTGAAGCCCCTAATCAGGATAACCTTGAGAACGAAACGCTATATGTTAAAAATGAGATTACGGAAGATGCGGAATCAAGGATAGTGAATGAGGAAGAAACCAACATGGAATCACAAATAGATGAAGAAGGTGAATTTAAAAAACAGACAGGTTGGACTAGAGCAGAGGGCTTAAGTACCGAAGAACGTAAAGCTGCAGAAGAAGAACATCTTAAGGGTAAACATTCCGACGACGCTTCTATCCTGTAACAGTTTTTTTTGAAAAGGTACATCATTGCGAGGTACGAAGCAATCTCTCGGTCGTTTTCGTACCTCGTTAACACTTTTTCGCTCGCCTTAATCCCCCTTCCTCTATAATCCATTATTATTTTTTCAAATAGAATTTATGCACTGCCATAGGGCTGTCAGTAAGGGTTGATAATTTCGTTTTATCAAACCCTAAATCATGGAAACTAAAGATGGAAAAATAGCAGTTTATGCTCCTGGTAGAAACGAATGGCGCAGATGGCTGATCGAAAATTGTAGTACTGGCAATTCGGTGTGGCTTATCCTTTACACCAAAAAAAGTCTAGTGCCAAGCATTAGCTTAAGCGAAGCCACTGAAGAAGCCCTTTGTTTTGGCTGGATAGACAGCTTGTGCAAGAAAAGAGACCACGAAAGTTATTACCTCACCTTTGGCCCACGAAATCCAAGGAGAAGTAGGTGGAGCGCCATCAACCGAGAGCGGGCGTACGAAATGATCAGCAAAGGCTTGATGATGCCACAAGGACAACTGATGATAGACCTTGCCAAAACAAGAGGCTGCTGGGAGTCGTAAAGATGGTTGGTTGGTTGGACATGTTAGTATGTATCGATTTTTCGCTACATCCCTTTTTGTCATTCCGAATATAGCTTGCCAGTCCCGATACTTCGGGAAGGAATCTCCAATCCAGCACTAATGAGATCCTTCGCTACCGAATAGTCGGTACAAGTTACGCTCTGGATGACAAGGAGTATAATCGAGTCTTTCGCTATCGAAGTGTCGGTACAGGTTACGTTCTGGATGACAAAGAGCATAGAGAACAGTACATTCTTATCTTCCCAAAATTCTGCATCCTGTTTGTTATTTAGCTCCGTTTTTGTCATTCCGAGTATAGCTTGCTCGTCCCAATACTTCGGGATGGAATCTCCAATCCAGCACTAATGAGATCCTTCGCTACCGAATAGTCGGTACAAGTTACGCTCTGGATGACAAAGCGCATACAATAGCGTCCTAATTTTCCTTCGTTTTAGCCTTCCCGCTACTCTGTGTCCTGTTTGTCATTCCGAACGCAGTGAGGAATCTCCAAAAACAGTACAAAAAGAGATCCTTCGTTTCACTGTGAATTACAAGGAGGTTATGCTCTGGAGGATAAAATGTATAAACACCATCATCTCCATTTCGCCTTTTTTTGATTATTTTTAATCAAACCTACTTCTATGACAAAACAACACAACTACTTCGTCTATATTTTAACGAACCTTTATAAAACGGTGCTATACATTGGTGTAACTAACAATTTGGAAGTAAGAATTGAACAGCACAGCAAAGGCGAGAACGCAAAGTCATTCACTAAAAAATATAAGTGCTTTTATTTGGTACACTATGAGCGTTATCAATACATCAATGACGCTATCGATAGAGAAAAGGAAGTAAAAGGAAGTAAAAGGATGGTCGCGGGCAAAAAAGGATGCTTTAATCGCATACGAAAATCCTAATTGGAAGTTTTTGAATGAGGACATAAAAGAAGGTTAAAGTTTGTTGTCTTTCTTTAGTGTTGTTCTTGTTCTCGCTGTTGCGCTATGCCGTTTTTTTGTCATTCCGAGTATAGCTTGCTGGTCCCGATACTTCGGGATGGAATCTCCAATCCAGCACTAATGAGATCCTTCGCTACCGAATAGTCGGTACAAGTTACGCTCTGGATGACAAGGAGTATAATCGAGTCTTTCGCTATCGAAGTGTCGGTACAGGTTACGTTCTGGATGACAAATTAACAATTAACCAGTTAAACGATTAACCAATTAACCAGTGAACTAATGAACCAATAAACTACAAAGTGTAAGCGCCATGTCATACCCTTAAACAAAATCACAAAAATGGCCGCTAAAATGTAACGGAAACCGTAGCTTTACCTATATAACATCGCAAGTACATTTGGAAGAAACAGCCTCACATACCACCTCTACTAAAAAGTTGCTGCCCATCATTTTGGCTACTTCTATTTTTATGCAGATGCTGGATTCCACCATCCTCAATACTTCGCTGCCTACCATCGCCAAAGACTTAAATGAATCGCCGCTTAACATGCAAAATGCGATCATTAGCTATGTGCTTACCTTGGCAGTTTTTATGCCTGTAAGTGGTTTTTTGGCCGATAAATTTGGAACAAAGAAAATCTTCATCTTTGCCCTGATCTTGTTCAGCGTTGGCTCATTATTTTGTTCCCTTTCGGGTAACCTCAACGAGCTCGTAATTTCCCGAATGATCCAAGGCGTAGGTGGTAGTTTAATGACACCTGTAGGTAAACTGGCCCTCATTAAAACCTTTCCAAAAAACGAACTGCTCAAAGCCATGAACTTCGCCATTATTCCTGCGCTGATTGGTCCCGTACTGGGTCCTTTGGTGGGAGGCTATATGGTCGACTACCTGTCGTGGCACTGGATTTTTCTCATCAACATTCCCATTGGGATGATTGGCATTGTGTTAAGCCTAAAATACATGCCCGATTATCGCTCTAATATTATTGATTTCGACCTCAAAGGATTTCTCATTTTTGCTGCGGCTTCTTTGTTGCTTTCCATTGCTTTGGAGCTGTTTGGCAATACCGTTCACGTAACGCCTGTATTAACGGTATTGTTGCTGGGCTTTTTAATGCTGTATTTCTATTACCGACATGCCAGCAGAGACAATAACCCCATTTTTCCGCTCAATTTGTTCAAAGTGCGTACTTTTAGGGTAGGTATTGTAGGGAATTTGGCCACCCGCTTGGGCATCAGTTCGGTGCCTTTGTTGTTGCCCATGATGATCCAAATTGCCTACGGACAATCGGCTGTTACTTCGGGTTGGATCATTGCTCCAATGGCCGTTACGGCCATGTTTGGTAAATCAGCCGTGATTAAAATCCTAGAGACTTTTGGTTACCGAAACACCTTGATGGTGAATACCTTTTTAATAGGGCTATTGATTTGTTGTATGGCTATTCCTGTGATCCATACTTCTATTTATTGGTACGTGCCCATTATTGCTACGCTAGGATTTTTCAACTCTATACAATTTACGGCCATGAATTCCATTTCCATTGCCGATTTAAGACAATACCATACCAGTAGTGGCAATTCCTTGGTTTCCGTAAACCAGCAATTGGCCATTGGTTTTGGAGTAGCCTTTGGATTAATTGTGTTAAAGATTTTTCAGGGCGATGCCAAGCTCATCCATAACGAAATCCACAATGCTTTTCGTTATACCTTTTTGGTCATTGGTGGCTTAACCATCCTCTCGGGATTGGTGTTCAGAAGGCTGCACTTTAAGGATGGCGAAAACATGCGTTCCAAAGCTTAAATGCTACGTTGATTCTTACTCGGTTTGCGATTATCAAAACGTCCTTTTATCTTGGTGTTAAATTGAAACTCCTCACCATGGCGCATTGCATGAACAAACAAACCCTAGCCCTCAAATTGTTGTTAATGTGTGGAGTATGGTTGGGTTTAATATTGATCTCCTGCCAACAGCAAAAACCTCAAAACACAGAAACTATGGACAATCCAAAAGATAGTGCATCATTTACCCATGGCTATGCGGCCGTAAATGGCATCAACCTATACTATGAAATTTATGGCGAAGGAGAGCCCCTGGTGCTCATTCACGGTGGTGGCTCTACCATTCAGTCTAATTTTAAAAGGGTGATTCCTTTGTTTGCCAAAAACAGGAAGATTATTGCGGTTGAACTGCAGGCGCATGGCCGTACCAGTGATCGGGATGCGGGCGTGACTTTTGAGCAGGATGCTGATGACGTAGCGGCATTGTTGAAGTATTTGAACGTGGTCAAGGCCGATTTCTTGGGTTTTAGCAATGGCGGTACTACCACCATGCAAATCGCCATCCGTCATCCACAAGTGGTGAACAAAATCATTTTGGCTTCGGCTTTGGCCAAACGGAGTGGCGTGCCACCGCAGTTTTGGGATTTTATGAAACAGGCCTCGCTGGATAATATGCCAGCCCCTTTAAAGGAAGCTTATTTGAAAGTGAACCCTAGCCAAAAAGGTTTGCAGGCCATGCATGATAAGGATGCACAAAGGATGATGGTTTTTAAGGATATTGCAGATGAAAAGATTGCC
Organism: Pedobacter sp. ASV17; assembly: GCF_016429065.1. Lineage (GTDB taxonomy): Bacteria > Bacteroidota > Bacteroidia > Sphingobacteriales > Sphingobacteriaceae > Pedobacter. The sequence goes on from NZ_JAELTX010000074.1 coordinate 13,984, forward strand.
GCCATTAAAGTGCCTACGCTCATCATCATTGGAGATAAAGATGTGATTACTCCAGAACATGCCCTGCAACTGCATCGACTCATTGCCAACTCGGAATTGGCCATTATTCCTGGTGGACATGGCGAATATATTGGCGAGGTCACCACTTTAACGCCCCAAACCAAGGACAGCGAGTTTGTGGTGCCGATGATTGAGAAGTTCCTGAACAAAAAATAAACGATGGAAAATACCAAAGAAATAGCCAAAAGATTTGCCGAAGTGATATTGAACGGTACTTGGATTGCCAATACCAATTATAAAGATCAATTGGCACATTTAGATTGGCAAACGGCTACGGCCCAAGTGGCTAGCTTAAACACCATTGCCGCCTTGGCCCAACATGTGCATTATTACATTAATGGCATTAACCAAGTGTTTAAAGGGGGCACTTTGGATATTAAAGACCAATATAGTTTCGATTTTCCGCCTATTACTTCGCAGGCACAATGGGAAGCATTTCTATCTACCTTTTGGTATGATGCCGAAGAATTTACCGCTTGGGTAGAAAAGATGCCCAAGGCTCAATTGGGCGATGTGTTTGTGGATGAAAAATACAGTACTTACAACCGTAATATTCAAGCCATGATTGAGCATAGTTATTACCATTTAGGGCAAATTGTGCTGATCAAGAAATTGTTGTTGGAAGGAATTAAATAGGAAAATAGATGCTAAATCATACATTAATAGCCCTTTTTGAAAGGGATTTGAAAAGAGTGATCAACGAACTGGAACTTTATCCTAATGAAGCTGATTTGTGGCGTATTGAAAAGAATATTGCCAATTCAGCTGGGAACCTAGTGTTGCACTTGGTTGGTAATTTAAATACCTACATTGGAAAGGAAATGGGCAAAACAGCTTATGTAAGAAACCGTGAATTGGAGTTTTCATTAAAGAATGTACCCCGAGAAGAACTGATTGCCAAATTGAATAATACCATCACCGTGATTAAGGATGCCCTGCAAAACGTAACCGATGTAGAAATGCAGCAGGAGTATCCATTATTGGTGTTGCAGGAAAAAACGTCCACCGAGTATTTCTTAGTGCATTTAAGTACACATTTGAATTATCATTTGGGGCAGATCAATTATCATAGAAGGTTGGTGGTGTAGTTATGACAATAGAGAAAACTCATCACTTATCTTCTTTGGAAATGAAATTACTGAAAAGTTTAATCGGAAAGACTTTGATTTCCATTGATGCGCCACGTCATTTGTATAAGCTGGACGGTCTTTTATTTAATGGTGTTGAAGAAATCTATTTATCTTTTAAAGAGGTTTCCGGATATATTAAATTGGCAGCAGAATTTAGCGAAACAAATTTTGGAGATGATTTTATAACATTCCAAATAACAAAAGTGCAATCAATTGAAAAGGTTGAACAAATAGGAGAACGTTTGCCCGCACTTAGCTACCCGATATCACAGGATTTTATTATCAATAAAATAGAGGTATATGGAGAAAGCTATCAGGTATATTCTAAAAATAATCAAGAAAGCCCATTATGGGATGTAGAAATAAAGCATCCCCATCAACCTATTGATGAAAATATTGAAAACGAAAATATATTTCTATTTTACGCTAGTAATCAGCAATTATTGATTAGAGCGTTTAATGCTTTTGAAATAGTGGAATTTACATTTAGTAATGAGCTTATCCAATCATCTCTGTCTGAACAGAATTTAGAAGGTGATACCATTATAAAATTAAAACAAACTATAAGTTGAGGGGTCTTTTCCATAACCTCTCTAGTGCAAGCATTAGCCAAACCGACCCACTTAGCGCATATATATTAGTTAGCTGTCGGCTTAATGGACGGCATAACAAATTAAAAGATGACATTTCTATTTACAGCAAGAGGCACGTACGATAAGACTTATGACGAGGACGGAATGTCTTGGGAAAAGTATATTGAATGGTCTAAATTAACACATTTGACAGAACTTGTTTCGCTTGACGGAATGCTAAATGAAATTTTAGTCGAGCCTGATTATAACGATGTTGACGATTGGAATTATATTCACGTTGTTGAACAATATCAAACTGGATTTTTTACGTCGATTGATTTTGTATTTAAACGATTGAATAAAAAAGAAAAATTTAATGTTTTGACTGTTGTTATAGAACCAGAAAAAGAATGTAGCGAAATTAATGTTGATGGATATGAATTTATTGGATATGAGTTGCTTGACCAAGATTTCAATATAAGTGCTTTGACTAATTGTGGAGGCTTTGACGAAACATTTTTGCCGACAGACCTAAATGATAGAGGACTCATTGATAGACTTGAAAAAGCATACGACATAAAAAAACGACTATTTGAAAATAATCCTGAAGAACATCACGCAGACACAAATGTAATCGCTGTTTGGAGACACGAAACAATTGGACGATAAAAATAAAATAATAACAAAAAAGCCGAACCCACTTTAGCGCAAGTCTTGTGTTTTGGGTTGAGTGGAGATGACTTGTGCCTATAGTCACTTTATAGATACCTTAAGTTTAAGACTTCTTCCTTGTTAAGCGTTTAATGACCCAGATCACTAATAAAATGATGAGCACGTAGCCAGTCACCCTGCCCAGTTGATAAGCGAAACCGTTGGCTAGTTCATCCGTTGAAGCAATGGTTTCTTGTTTTAAAAGTTTTGGGTCGCCTGTAAAGGATAAAGAATTAAAAAAGGTTTCTCGGCTTGCTTTGGTTTGCTGCTCGTCTTTCGCGTAAGTAATGAAATCAATACTAATTGCCAATCCTTCTATAAATAGCATTCTTTTAAACCCTAAATTGGGCAAGTCGGGGTTAGGTGTGGTATAAATCAGTTCAGAACCTTTGAGGCCAGCGATGGTAAATGGTTTTTGGCTCGTTAATGTTCCCTTACTTGCCTCAAGAGTACCCTTTTTTACACCATCGTAAAATTCATCCAAATTTTCAAATTTCAATTGAAAGCCCTTCATCTCCGTCATGTCCTTCACCGTAACGATATAGTCAGCTAAAGAATCGGCGTAGTGAAAAGTTCGGACCCCTAATGTATCCAATACGGTTGGTTTTGCAGGGAATTGGATGGTGGCAAAATTAGCAATAGGCTGCTTGTTTGGTGCTTTTTGCGCTTTCACCAAAAAGTGAGTAGAAAGGGAAAGAAACGTTATTAGAAGGAATTTGCACATGGGAAATCGTTAACAAGTGATAAATATGGTAAATAATATTGAGGAGTTAAGCGATATTCATGATTTTGGATTAACGCTAAATATTAATGTTGAAATCAAAAGTGCAGCAGAAAAAGGGATGATAATATCTAAGGAACCAAGAGGGTGGCTGAACAGTTGTTTACCTATGAATATATATAGTAGTGATATAAAATAGATCTGAGCACTTATTGTCATCAATAATTTGACCAATAAAAGGTTGCTCAAATGGCTTAGCACCGAGCGGTAAGTTAGCATGAGCATAATCCAGCATGGCACAGCATACAATATGCTAAACAAAAGCATGATAAAGAAAAAACCAATGGCTTCAAGGGAAATACTTTTCGCTGAATATGATATAAAATAAACCATGAAAAATATGGAACCTAATAATGCACTAGTTAACCATACCTTAAGCGGATATTTATAGTATTGGAGCATATATGGCTAAAGTACTAAAAGTTTTGATATAGGGCAGTTCAGTAATCCTCGTTTATTGTAGGCAATCAATTTGTAAATTTCTGACGAAAGGCTTAGCTTAGAGCCAATTAATGCTTGAGTTTTTAAAGAGGGGATAGTGGTGATATTGTAGGGGGATATTCAACAAAGTATTAAGGTTTTTGCCAAAATTTAAAGAGATAAAAACAAATAAAACAAACTCAAAATTCCCCATGAAGTATTCTTTTTTATTATTTCTATTGTTAACCTCATTTGGTTATTCATTTGCGCAAACTACAGTTTCTGGCAGTTATGTCACAAAAACTAATGAAACCATCAGTGCTAAAATTGTAGTGCCGAGTTCAATCTTTGTTGCTGAAGATTTATCAAAATTGTTTTTTAAGGTAAAAATTGTCGACAGTGTTAAGGGAACCCTTACACTTAAACCAGAGGATATCAATAGCTTTGAGTTTTTATTAAATGGAAAGCAATATCAATTTTACGCCAAACCATTTAATGCAAAAAATAACCTCAGGTTTCTTCAGTCGCTAGTTATTGGACCAAAGAGCTCTCTGTATTGGGCCCAAACCGTCAATCAAAATGGTGCTGTTGTGGGGACTTTCTATACTTTTGAAAAGGCAGACGGCGCCTACGCCTTTTTAATTAATACCATGAGGCTAGATAAATTTAAAACGGAGCTCAAAGAGTTTTATAAAGACAATTTACAAGTACAACAACTAATTGATACGAAGTTCCAAAGCAAAGCATCTTTACATAATGATGTTAAAGAAATCTTACAAGCTGTGAATAAAGTATAGCTTGCTGCCGATATTCTAAAATTCGGCCAAAATTAAAGTTATAATATATTCATGGCTACTAGGTAATACCCTTTGATATCCATAAGCAAACATTTGTAAATGTCTAATGAAAGCCTTAGCTTAGAGTAAATTAACAGCTCGATTCTCTCTTAGGCTTGCCAATACGTATTAGATATTTTTAGATCATTCTAATATACGTTTGTATCTGATTTAGCATCGATTTTAAGGGCTTGGGTGTCGCCAAACAGTTCTGGGAGCTCAATGGAGTTAAAGAGAGTATACAATGAATACACACACTGACAAAACACAGGACGATAAAGACAAATCGATTGTCAATACCATTGCTCAAAAGCAGAACAATAGTGGAGCTACCTTGCAGTTGGTGGATGATAGGCCTGAAGCGGTTGCTCTACAAAAGCTACAGGAGACGGCAAACAACAGTCTGCAAGTCAAACAAACGACTCAATTACAAGCTATGGCTGATGGTTATAGTGCTCAGCAAGAGGTTGCTATCCAGAAGAAAGAAAACAACACAGGCTTGCCAGATAACCTAAAATCGGGAATTGAAAATCTTTCTGGTTATGCTATGGATGATGTGAAAGTGCATTACAACTCTGATAAACCAGGCCAATTACAAGCACATGCTTATGCACAAGGAACTGATATCCATATTGCATCAGGGCAAGAGAAACATTTGCCGCATGAGGCTTGGCATGTGGTACAGCAAAAGCAGGGCAGGGTTCAGCCTACTATTCAAATGAAAGGTAAGGTTAACATCAATGATAATGCTGATTTAGAAAAAGAGGCTGATGTGATGGGGGAGAAGGCTTTGCAGTTGATGCAGAAAACTGGAGTTAATCATACTTGTCAAACATCGTCTTCGGGTCATTCGATCGTGCAAATGAAAGCCCGTGAGGCGGAGGTAGAATGGTCGATTACCCATCTTGTACGTGATCAAGGCGATAGCCTGTTTGGAGAGGATACAGAGGAGGGATGGCAAGATGGTGAATTGTCTGTGGAAGAAGGAGAATTGGTTCGTGGCCAACGGATAGTGGTAGATGATGAGCGGATATTTATGTCAAGGCGTAGTTCCAATCAGGAAAATAGAGACAAGAGGCGGGCTGATATTACAAAAGAATTAAAGCATAAATGGTACCTAGTTTTGGCTGTAGATGATAAGAGTTACGCAGGTCGGAACGTGTATATAAGATCAGAGACCATAAAATTTTCGGAAATAGAACCGAGAGAACAAAGGCCAATGGAGATAGTTGAAATTCCAGAAGATGAAGAGCTAAGTGGGTTGGTATCTCAACGATTAAATGAAATACAGCAGGCATGGCGAGGTGCGGCACTTAAAAGAAGGCGAAGTATCGGTCAGGTAAAGTACAAGGGCGATGATGAGGTATTGCCAGAGGAACTATCATCGGGATGGAATTGGGATCAGTATGACGAAGGAGAAGATGTAGCTGGAGATATGGCTAAACCTGAAAATAGAGAGTATATGCAAGCGGGGGAACCAAATAATTTCACCTTGTCGGCTCATTATGGAGATGATCCCCTTGCAACTAAGATTGCTTTTCTTGTGATGGAAGAATGGGAGCGCCCATTGTTGGAGGACGCATCAGGATATCAGGCACCAGAAGAACAGTTCTTTTACATCAGGTGGCTGATTGGTCATCCAGAACTTAAAGGCGGAGGATCTGCGGTAATGGAAAGGGCTAAAGAGAAGGCTATTGCATTGCAGAAGGCCATTTACGTTCAAGTAGCATACTCTGCTGTAGGATGGTATCGCGGTGCTGGATTTACAGTTGTTGAAGCAGGAGAATTCCAAGAGGAGCAAGGCTATGGAGATACTTTATTGAAATTTACGCCTCCACCTCCTCTCCCAGTTGTAGATTAGTTTTTCTCGAGAACAGAGAGCGCCCCCCTCTAGCGCAAGCATTAGCGAAACAGTGCTTGTGCTAAATAAGTGTGCCATTTGTAAATATTCAACGAAAAAAGTTAGTTTAGGAGTAAATAGCCTGTGAAGAAAAAAACTCAATTATTTAAACTACTAAACACACACTTTACTAACGCATTACACTCAAATGAATTCACTTATATCTCAATTGGAACCCATCATCATATTTCAATCTATTGTTTCGGCACAGTTGTTTGGTTTTGCCTGCTTTAATTTATTAATGCTGTTTGTTAAGGGAAGTTTGGTGAAAAGGTTAGACGGTGTAGTCATAATTTTGACCATATTTGCGGGGACTTTATCCCTCTTGTTAGATGTTTATACTCTTGCAAAACCTTATTTTTCTCAAGTTGATGAGGGATTGAATCACCACAATGGGCCGGCTGTAAGTTTTTTGGGCTTCATCATTTTAAAAATAGCAATTATAGCTTTAGTGAGCCAAACGCTATGGTTTAAGCATATTCGAAACGCTAAATGGATCAGGATTATCGCTTCACTCCTGATATTCTTTTTGCTTTTCTTTCAGCAGATCATTGGATTTATAACGAGCCTAAATCAAGATTACTTACCATCTGAATGGGAAACAAGTCAATCACTGTTGATTACTTATTTGCAGCTCTTGATAGGTTTTATAGTGGTTACGGCAATAGGTTATTGGTTGCGCGTATACCGATTAATAGATAAGTTCTAAGTGACAAAGGCCTGATTAAATAAACGACATTTCTTTTTTTAAAAGGCGAAACATTGGAATGCATAGCAAAAGGCTGCGAGATTGTATTTTACTGCTAGAATGAACATTTAATAATCAATATGCTAAAGCGCTGCCTTAATAACCACAGTTGGTCTAGTAAATCTTTAAACAATAACAAAACATGCGTCAATTTTATCAATCAACCTATTATTTGTGGATAGTAACCAAAGGGATATTTGCATTCGCTGTGATGATCAGTGCTGTCAGTAACTTAGGGATCAGCAATTTAAGAGGGCCTGAAAAATTAGTGAATTTTATAGGTCTTGTATACGCGATTTTGCTGCTTATAGATATCATTATGTCGCTAAAGTGGATTTATTCGAAGCCTTTAAAATACACTACTGGTGTTATCTCTGTTTTACTGGGCATTGGTCTATTGATTTTACCGTTTCTGGCAAATGTCATCAGCGTTCCATTGACATTTATTTTTGCAGCTTGGATTATTTTGTTGGGCTTTTTCGATTTGTTGATCATTAAGAGAAATAGATAAAAAGGCTTGCTTAATATCAGTTGTAAAATTAAAATGTAAGTATTAGTTTAGAATTAATTAACTAACACTAGACGCTCTTGCTATGAAATTAAGCTTCGACCAAGATATCGTTATTCCCTAATTTCTATATTGCTGATAATATCACTGTGTTGTATGGTATGGATTTTCCCTTGGGAATCTGATTTTGCAGGGTTTGGGTTATTTTATATCACAGAACTTATTGGTGCCATATTGGGTGGATTTCTTATAGGTTTAAGACTTTTTAAAGTTCAGTTAACCAATACTTTCATTTATAATTATTTTGGAGTGCTAAATATTATTATGGCGTTCATCCTAGTTTATTTTGGATTGAGAAACGCCGAATTGATTTTTAAAGGGCTTTTTCTTCGCTAATGTTTTAATAGGAGCTTTTATCCTATGGGACATATTCATAAAAGAAAGCTACCCATCCTAAATCCATTTCTCATCCTCATTTTTGGCTTACCAAAGGGAAAGGAATGGTTTAGTCTTTATGATTTCGTATCGAAACAAAGGATATTATCTCATATCTTTAAATATAGTTTTAAGGATAATACTACGTGAATAATATTAGAAAATCATTAATTGACAATTGGTCTTTAGAGCATTCTGGAATTTTACTAGAAAATAGAGAAGTTTATCAGCCTTTGAATAAACAAGAGTTCGTTAGGTCAATGGGTGGTCTTTCACACTTTATTAATTCAATTCTTCTCTATGATGAAACAAATTTTTTAGCTAATGGCTTTGAAGCCGATTGGCAAAAATTTAAATGGTTTCAACTGAATGCTTTATTATTGGTAAATCCCATTAATCCAGATAGCTTAAAAATAGATTGGAATAGTGAGGAGAGCTACTCAGACCAAGGAGTTAAAAACTATTTATTTTCGGCAAAGCAACTTAAAACAGACCTTTTTGTTAGTCCAGAAAGAGCAGATAAAATAATTGCTGAAAGAAGTGATATTTGTTCTTTTGACAAGACATTAGAAAAAATTGACGAGAGAATTAAACAAGAGAAGAATAATCTATGGTATAGTGATTTGCATATTGGGATTGACCGTAATTTTGTCTTTCCATCGATAACACACTATGTTCTATCCCAAGCAACATCCTCAGAAGACTTGCTGTCAGTTATTATTCAGCTAAAAGATAGCGGTAAAATTAAATCAATTCGAAATAAAATTGAAGAAATAACCTCAAATACAAAAACAGCTGCAAAATTTCAAAAAGATGTTGAAAGTATGATTAGAGAGCAATTCGGAGAGGCTAATAAAACTGATAAACCTTGGTCGTTGAAGTTTACTGTTTTGTTCTTAACTCTAACTAAATCTTTTAATTTAGATTTTTTCAAACGAAAAGAATATTTGCTGTTTTTAAAAGATGTAATTACCTGCAGAACTGAGGCAAATAGTCTATCTAAAGATATTGAGAGGGTTTTTGGTAAGAAGATTTGAATGTGGTATGCAATCTTTAAATATTCAACTTATAAGTTCTAAAATATTATCATTCTAAGACCATTCCTTACTCACATCTGTTGCGTATCGAGGGAAAGGAATGATTTAGTCTTCACTTTGGGGCTAAATTAAAGCAAGTAATTTCTATTAATGGAAGTGCTAAACTTTAGTATTGCGGTGCTTGGGTTTAGACAGTGCAAACATTATTAGGAAGATCGGTACTCCGCAAGGCTCAGCCCTCAAAAAACACACACCATCGTTTCACTCTGTCATGGTTTTTAGTTTGGTCTTCGGTTGCTCCGTGAAAGCTTTCCCTAGCTTATATCTAGGATTTGCTGCGCTTCATCCTGGATAAAGCTAACCGCTTTCCACTTTTCCTGCTCACCTGCGCAATCGTCCATACTGCGCTTATGTAGAATATAGTCAAAGCCGTGCTATGCACTTATCCTTTGACATATGGGCTCGGTTCGCAGGCGGTGAGCAAAATGCTAGTTGCATATGCTAAAGTCAGTAAAATACTTTAAAAGCTAGTTTTATAAATTTAGATAATCGCAATATTCTTTTTTCAAAAGGGATAAAAAACAGAGATAAATACAGCTATATTTGGATAGATTGTTCTGATAGCGTCAGATATATAGGTTGTCTACAACCCAAACCGAGTGACCGTACAACAATCAACTGACAAACAAAAGCTCGAAAAACCACCGCACACTGCAGCACATTTGCAAGCTGCGGAAAGCCAAAGCATAGACCAAATTCTGTAAAAGAGCTGCAATTTTGTCAACTCACCCAAACCCACCCACCACTTAAAATATTTTGCTAAAAAAATTGGCATGACAGAATATAAATTCCTATTTTTGTCAAAATCGTCAAGACTAAAAAATCAAGACAATGGAAGCAAACTTTGGAGGATATATTAGAACTTTAAGAACTCAAAGCGGGTTGACACTTACTCAATTAGGTGCAAAACTTGGTATCGACTCTGGTGCATTGAGCAAAATTGAAACTGGGAAAAAAGAATTTGACGAGACTTGTTTACCTAAACTTGCAGAAACTTTTAACCTTGATTTGGAGACAATAAAATCTGAATTGATAAGCGAAAAAATTGCAAATACACTTTATCAATACAAGTGCAACGATAATGTACTTACTCTCGCAGAGGAAAAGGTAAAATACATCAGACAGAAAAACACAATACAAACAACGATTAAGCTATAAACATTATGTATAACCAAACAGAATTAGAAACAATTTCAACTGTGGAAGAACCGCAAATGTTTATTGACTTTAAAACCAATAAGCACAAAAAATCTACAAATAAGAATAAAACATTCAAAATCGTGTCGCTATTTAGCGGTTGCGGAGGTTTAGATTTGGGTTTTTCGGGAAACTTTGATTTCAGAGATAGGCATTTCGACAAAACAAAATTCAAAATTGAATATTCAAACGATATTGACCCAGCGGCAGAATACGTTTATAATGCAAATACCTCTTTTTTCAATAATCACGAATTACATCGTGAAGATATAAAAGATGTTGACTTTGAAAATATTCCCGATTTTGACTTTTTGCTTGCGGGTTTTCCTTGTCAGCCATTCTCAAACGCAGGATTAAGAAAAGGTATCAATGATGAAAGAGGAAACCTTTTTGAGGAATGTGAAAAACTTCTCAGAGTGGGTTTAGAAAGAGAAAACCAACCCATAGGATTTGTTTTTGAAAACGTTAAGGGTATAATGTCTTCTAAAATGGAAGATGGAACAAGTATACCAGATGAAATTGTAAAACGTACCGAAAAATTAGGATTTAAAACTTGTTACAAACTTTTAAAAACAAGCAATTACGGCGTTCCATCTAATCGTCAACGATTAATAATCATTGGTATTAGAAAAGACCTAGATTATTTTGATTTCAGTTTACTAGACCAAATTGTGGCGGAATATAATTTGCCAAACGAAACAGATAACCCTTACGATTTATATCTTGGCTCTGCTTTATGTGATATTCCGAAAAATGCACCACAAGCGAATGATTTTTGGAAATATTCCCCAGGAGGGCAATATATGGTTGACAAAATTGGACCTTGTGAAGATGGTAAAGAAGCGTTAGCGAAGTTCAAAAAGAAAACGCCATTAACTAAAATTAGTAAAACAATCTCTAAAGGTAAATCTTGGAAAAGTATGGACCCTGAAGATATGTCAGAGCGTTTTAGAAAAATTTGGGACAACCCAAAAAAATATCATGCACCTAACTTTTATCGCAGGTTTGCATTGGGCGAAATTAATGGTACAATTACGGCTTCGGCTCAACCCGAAAACTGTGGCATTACCCACCCTTTTGAGGACAGAAGATTTACAATTAGAGAGATTGCAAGAATTCAATCTTTCCCAGATAATTTTAATTTCCCTTACAAAACTATAGCAAATGCTTATAAAGTAATCGGAAATGCAGTACCTCCTGTATTTGCTTGGGTTATAGCCAAAGCTTTAGAAATGCATTTAGAAAATGGAGCAGATTAACCATATAAAAGCATATATATTAGGGTTACTGGTTGGAAGTGGAAAAATAGACGAAAATACCTTTGTTATTGACCTTCCGTTCAAGAAATGGGGAATGGAACCGAAACGTATGAATATCATTGCAACAGATATTCTTACGAAAATTTGCCAATATTTCAATTCATCATACAACTTCAATGTAACTTATGATATTGGAAACGGTAAATGGTTAATTATGCCTATTGACAATTCAAATATTTCAAGTTTAAAAAATGATTTACAATATTTGGGATTGCCAATTGGTGGATTTCTGCTTTCTTCTGCTGACTTATCAATTGCTAAATCAAAGTTGACAGGCATAAATACAGCAAGTTTCTTATCTGGAATTTTTGACGCAAGAGCAAGTTTGACTTTGTCGCATAGAAGATTTACCGATGATGCGCCAGTTGTTTCTATTGAAATTCCCGGAAGTACAAGAAATTTTAAATTAGTTGTACAATTGTGTTCTTGGCTAACTGATTTGGGTTCGATAACCGACCAAATTTTGTACAATCATCCTAACCAACATTCAGCATCCGACCCTGATTACATAGGCTGGAAAAAAGGGTTTAAAATTCGGTTCTTGGTTCGTTCATTCCTTACTCAATATTCGTTTGCATTACAAGCGAAATCTATTGATGTAACAAAAATTGAAAAACACCAAAAGAAAGAAGAACAAATTCCGTGTATTTTAAGAAAGTTAAGAACACCAAGCCCGGTTTCAGTTCATACAGACCAAAATTCTAATGAATTACCAATTGAAGTGAGAAACAAATTGTTCTTTCACTATCATCATTTTTGTACCGTTTTGGAATGTCCACACGCACCTGTTGAGGAAATTGAAAAGTTAGTTAATAACAAAAACAGATACATCAATTTCTTTCCGAGATTATCAAAAGGAACGAAAAAAGAGCTTTTGAAAAAACTTAAAGAAATTCAATCAGAATATTTTCCTGAACTGGTAATTTCAACACAAAAAATAAAGGTTTCAAGATTTATAGGACACGAAGATTTTGAAAGTTTTACAGGAATTGACCAAGGTATCGCCTATCTTTTTGCAGAAACTTTAAACGGAAAAAGACACACGGGTTCAATGGATGATATTATTCAAAGCCATACATCGGAAATATTAACTTTGAAAACCATAGGAAATACTTTTGACAGTCCTTTATTAGTCATTAATCCAACAAATGACAGAGCGTTTATTTGTTCATCCGTAAGTAATAGCCTGAACCAACAGCTTATTAAAACAAAAATTAAAGTAGATAACCTAAACGTAAAATTGAAATAGTGATCCAGAACGAAATAAGCTATTATGAAGAATTTTCGAAGAAATTCAGCCAATACCTAAACGCATATCTTGGGGAAAATTACAGCGTTTTCTATTCCTGTAATAAAACTTTAGATTTCATTATTTCTGATTTAGAGCACCAATCGGGAACTACCATAAAAGAAGAAGGAACTTATATCCCTAAACTGAAAGTTGACATAGTATTTTCTATCATCAACCC
>NZ_JAELTX010000715.1 GCF_016429065.1 Pedobacter sp. ASV17
GGCTGAGGGCACCCACTTTGCTGTCGTTTCCACGCACCCACCCTCCGCGAGTACATCATCACCTCGTTCTCTTTTCTCTGTCCACTCCTCCCCTTCTTTACAAGTATTGCGCCTCGTCGCTCGTCCTCAGGCCACCTTGCTTCTGCTTCACGTCTTTGGAGAGCAACGTCGTTGTCGCTTCATTCATCCGACACGCCCCGCTGCCCCTTGTTTTTGGCGCTACTGTCCCGCTGTCTTTTTTCCTATATCTGTTTGCCATTGTCCGCGTCGTGCCCTCCAATCTCCGCACTTTGCCTCTCGTGTCCGCAAAGTCCGAAATCGACTTGCCCACGACTGATCGATCTTCAGTCTCTACACGACCATTATACATCCTGGTTTTGGCAGACTGCATCTAGATAC
>NZ_JAELTX010000716.1 GCF_016429065.1 Pedobacter sp. ASV17
CAGTAGACACGGCCATACTTCATAACGGCAGCGTGGAGAAAAACAGAGCATCCAGCATTGTCGCGCGCAACTGCAGTATCGAAGAGAACTATAATGACAGCAGGGAAGGTCTGATTCTCAAATCAGATGGAAAAGTTGACAGAGCGCATAAAGGGAGACTCGCCACGTATGTTCTTGACCGCGACACCAGCATTAAACTTTTTCAGTTGTTTAATGACATCAACGTCGCCCATGGCGCATGCCCAATGAAGAGCTGTATGGTTTTGGGATTCGATGAGGCTTTTTTGTTTAATGTCGGGCTGAGGATCTGGCTTTACAGCCGGTTGTTCATTCCTAGAGAGCAAAAAGTAATCCTGATGCTCGTCGCCGTACATTGCATGTTTTTGTTCGGTGAGGTTT
>NZ_JAELTX010000717.1 GCF_016429065.1 Pedobacter sp. ASV17
GCTGTGTATCTATACACTTTGCAGGACGAGAATGACTATGCCTCGCTGGTATACACGGCGCAGATTCCAGTACCGTTTATACCTGATAACCTATCGTTATGCAAAGACGGGAAGCTGCTTATTGCTGGGCATCCACACGCTGCCATTGAAGCCAAGTATGCTGCCACGCGGCACATTTGTAACGACGAGGACAGGTTGGCGGCTGCTGGTGACAAGATCAAGACATACTGCGAGACTACGCATGCGCCGTCTTGGGTTGCTGAATGGACAGAGCACGGGGGTCTGAAGCACTTGTATGTTGGCCACGCCTATCCGACGAGTGCCACTGCTGTACGTGATGCGGAGAGGAGAATCGGCATTATTGCTGTCTCTTATACACATCTCCGAGCCCACGAGAC
>NZ_JAELTX010000718.1 GCF_016429065.1 Pedobacter sp. ASV17
ACCTGGTACTGCCTACACACAGGACCCCGCCGCCATCCTGCCCGCCGTGCCTGCCCGCCGGTTTTTTTTTTTTTAAATGGTGGGGCACGAGACCACTCCCGCAAAAAGACTTGGTGAGCAACCTCGCCCAATATGATTTTTGTTTCTTGGCTGGACATATCCCCCATGCACCAACAGCGTTTGTATCGACACCAATTGCGCTGTCTTACCCTCCGTTAAACTTCCCTCTCGGTCAATTCAGAAAGACACTTTCAACATAAATCCCCGGCAATGGGCAAATCAAGGCGCAATCGCTCTGGCGTCGCACGTCGAGACCCCATCGCAAAGCCGATCAAACCACCTTCAGACCCTGAACTTGCTGCTCTGCGCGAATCCAAGATCCTTCCCGTCATCAAGGA
>NZ_JAELTX010000719.1 GCF_016429065.1 Pedobacter sp. ASV17
GTCTAGGACTTTAATGACACCCGGATGGCGTAAAGTTCTTAGCTTCTTCAACGCGTTTTTGGCCAGAGGCAGACGGCCCTTTCCGGTCGTAATGTCGAACGCGAAAATGCTGCAGTTTGAACCGTCCTCCTGAAAGTGAAAACCATTAGCGCAATGTTGGTTGGTGATGTGCCTTGCTAGCTTGGAGAGGCATACTCGTTTAGTTCCATTGTAAAGTGTCCAGATGGATTCGTCCACATCAACTCGGTCGCCAAAAGTGTAGGGGAAAGGCGGCCCTTTTGCCATGGCGGAAGCCACGGCCGACTTTAAAAAATCCATCTTCGATCCCTTTCAGCAATATGCCGGCCGTCGCAAAAAATCCAAACAAGTTGGCTGTGCGTCCAGGGGAAGTCGTAATT
>NZ_JAELTX010000720.1 GCF_016429065.1 Pedobacter sp. ASV17
CCCCCCCCCCCCCCCCCCCCCCCCCCCCCCCCCCCCCCCCCCCCCCCCCCCCCCCCCCCCCCCCCCCCCTTTTTTAATCCTCCGCCCACCACCGCTAACTACACACCGGCTCAGTCGTCGGCAGCGTCAGATGTGTATAAGAGACAGAATTTAAATAAGTTTTTCCATAATTTTTAATAATAATACTTCAAACTTTTTTTAAATACAAATTTTTTAAAACTAAAAATTTCTTTAAATATTGAAACTTATACCTGTGTCTTGGGCGCATGGGGGGGGGGGCGAGACGAAGTACAAGATCGCGTATGCCGTCTACAGCTATAAAAAAAGGGTGGGGGGGGGGGGGGGGGGGGGGGGGGGGGGGGGGGGGGGGGGGGGGGGGGGGGGGGGGGGGGGGGGGG
>NZ_JAELTX010000721.1 GCF_016429065.1 Pedobacter sp. ASV17
CCCCCCCCCCCCCCCCCCCCCCCCCCCCCCCCCCCCCCCCCACCCCCCCCCCCCCCCCCCCCCCACCCCCCCCTTTTTTCAAGCAGTAGTCGGCATTCGAGATCTTGTAATTCGTCTCGTGGGCTCGGAGATGTGTATAAGAGACAGGTCCCATTGGTGGTCTCTACAGCCAAATGTCGCCACTCGAGCTTCGTCCCTACATCTCGCGGAGACGACGGCAGCGCTGTTTTTACAGATACTCTCACTAGCAGGGGGGGGGGGGGGGGGGGGGGGGGGGGGGGGGGGGGGGGCGGTGTGTAGAGAAAGGTGGTCGGCGGAAGATTAAAAAGAGGCGGGGGGGGGGGGGGGGGGGGGGGGGGGGGGGGGGGGGGGGGGGGGGGGGGGGGGGGGGGGGGGGG
>NZ_JAELTX010000722.1 GCF_016429065.1 Pedobacter sp. ASV17
GATCTTGTAATTCGTCTCGTGGGCTCGGAGATGTGTATAAGAGACAGGACAAAGGAAGAAGCCCAGAATTACGTTCAACTGCTCAACGAGACCCGCAGCGCTTTGGATGAGTACGCCGCACGCAATGGCCAAAAGTACCACTATGTCCTCAGTGCTGCTACATCGGCGGCTCCGTTTCTTTACAAAGTACTGGACTTCCAGGCAATGGACCGGTATCTTGACATTTGGAACTTGATGGCCTATGACTATGCTGGGTTTTGGGATAACACTACTGGCCATCAAGCAAATGTCTACGCAGACGCTGACAACATGGACACTACAAAGTACAGTACCAACCAGGCTGTAGACGACTACATTGCCGCCGGTGTAACACCTGTCTCTTATACACATCTGACGC
>NZ_JAELTX010000723.1 GCF_016429065.1 Pedobacter sp. ASV17
GTTTGCTTTCCGCATTGTGCATTTCACTACTGCATTGGAAATATTGTAATCAACGAGACGGATACCATGTTAGCAAATCACTTGAAAGGGGACAAGATAGCTTTTGCCGTCACATGCATATCATATCGCTGCATGCCGCAAAATTGTTACACTACAGCGCCGGTAACAAGTTTCACAGCGCATAGTGGCACAAAACCGTTGGGAAATCCTGCTTGCGGCTCTCGGCACACGGGTCCGTACATGTTGGGTCAAACTTAAAATATGATCTGTCCCTTTTTTTTTTGTCCCTTTCTCTACCCGTCTTGGTAGTTTACGAGTTATCGTAGAGAGGTAGTAACGCTCAACGGCTGGCGGCATCTGTACATCAAAGCAGTATCAAACTTGTACACAACCCAAC